>CANJJI010000031.1 GCA_947474545.1 Beijerinckiaceae bacterium | reverse complement strand
CGGCGGCAGAAGAAAACCCGTCCCGCGATCAATCGTGCGAAAATTGCTCATCAAAGGGCCGCTCGTCAGAGGGAAAGAATCAACAGTATGATTCTACGCTTGCCCTTGCCCCGCCGCCAGGACAAGTTAAGTCCGACAGGCTGCTAGAGTGCTGGCAAGCTGGAACGGGCAAAGCTCCGCGAAAAAATCTGGCAATGCATTTGCGCCTGGGAGGGTCTGATGAAACATTTGGGATCGCTAGTATTCGTAGCATCGCTGTTTGCGGGCAGCGCCGCTTTTGCTCAGGGCAAGGCGGATATCAACGTTGGCGCGGGCACGCAGGGTGGATCACAATATCCCATCACCGTGGCGCTTGGGACATTGCTCGAAAAGATGCCGGAGATTGGCCGTGTAACTCTGCAGCCAGGCGGCAGCATCGGCAATGTCATCCGGGTCGATGATGGCAAGTCGGATATCGGCATCACTATGTCGCAGAGCCTCCGGGAAGGCAGACTTGGCAAGGAGCCATTCAAAAAGCCGACGAATAATGCTGTGAATCTCATCACATTACACGCGTTCCACGTTGTCATTTTCGTCCCCGAGGAGTCCTCCATCAAGACGTTTAAGGATTTCGCCGGGAAGAAGCTCAATGTTGCGCCCAAAGGCTTTTCCATCCGTGAAATCAGCGAGACGATCGCCAAGATGGAGGGTATATCCGGGAAAGTTGAGCTGGGTACTTTGCGTATTACTGAAGCCGTGGAATCCTTCAAGGACGGACATCACCAGGGCCTTATGTACGCACCAAGCGAACGTTTTGGCGCCTTCATGAACCTGGCGCAAACGCGAAACGTGAGGCTGATCGAGCTTGATCGCAAGGTGATGGATGCCTTTGTCAAGGAAGATCCGAGTTTCTACATTACCAAATGGCCGAAAGACCGTTCTGCTTACAAAAACTTGTCAAACTCAGTAGATTCTCTCGCCTATCCCAATGTCATCGCTGCATCGGCAAAGCTCAGCGAGCCGCTGGCCTATCAGATGGTGAAATTTATCGCGGAGAATTTCGACCAGATCCGGCCTTCGGAGCCGTCGCTCGAACCCTTCGATGTCAAGGAAATGGCTATTGATGCAGGCTCGCCGTTCCATCCGGGCGCGGCCAGATATTATCGCGAACGTGGCTGGATCAAGTGAATTGGAAGCACTGAGGCCAATCAGGTTCCCCTTACTCTGGCGTGAACAGACATCATGATCTCTTCGGGAAATTTAACGCTTCTCGTGCGCGTCATCGCAGTGGGCATGGCGCTGTTCCATATGCACACAGCCATATTCGGGTTGATGGACGCCATTCTGCAGAGAACCATCCATCTCCTGCTGTCTTTCGTGCTTCTGTTGCTGATCAATTCCCGGCCGTTTTATTTTGCGGATCGGTTTGGTCTGTGGGGGCAGAGACTTTACCGTCTTGCGATCGCTATCTGTGCAATCGTGCCGATGATTTATCTGATTGCAAATTATCAATATCTCACAGACGGGCGGATTCAATATGTCGGCGATATGACGCAAATTGAGATCGTTCTTGGCATTGCTTTCGTTGTCGGGCTGCTGGAACTAAGTTGCCGGGTTACAGGCATCGCGCTTCCCGCTGTTTGTGTTGTCTTTTTGATATTCCCTTTCATACCCAATCTGCCAGGGGTTTTTTCGCACGCTGGTTACACGGTGGCCGAAACTCTGGAGTTCCAATATCTGACCTTCTCCGGCGTCTTCGGTGCGCCGCTGGCGGCCTCCGCCAACTTCATCATCCTTTTCATTATTTTCGGCGCATTCCTTGAACGTTGTGGCCTCGGCAGTTTCATGATGGATTTCACGACGGGTATCCTGGGCCACCGGCGTGGCGGATCGGCGAAAGTTGCCGTCGTTGCGAGCGCGTTGACGGGTACGATTTCGGGGAGCGCCACAGCGAACGTGCTTTCTACAGGGTCGCTTACTATTCCTTTGATGAAACGGGCGGGTTATCCGCCATTCATGTCGGGAGCAATCGAAGCAGCGGCCTCGACGGGTGGCGCGTTGATGCCGCCAGTTATGGGTACTGTTGCCTTTATCATGTCGGAATATTCGGGCGTGCCCTACGGGTTGATCGCGCTTTATGCGGCTATACCGGCGATCCTTTATTATCTTGGCATCTATTGCACAGTGCATTTTGCGGCATTGCGCTATGACGCCAAACCGCTCGACAAGGCGGACCTGCCGGATTGGCGCGGGAAATTCAAGGAAATGTGGCATCTGTTGTTGCCCATCGTTCTCCTGGTCGTGCTGCTGGGTATGGATTACTCGCCGCAGTTTTCCGTCGGCTATTCGATTCTCGCGGTGATCGTGGTCTCGTGGTTTCGCAAGAGTACGAGGCTTGATTGGCGCGGCATTATGGAAGCGCTGGAAAACGGCGCAAAAGGCGCTGTTCTTGTTGCTGTGGCCACCGCTTGCGCGGGCATCATCGTTGGCGTGTTCGATCAGACGACGGTTGGCGTGAAGCTCGCGCAACAGGGCAATGCTATCGCGGGCACTTTGTTCATGGGACTGGTCATCACCATGGTGATCTCATTGGTGATCGGCCTCGGCGTGCCACCGACTGTGAGCTATCTTGCGCAGATTGCGGTGACGATCCCGATGCTGATTGCCTTTCTTACATCGCAAGGTGTCGATCCCTATACGGCGAAAGTCTCGACGCATTTCTTCGTGATGTATTATTCAACACTTGCGGTGATTACGCCGCCCGATGCACTGGCCGCCGTAGCGGCGGCGGGCATTGCAGGTAGCCCTGTCATGAAGACGGCCTGGCATGCCTCGCGTGTGGCTTTCGTGGCGTTTGTCGTGCCGTTCATGTTTATATATCGCCCGTCAATCTTGATGTTGGGACCCTGGAACCACATCATTTATGATACGGCGCTGGCGACAATTGGAGTTATTGTTGTAGCGGCAGCTCTTGAAGGCTATGGCAGGCGTCCACTTAATCTGCTCGATCGTATTTGGGGGTTTGCTGCAGGGGCATGCCTGATTGTGCCGATACGTCAGTATGAGATGATCGGGCTTGTGTTGGCGGGCTCGTTTCTGGCATCGCAATATTTGCCTGAACTCAAGGCTTGGTATGGTGCGCGTGCGGCGAGAACGCCGCCAACCTGAAGCCTTCTAATTTCTTTTGACCAGCTTATGGCAAGACCCGCAGGGCGAGGAGAATGAGGCATGCTCGGAAAACTCAAGATGAACGGCGACGTAGTTGTCGTCACCGGCGGCGGGGCGGGCATTGGCAAGTCGACGGCTATGGCTGTGGCCGAAATGGGAGCCGTCGCGGTTATATGCGGGCGGACTGAAGCAACGTTGAAAGAGGCAGCAGACGATATCTGCGGACGTGGCTTCAAATGTGAATATTTTGTCGCCGACGTTTCGAGGGAAGCTGACGTGCAGGCCCTTGCTTCGTTCGTTACTGAGAGATGGGGAGTCGCAAAAGCGATCGTCAATAATGCCGGCAATAATCACAGCGCATTGCTACATGAATTGCCGACGGACAAGTGGAACGAGTTGATCGGAACAAATCTGAACAGCGTTTATTATATGTGCCGCGAGTTCATCCCACTGTTGCTGAAAGCCAAGGGGCCATCCATCGTCAATATAGCTTCGACATTCGGAGTGATCGGGAATCCCAAGATGCCGGTTTATTGCGCGACCAAGGGTGCAGTGGTCAACCTCACGCGGCAGCTTGCGATTGATTACGGCTCGCAGGGATTGCGCGTGAATTCTGTCTGTCCGGGCTCCACGTTATCGCCGCGTTACAAGGGTTATATGGACAAGGGCCTGGTCAATCTCGATGCGGTGAAGGAACGCATCATGTTGCGGCGTCCTGCGGAATGTGACGAGATCGGCGATGTCGCGGCATTTCTGGTGTCCGACGCGGCTTCGTTCATGACCGGTGCTACTGTTGTCGTGGATGGCGGTCAGACCATCCACTAGACACTGACCGCTTTCACCCTACGTCCGGGCGCTTGTAACCGAGGTTCGGGCCCCCCTTTTGCGAGCCGAGATAATTCTCGACATCGCCGAGCGGGTCCATCGCGTGGCGCAGGCGCGAGCCTACCAACTGGTCGACCTGAACCGCCTGATTGATGCCGAGATCGCGGCCGAGTTGCACGGTGATCTTGTGATGTTCCAGCGGGGCGAGATGGCGTGAGGCAATCTCGCGCGCAATGCCGACAGTGAATGTTTCAAGTTCGGCGGCGGGAACGGCTTTAGAGACAACTCCGAGTTCGTCTGCTTCCTTGCCCGAAAAATTTTTGCCGACAAGAGCGATGTGCGACAGTTTCTTCTGGGGTACGCCGCCATGCAGCAAGGTTGAGGTCACCAGCTGCCCGAATGAGCCGCGCAGAATTTCGGGCATACCGATTTGCACGTCTTCTGCCGCATAGACAAGATCATGACAATTCATGATGCCCAGCGCGCCGCCAAGGCAATAGCCATGGATTTGCGCAATCATAATGCGCGGGAAACCACGCAAGGCATTGGCGATCTGAATTGTCGGGGTCGGGCGATCCCAATCGAGCAGCGGGCCATTGGAGACTTCGCGCAAAAATTTGAGATCAAGGCCGGAGGAAAAGACCGGTCCTGCACCCTTTGTGATGCAGCATTTAAGCGACTTGTCGGCGCGTATGATTTCGAGGCTTTGTAAAAAAGCTTCGCACATCTCGCGGTTCCAGCAATTGCGCTTGTCCGGACGATTGAGAATGATGCGCGCAACGCCCGAGTCCTCAAGTTTCTGCAAGATGAGTTCTGGCCATTCCTTGATGACGATCCAATTGTCAGCCACTGTTTGTCTCCCTCAGGCCGCGAATTTCATTTCAGGCGCATAACGCGCTTTCAGGCGCGGCAGGACCTGTTTGCCGAACAACGTGATGCTGTCGACGGTTTCTTCGTGATTGAGATGACCGCCCTGTCCCATCAGCAAGAGGTTGCCGAGCCCGCCGATGCCGTCGACGAAGGAGCAGATTTGTTCGAACACCTGGTCAGGCGTGCCGGCAAAAGCGATGCCGCATTCAATGAAATCGTCTAGGGTCGCCGTCGAGAGTTCGACTGGCCGGCCTTTTGGTGTCACGAGTGTACGGAAAGCGCGCGGATTGGGCGAGCGCATGGAACGGAAGGCGGCATCGACGCTGAAATACCCCGGCGGCTTGTTGAAGGGGTCAGCGACTTGAGCGTTGGTGCGCAGATAATCGGCAATCATATCCGCGCGGCGGCGGGCTTCGGCTTCGGTGTTTGCCGTTGCGCACATGGCGAGATAGCCGAAACGGTCGACGGGCACGTCATTACCAAAGCCGCCTTCGCGATAGCCTTCGGCATAGGCTTTGTGAAGCTTCCGTGTTTCGTCGATTCCACCCATGAATGAACCGACGACATAACCGCGCAGGCCGATTTCCTTCGCGTTAGCTGGTGTTGATGTGGAAGACCAGATTGGTGGATGGGGTTGTTGCCAGGGGCGCGGCCAGATGTTGACGGTGCGATGATGGAAGAACTCGCCTTCGAAATTGAATGCGCCGTTGTGGGTCGTCATCGCCTTGACGATGATGTCATGGGCCTCCCAGAAGCGGTCCATCATGCGGGTGGGCTGTGAATTCGCGGGCGCGATTTCGTAAGGCACGCCCTTGATCATGCCGAATTCGAGCCGTCCGCCTGAAATCACATCGATCATCGACATTTCCTCGGCGATGCGCACGGGATCCTGCCTGTTGCAGACGGGCACACCAAGCACAAGCAGGCGCGCATTCTTTGTTACGCGCGCAAGAATTGCGAGCATCAAATTGGCTGAAGCGGTGAGGCAAGTCGCTGTGGAATGATGCTCGTTCAACATGATGTCGAAACCTAGCTGGTCCGCCAGCATCCATTCGTCGACATAACGATGATAAAGTTCATTGGCGCGCTTTGGATCGCACAATTCATTTGGCAGGGTTACACGAAGTGTGGGCCGGTCGGGCGTCCAGACGTCGGGATAGGGCTCTTCAGAGAAATGATAGATGCGCATTTGAAAGCCTCGCTATCGGTTATGTGCGAAGGATTGAATCCGCGACGCGACGGTGGCGGGATGTTCGATATGGCAGAGATGGCCAGCGTTTTTGACAAGTTCGAATTGTGAGCCGGGAATGAGGTTTGCGTAGGCCTTCCCGTAATCCGGGCTTGCGACGCCATCCTTGTCGCCCCACATGACTAGCGTCGGTACATTCACCCGATGCAGCCGCAGTTTCAGGCGGGGATTATGCATATAGGGCTGCCAGCCATAGCGGGCGAGCGCTTCGCGAGCGCGGAGGCGGCGGCGCAGATCATCATCGCCGAGCGAGCGCAACTCTGCGCCGCCCCTGGCCGGATCGGCGAAACACATTCGCGTAAGCTCTGAATCAGGCGTGCCGTAAAAATCCTGAATGTCGCGATGTTCGCGCTCACCAAGCTTGACGCCGAGCGCATCAATCAGCACGAGCCGGGACAACGCGTTGCAATTGCGTACCGCCATTTCCGCAGCGATCCAGCCGCCGAAGGACGCGCCTACAAGCGTTACGTCTTTCAGTTTCAGCTGTTCGATCAAATCGAGATAGAGATAGGCAAGATCGTCAACGGAGCCGGTGTTGTTTTTATCCTTTCCAGTGCCAATGCCTGGATGTAGCGGGGCAATCACGTGGCCATGTTTTGCCAGTTCGTGCACAAAGGCCGTGTCATCACCGAGCCACAGAGCCGAATGCAGATAGACTATATTGGGACCGGCGCCGCCGACGAATGTCTGGACTTCGGTTCCATGAATATCGATTGTCGTGAGGCCATCGCTGGCTGCCGAAGTCATTCCATCCTCCCAGTGCAGAATTTGTTTCCGGTTGAACCGGAAAATTGTCTATTCACGATCCTGCTTGCGGTTAATTAGCACCCGGCCTAACATTGCTGTCAAACGAAATATTCAGGCTGCGGAAATAAGTAGGTACCAACCTATCTTGTTCGGGCACAAGCCCTGGGGAGGGAATATGAGCGAAGATGGAATCCTGCGCGACGGCTTCAAATCCGGAGATGTTGTTGTGATTACAGGCGGCGGCGGCGGCTTCGGCCGGGCGTTCGCAAAGCGATTTGGCGGTAAAGGCGGCAAAATCGCGGTCTGGGATGTGGATCAGGCTTCCGGCGAGGAAACCGCCAAACAGGTTCGTGCCACTGGCGGCGACGCCACTTTTTTCAAGGTGGATCTGGCCAGTGCTGCCGATATCCAGCGCGCGGCGAAAGAGACGCTCGAAAAATATGGCGCGCCCTTTTGTCTGATCAACAACGCCAGCGTGTTTCCGCGCGGAACTGTTCTGGAGTTGACGCAGGAGCAATGGGAACTGACTTTCCGGGTCAACGTCACTGCTCCATTTTTGATCGTGAAGGCGCTGGGTCCTGCGATGATTGAAAAAAAGCGGGGCTGCATCATAAACATTTCGTCGGGCCGGGCGCTTGAGGGGGCTGCAAAAGGTTCAAACTATGCGGCAACGAAATCCGCTATTTCCTCGCTGACGAAATCCCTGGCTCTCGAATGGGCGCCGCATGGCATTCGTGTCAATGCGCTCATTCCCGGTCAATCACTGACAGCCATGCCGATGGTGGCCACTCCGCGTGAAAAGCTGATTGCGGATGCGGCCGTTCATGTGCCGCTCGGGCGTATCGGCTATCCTGAAGATATGGCGGGGCTGGCGTGGTTTCTCGCCAGCGCCGATGCGGCCTGGATGACTGGGCAGGGCGTTGCGATGAATGGTGGTGCGGTTATGGCGCCTTGATGGGGCGCTTCAGCCTTCGCTCATATTGAGGCGCAGGCGCCGCAACATGTCTTTCAGCTGATTGCGCTCTGCTGCAGCGAAGCCCTTGAGTGCGCGCTTGTTGACGTCTTCTGTAATGGGGAGAATGATGTTGCGTAAAGCGTGCCCCTTCGGGGTCAGGCTGATCAGTTTCTTGCGGCTGTCGCTGGCGTCGGCTGTGCGGGTGACAAGACCTTCACGTTCCAGCTGCGCTACAGTGCCGACGATTGTTGGTCCCTTCATGCGCACGCGCTGGATCAGCTGGGATTGCGTGACACCATCTTCATCCCAGAGGATGCGCAGGATCCAGAATGTACCGAGACTGACGCCATGGGGCGATATACGCTTCTCAAAATCGCGGGATATGGCGCGGCGGGCATCCCAAAGGAGAAAGCCGACGGTTTCATCGCGCGCCAGATAACGCAGGGCGGCATTGCTTTTCCGCACCCCCGTCCCAGGCCGAATTCGCGATGTTTTTACGGACCCGTTTGGGGTCTTCTGATTTACCGACATTGATTTTGAACGTTTCCCTCACCGGGAGGGATCATTCATGAAATCGAACCTCTTGTCGATGAAGAAGTTTGGCGGCAGTGCAATGATGGCTTTGCCGGAACGCCTATGCATGCAAAGAATTGAGGCTTGCTGTGCAAATCACTGCAAGCCTCTCACGATATTGAAGCGAATGTAAACATTCTGCCGGCTTATTCCGCCGCCATTGCTGTGGCCGATTGAGGACGGTTCATTTCCAGTCCGGACAGGTCTGGCAGGCCCATGCGAATGAAAACCATATCTTCGCTGGCTGTTACAGTGGCTTTTTCGCCGTCTTCCAGATGGATCGTCGAGCAGAAACGGATGTCGTCGCTGCCGATTTTGCCTTTGCCGGATTTGCAAAAGTAAACGCTACGCGGATGGAGAATATGTGTCGCGCCTTTGGCGACCTTCACGAAGGCCGCTTCATTGCGCCGTTCAGTGAATTGTCCGAGCAGTTTTTCACTGACGCCTGGTTCATCGTTTGCCGCTGTCCAGGCGAAATGGGATTCGTCCATCATGATCGGAGCGGGATAACGGGGTTTGGGATATTCCATCTCCTGGCCGTTCACATGTTCCCAGATGGCCTGGTAGCCATCGCGGTTTTTCTTGCCCGGCTCGCCCTCATTTCGGCGGTAGATCCCGTCCTTGAACGTGCCGGTGGTTGAAAGTTCCTGCATGCCGCGAAATACTTCGGCGCGGGACAGGTAGCCGCTGCCACTGGCGCCGCCGAACTGCAAAACGATAGTTGTCGCGTCCATCTGGGAGGTCTGCGGGCCGTAGTGGGCGCCTTCGGGAAAATAGCCGCACATGCCTGGTTTCATCGTGCCGTCGCGGCCGAATTCGAGTTCGCCTTCAAGCTGGCAACGGAATTGCTCAAAATTATGCCGGTGACGTGGCGACATGAAATCCTTGTCGTTGCGGCCCATGGACAATTGAAAATTGCCGATTGTCCCGGCGCGGCCTTCCATGAGATTGCGGAAATGGAATGTGCCGCCGCGATATTCGAGACCGCGTTTCCATTCGACCTGGTCGCCCTGCACAATTTTCATGGAATCCTCCTAGGAATGTACCGAATTATTTTGCCGAGAATGCTCCAAATCATGGTTGGCTGCAAGGGCAGAAGCAGGTTGCCCTTGAAATGAGTTTCTTTCCTTGCAAGCATCAATTGACCTCGCGCATAATCTAAAAAAAACAGGATGAAACGAACATGGACGATATTCTCAACCGCTTCTTCTATCCTAAGGCGATTGCCATTATCGGCGCGTCGGGCGATCCCAACAAACTTGGCGGGCGGCCGGTGGACCAGACCTTGCGGCTGGGATTTCAGGGAAAAATTTATCCAGTGAATCCGGGCTCGGCGGAAGTGCAGGGTCTGAAAGCCTATGGCGAGATCGCAGCGCTGCCTGATGATACCGACTGCGCCATCATCGTCGTGCCTGCCAGGGGTGTCGAGGAGGCGGTGGAAGCCTGCGCAGCAAAGAAGATACCGCTTGCGGTGATCCTGAGCTCCGGTTTCGCCGAAGCCAGTGAAAAAGGCCGCGAGGCCCAATTGCGGATTGCGGCCAAAGCGAGTGCTGCGGGTATGCGTCTCGTTGGTCCCAATAGTATGGGCGGGCTCAGTCTCGAAAGCCGGTTCAGCGCGACTTTTACTGGCATTTGCGAACATACGGGCAAGGATTGGCCAGAGCTTGGCCCGGTCAGTATCGCCAGCCAGAGCGGTTTTGTCGGTTCGCATCTTATGGGCATGTTGAGGGATCGCGGGGTAGGCATCGCCAAATGGATCGCGACCGGCAATCAGGCGGACATCGACATATCCGATTGTATATCACATCTGGCGCGCGATGAGATCACCAAAGTTATCGCGGTCTACCTTGAAGGCACGACACGGCCTGCGGCCCTGCGCAAGGCGTTCCAGCTGGCGCGCGCGAATGGAAAGACGGTCATCGCCCTGAAAGCCGGGCGAACGGACGAGGGCGCTGCGGCGGTGGCTTCTCATACGGCCTCGATGGTGGGCGGTTATGATGTCTACGAAGCTGTGTTCAAGCAGGATGGAGTTTATTGCGCTGACAGCGTCGAGGAAATGATTGACGTCATCGTCGCCTGCAGCACCAAGCGCGCCATTCCCGGGCCACGTATGGCTGTGGGAACCGTGTCGGGCGGGCTTGGCATTCTGGCCACTGACGAAGCGACCAAGCATGGCTTTGTTCTGCCAACGCTCGAGGAACATCTGCAAAAGCATGTGCGGGAAGGTAATCCGCTCGCGACCGTCCGCAACCCGGTCGATAACGGCAGTCTTGTGCAATATAATCGCGTCGTCGATGCGCTGGCGGTGGAGGGCGATTTTGATAGCGCCATCTTTATCATCGGCCATTTCGGGCTGCTCGAACACAATATGGGCGCGTTGCATGACTGGCTGGCCGCGGCGCGCAAGCGGCGGCCGGAGCGCTATCTGGCGCTGGTCGCGTGCCTTTCGGACGAATGGCAGCTGAAATTCCAGAGCCTCGATATTTTCGTTTGCGACGAGTTGACGCGCGCTATTGCTGCCATGGCATCGGTGCGTTCCATTCAGGCGAGCACTGGTGTTCCGGAACTTGAGAAAAAGCCTGAAGTGCCAGCGATAGCCGTTGCAAATGAAATATTTACTGGCGGAGAGCGGGCGGCCAAGCAATTGGTGGAGAAGATCGGCGTCAAAACTGTCGGCGACGTTCTGGCCAAAAACCATACGGAGGCTGGCGCTGCAGCGCGCAAGTTCGGCGGTCGGGTTGTCCTGAAAATTGCCTCGCCGGATATCGCTCATAAATCAGATATCGGCGGGGTGATGCTCGGGATTGAAGGCGAAGAGGCTGCTGCCCGCGCCTTTGATATGATCATGGAAAAAGCAGCGCAGGCAATGCCGCAGGCCCGGCTGGAGGGCGTGCTGGTGTCGCCGATGATTTCAGGAGGTGTGGAAACTATTGTCGGGATGAAGCGGGATGCGGTGTTCGGGCCCGCCATCATGTTTGGCCTGGGTGGCATTTTCGCCGAAATATTTCACGACACTGCACTGCGCGTTGCGCCTTTCGGCATAGAGACGGCGCGGCAAATGATCCGCGAGGTCAAGAGCTTCCCGCTGCTTGCCGGAGCGCGCGGCCGGCCCGAGGCGGATATCGAGGCGCTGGCGGAAGCTTTGAGCCGGCTCTCGGTTTTCGCAGCCTCGCAGGGGGGCGCGTTCGGGTCCATCGAGATTAATCCGCTGATTGTCTTGCCCAAAGGGCAGGGGGTAATCGCTGTGGATGCGCTCGTGACACCGGTATAAGGCCACGCGGTGGCTCCAAACATTATTGACAATAATTGTTATGGACTATAACAATTAGGTCAAGAATTGTCCCGGGGGAGAGCCATGACCGCCGCTTCGTCCACATCCGCAACGCCGGTGCTCGTGCGCCGTGAGGGCCGCGTTCTTGTCCTCACCTTAAATCGTCCTGAAAAGCGTAATGCGATGAACGATCCGCTGGTGCGTGAGCTTGATCGCATTTTCTCGATGCTTGAGCCGGATGTTGCAGCCGTTGTCATCAACAGCGAAAGCGAACATTTTTCTGCGGGCCTTGATCTTTCTGAACTGACAACCCGTGATCTGCCCGAAAGCATCATGCATTCGCGCAGCTGGCATGCGACATTCGAAAAAATTCAGTTCGGGCGCGTGCCGGTGATCGCGGCGCTCAAGGGAGCGGTGATTGGCGGCGGTCTCGAACTGGCGGCTGCGTGCCACCTGCGTGTGGCTGAACCGACGGCCTATTATGCCTTGCCGGAGGGGCAGCGCGGCATTTTTGTTGGCGGTGGCGGCTCTGTGCGTTTGCCACGCCTTATCGGCGTTTCCCGCATGATGGACATGATGATGACGGGCCGCACCTATAGCGCAGCAGAAGGCCTGTCGTTGGGTATTTCGCAATATCTCGTAGGTGCTGGCGAAGCCTTCGGCAAAGCGATGGAGCTGGCGAACAAGGTTGCTGGCAATGCTGCAATGACAAATTTTGCGCTGATCCACGCTCTGCCGCGCATTGCTGAAGCTGATCCGGCGACTGGCTATGTGATGGAATCGCTGATGGCGAGCGCTGCTTCAACAAATCCGGAAGCGCAGAAGCGGTTGTCCGATTTTCTCGAAAAGCGTGCAGGCAAGATTGTGCCGCAGGGCTAGTTTGATCGCCGCATATGCGGTTGCCGGTTTCCAGGAATGCATGAAAGGGCGCTTACATGGATATGAAGGGACAAGTGGCTGTTGTAACTGGTGGCGCTTCGGGACTTGGCGAGGCGACAGCGCGTGCCTTTGCAGCGCGCGGCGCGAAAGTCGCCATAGCGGACCGCGATATTGCACGGGCTATTGGTGTCGCCAATGATATCGGTGGACGCGCCTGGCAAGTCGATGTTTCAGACGCTGCAAGCGCCGAGGGCTTTTTCGCAGAGCTTGAGAAAGCTTTGGGCGCGCCGCGTATTCTTGTGAATTGTGCGGGCATCGCAATCGCCAAGCGTATGGTCGGACGGGACGGGCCGATGGCGCTGGAAGAATTTACGCGCGTTATCAACGTCAATCTCAATGGCTCGTTCAATATGCTGCGGCTGGCCGCTTCTGCGATGCAAAAGCTTGAGCCGCTGGCTGACAGTCAGCGCGGCGTGATGATTTCAACGGCTTCGGTGGCTGCGTATGAAGGACAGATCGGTCAATCCGCTTATGCAGCTTCCAAAGGCGGCATCGTCGCGCTGACAATTCCACTGGCGCGCGAACTGGCGCAGTTTGGCGTGCGCGTTCTTGCGATTGCACCGGGGCTTTTCAAAACGCCGCTGCTGGGCTCGCTGCCGCAAGAAGCACAGGATTCACTTGCCTCGGCAATTCCCAATCCGCGCCGTCTTGGCCACGCAGAAGAATATGCCTCGCTCGCCTGTCATATGGTCGAGAACAATTATCTCAATGGCGAAGTTGTTCGTCTTGATGGTGCGCTGCGCATGGCGCCGCGCTGATCCTGAAGTACTGGAGAGGGAGTTTGGTCATGAAAGCAGTGTGGAAGGGAATATCGCTGGCAGCATTCGCTGTGGCGCTCGCTATGCCCGCAAGCGCGCAAGTTAAGGTTGGTGTCACGCTATCAACAACAGGACCAGCTGCTGCATTGGGCGTGCCGATTGCCAATGTAATCGAATTGCTGCCGCGGGAAATCAATGGCGTGAAGCTCGACGTCATAGTTCTGGATGACGGCGGCGACGCAGGCCGTGCAACGACCAACGCGCGCCGCCTGATAACCGACGACAAGGTGGATGTGATCATCGGTTCATCGACTACACCGCCAGCCAGCGCTGTCGGCAATGTCGCCTTCGAAACGCAGACGCTGCATCTGTCCACTGCGCCGACGGCTATCCCTGAAGAGCGCATGAAATATACATTCGTGCTGCCGCAGGATGTGGCCATCATGGCAGACGTTATTTTCAAGCACATGGTCAAGAACAATGTGAAGACCCTTGGCATGATCGGATTTTCCGATTCATGGGGTGATCTCTGGGTGGCGCAATACAAAAAGATTGGCGAACCGCTCGGTATCAAGCTGGTGGCAGAAGAACGTTATGGCCGTGCAGATACGTCAGTGACGGGGCAGACACTGAAGATCGCCGCAGCAAAACCGGATGTTGTGCTGGTTGCTGCTTCGGGAACTGCTGCGGCGCTGCCGAACATCGCGTTGCGCGAACGAGGCTATAACGGCGCTATTTATCAAACGCACGGTGCGGTTTCCAACGTGCTGATGAAAATCGGCGGCAAGTCCATAGAAGGGACAATCCTGTCTTCAGGCCCGGCAGCTGTTGCCGATCTGCTTCCCGCAGGGGCAGCGACCAAGGCGGAAGGCGAAGCCTATATCAAGATGTACGAAGCCAAGCACGGTCCGGATTCGCGTACGCAATTCGGTGGACATGGCTATGACGCTTTCGCAGTCCTCAAACGCATTATCCCAGCTGCATTGAAGACAGGCGCCAAACCCGGCACCCCGGAATTCAAGGCGGCGCTTTTGAAGGCGATTACATCCGAGAAGGATATTGTTGCGACGCAAGGGGTTTATAATTTCACGGAAAAGGACCACTACGGTCTCGACGAACGTGGGCGCGTTTTGCTTGTGGTCAAAGACGGCAAGTTTGCGCTGCTGCCGTAGGAGAAAGCTGCACCTCCCGCAGCCAGTTACTGGCGCTGTCCTCGATGAGAGGGCAGCGCCAATTTTATGTAAATTTCAATGTGTCGCCAGGCCAAGATAGGTTTCAACGATCTTGGGGTCCGCGGCAAGTTCTGCGGCCTTGCCCTGCAGAGTGATTTCACCGAGTTCCATCACATAAGCGCTGTCGGCGACGCGCAAGGCGGCACGCGCGTTCTGTTCGACCAGCAAGATGGAAACACCAGCGCTGCGCAAATCGCGAATGATTGAAAAAATATCCGCAACAATCAAGGGTGCGAGGCCAAGGCTGGGTTCATCCAGCATCAGCAGGCGTGGCTTGGCCATCAGAGCGCGGCCCATGGCCAACATCTGACGCTCGCCGCCGGACAAGGTTCCGGCAAGCTGACGCCGCCTTTCTTTCAATCTGGGAAAGCGGACAAATACTTCCTCGAGCTGCCGCGCACGTTCCGAAGACGAGATCAAAAAACCGCCCAGAAGGAGATTGTCTTCCACAGGCATGGTTGCGAAAAGTTCACGCCGTTCGGGCACGAGAGTCATTCCGCCGCCAACGCGATCCTCGACCGGCTGGCGCAGGATATTGCGCCCTTCGAATTCGATCGAACCGCGCGCGGGCAGAATGCCCATAGCGGCGTTGAGCAAAGTAGTCTTGCCTGCGCCGTTTGCGCCAATGACAGTGACAATTTCACCGCGCGGCACTTCGATGGACACGCCATGCACCGCTTCAACCTTGCCATAGGAGACATAGAGGTCACGAATGGACAACAGGAGATCGCTCATGCGTCGGCTCCGAGATAGGCCTGAATGACAGCGGGATGTTTGCTGACCTCAGCAGGCGTGCCTTCGGCGATTTTGGTGCCGAAATCCAGCACAACGATATGGTCAGTTAAATCCATCACGAAGCCCATGTCGTGTTCCACTAACAGAACCGTCATGCCCTCGCTGCGCAATTGACGCAGCAGTGCGGATAGTTGCTGCTTTTCGAAATGGCGCAGTCCGGCTGCAGGCTCGTCAAGCAGCAGCAAGGACGGATCAAGGCAAAGCGCACGGGCAATTTCAAGAATACGCAATTGCCCCAGCGCCAGACTGCCCGCCTGTTTGTGCATGTGTTCGCCAAGGCCAACACGTTCAATCTGGCGCGCGGCTTCGGCAAGCATTTGCGCCTCTTCTTTGCGATCCAGGCGAAGCGACGCAGATGCGACGCCGGCCGATCCGCGCAAATGTGCGCCCAGCGCGACGTTGTCGAGGACACTCATGTCCGTGAGCACTTTTACGTGCTGGAACGTCCGGGCGATGCCGCGCGCCGCGATCTGACGGGGCGATAACCCATCGATACGCTCGTCGAGATAGCGTATTTCGCCAGAGGTCAGCGGCAAGGTTCCGGTCACGAGGTTGAATGTCGTGCTTTTGCCCGCGCCATTGGGGCCGATGAGGCCAGCGATTTCGCCCGCCTTGATGCTGAAACTCACATCATTGACGGCGACGAGCCCCTGGAATTGCTTGCGCACCATCTTGAGATCGAGAATTTTGCGGCCCGCTTCCGGCTGCGGACGCTGGCTGAGTGCGGGCGCGCTTCGGTCAATCACCGGGTCGGCGGGTTGTGGCAACAGACGTTCAACCAGTGGCCAAAGGCCCATGCGTGATTTCTGCAGGATCAACACCAGCACGATGCCGAACACGACCTCTTCGAAATGCGCCTGTCCGCCGAACAAGAATGGCAGAAGTCGCGTCAAGATTTCTTTCAGCAAGGTGACGAAGGCTGCGCCGAAAATGGCAGCCGCCGGGTGACCCGCGCCCCCTGCCACCGCCATGAACAAATATTCGATGCTTGCGCCAACGCCGAACGGTGTTGGATTCACAGCGCGCTGCATGTGGGCATAAAGCCAGCCGGAAATGGCAGCGAGCAGCGCGGCATAGACAAAGACAATGAGTTTCGTGCGCGTCGTGTCTACGCCGAAGGATTCTGCTGCGCTCGAAGCACCGCGCAGGGCGCGGATGGCCCGGCCGGTGCGGGAATCCAGAAGGTTGCTGGTCATGAACACAGCGATGATGACAAACACCCAGATCACGTAAAAAATCGAACGGCTGTCAAAGAATTGATAACTGCCGATGGACAGAGGCGGCACAGGCGTGATGCCATCGTTGCGTCCGAGGAAATCAAGTTTGCCGAAGAGATAAAAGATTGCGATGCCCCAGGCCAATGTGCCAAGCGGCAGGAAGTGGCCGGATAGTGGCACCGTGATAATGCCCAGCACTATGGCTGCCAACATGGTCACTGCCACTGCAATGAACAGGCTGAGCCAGGGCGACATGCCGTGATAAGCGCAGAGCACTGCCGTTGTATAAGCAGCGAAGCCACAGAACGTCGCCTGGCCAAATGAGGTCATGCCGCCGACACCCGTGAGCAGAATCAGGCCGATCGCAACGAGTGCGGCCAGACCGATATTGTCGAGCAGGGTGATCCAATAAACGGGAATACCGGGGATCAGCGGTATGAGGAAAATGATGATCGCGAGCGTCGCAAAAAACAGCGGCCGGCGCGATTTGGCAGGCGTCGCGTTTATGGGATGCGAAGTTGTGGAGATGTTGCTCACGGCTATTCCTCCTCCTCTTCGACGTGGTGGGACGATAATGACAGCCACACAAGCACGGGAATGATCAAGGTGAAGACGATGACCTCCTTGAACTGGCTTGCATAGAACGAAGCAAGGGCCTCGGCGACGCCGACGGCAAGCGCCGCGATGACTGTGAGGGGATAACTGGCTAGAGAGCCGATGATGGCCGCTATAAAACCCTTCAGACCGATCAAAAAGCCTGTGTCATAATATATCGTTGTCATGGGCGCTGACAATGCGCCGGTTAATGCGCCGATTATGGCGGCAAGCACGAAAGCGATGGCGCCGGAGAGTGATGTGCGTATGCCGACCAGCCGCGCTCCGAGGCGATTGATCGCGGTGGCACGCAAGGCTTTTCCGAACAGCGGCTTGTTGAAAAAGTAAGTCAGCGCCGCCATTGTGACGAGCGTGAGGATATAGATGGATAACGTCTGACCCGTTACGACCAGCGGACCAACCGGCAGGCTGAGCGTTGAAAGTGGTGTCGCACGCAGGCCTTCAGCGCCGAAGAATACGAGGCCCAGGCCCTGCATGGACAGATGCACGCCAATGGCGACGATGAACAAGGTGAGAACGGAAGCTTCTGCCACGGGGCGGAATGCGATCGTATAAAGATACGGCCCCATCGGCGTTATGATGGCGAGCGTGATGAGAAGATTCGCCCAGGGTGGTAGTTTCATTGGCGCAAGCCAGATGACGGCGAGTGCGATGAGGCAGGGCAATATAATTTTCGTCAGGGTTTCGCGAATAATCCTTCGGGCATCGAGGTCATGCCGCGACATCCAGAGTTCAACAAAAAATGCAACAACGCCGAAGCCAATGAGCAGCCAGACGGTTCCTGGCACGCGGCCGGTGTCGAGCAGCGCCAGGGTCAGCGCGCCATAGGTAACGAACTCGCCTTGCGGGACAAAGATGATGCGTGTGACGGCGAAGACCAGCACGGTCGTGATACCAAGCAGGCCATAAAGCGCGCCGTTGGTTATGCCATCCTGCAACAGAAACAGGAGGATTGTTGAGTCCATTCCCGTTCGCCCCCTTTAGCCTCGGCGATTGAATATTCGCCGGTGCGTCCCTCTTCCTATTTGTGATATTGTATAATTGTTATGAAGTATAATACAATCAAAAAATGAGAGCCATCCAGAAGACACCACGTCCCGCAGCCGGCCTTAAGCCAAAACCGCGCCGCAGTGTGCCCGGGAAAGCGCAGAAGGTCACCCCCATTTTCCAGGCGCCGCCCGATGACGAGCCTGATATTAGCTCGCGCCTGGCGCTTGGGCCATTGCCGGAATATCTCGGCTATCCCTTGCGGCGTGCGCAGATCGCGGTTTTTGAAGATTTTATGCAGGCGGCCGGTCGTGTTGGCCTGAGGCCGGGACAATTCAGTACGCTGGTGGTTATTGGCGCCAACCCCGGATCGAAACAAACCGATGTTGCTGCGGCTCTTGGCATCCAGGGCACCAATTTTGTCGCCATGATCAATCTGCTGGAAGAGCGGGGTCTGGTGGAGCGGCGCGCTTTCGACCGGCGTTCCTACGCGCTGCACCTTACAATGGCCGGACAAAAGCTGATGGAGACCGGTGTTGCGCTGCAGGAAGCGCAGGAAGCCAGCTATGAAGAAATCCTTGGACCGGGTGGCCGGCAAGTTCTTCTGGGTCTGTTGGCTCGACTTACCGCGGGGCTGGAGGCGCGAAAGGCAGCACGCGGTTGGTGATTGATTTGGCGCCAGTTTCTGCGGCGAACGACGGCCTAACTGATAATCATGCACTGCCGTCAATCGGTTTGCCATGCTTTACAGCTTGCACAAGCAAGGGCGCGGGGGTGAATTCGGAGCCGTCGCGGGCGTGCATTTTTTGCACTTCTTCCAGAATGCGCGGCAGCCCAAATTCACTGGCCTGAAACATGGGGCCGCCGAGCCAGGCAGGCCAGCCATATCCGTTGATGTAAACAAGATCGATGTCGGAGGCGCGCAATGTAATGCCTTCTTCCAGCGCTCGTGCGCCTTCGTTTGCCAGCGCAGTTACGAGGCGAAGACGGATTTCGTCTGCACCGAATGACCGGCGTGCGATGTTCTTTTCCCGCGATGCCTCCAAGATAATTTTTGTCGTCATGTCATCGGCTACAGGTTTACCGTTTTGATATTTATACCATCCCGCCTGTGTTTTCTGACCAAAGCGGCCCATCTCGCAAAGCCTGTCAGATATATGGCTGTAACGGTTGGCAGGATCGCGGGTTGCAGCTTGCCGTTTGCGTAGCGCCCAGGCGATATCTAGGCCGGAGAGGTCGAAGGCGCGAAAAGGCCCCATGGGCAGGCCCCAGTCTTCCATGGCTCTGTCGATTTCATGTGGCAGCGCACCCTCTTCCAACATGAATTCGCATTGGCGGCGATAATAGGAATAGAGCCTGTTGCCTATAAAACCTTCGCAAACACCGGAATAAATCGGAAGCTTACGAAGCTTTTTGGCAATCGCCAACGCCGTTGCAAGTGTTTGCGCTGAAGTGTGCTGCGCACGCACAGTTTCGACCAGGCGCATGATGTTGGCCGGAGCAAAAAAATGCATGCCGGCAACGCGTTCGGGATTGCTTGTGTCGCGGGCGATGGCGTTGGGGTCGAGATAACTTGTGTTGGTAGCAAGAATACAATCGTCGCGCACGATGGCAGAAAGCTGGGAAAAGAGCGTGCGTTTGACGTCAAGATCATCAAACACAGCTTCGATGACAATGTCGCAGGGCGTAAATGCCATCAAATCACATCCAATTGATAACCTTTGCATGCGCTCAGTCATCGCTTGTTCGCTCAGGCGGCCGGAGGCTACATTTCGCTCGAAAATGCTGGCGATGCGGGAACGCCCGCGTTCGGCAGCCTCTGCATTCTGTTCCACGACGACAACGTTATAACCTGCATCCAGGAGCGCGACGGAAATGCCTGCGCCCATAGTACCGGCGCCGACGACGCCGGCAATCTTTACGTCTTTCGCTGTTGCATTTTCGAGCCCGGGAATGCGTGCTGCTTCGCGTTCAGCGAAGAAGATATGGCGCATAGCGCGGCCCTGTTGAGTTTCCATAAGGCGATTGAATTCCTGCCGCTCGCGCACCACACCTTGCGGCGTCGTTCGGCTCGCAGATTCAAGGACAAGTTGCGCCGCAATCACAGGCGCTTCCTGACCACGCGCCTTGCGTTTAACACCGTTAAGTAGTTCCTGCGCCTGCTCTGCGCCGATTGCGATGACAGGGAGTTCGCCGCTGCGGCGCATAGGCTTTTCGATCGCAGCGTGCGCCGCGTCGACCGCGCATTCGAGCAGATCGCCTTCAACTATGGTGTCGATAGCGCCGAG
This sequence comes from Beijerinckiaceae bacterium, assembly GCA_947474545.1. Classification (GTDB taxonomy): domain Bacteria; phylum Pseudomonadota; class Alphaproteobacteria; order Rhizobiales; family Beijerinckiaceae; genus Terripilifer. Next base: position 15,694 of record CANJJI010000031.1, on the reverse strand, counting down.
TTTGAGTGCTTCTTCTGCTTTCATGAAACGGCCTGTCGCGGCCAGTTCCAGCGCGGCAGGTATTCCAATCAACCGCGGCAAGCGTTGAGTTCCTCCGGCGCCGGGCACGAGGCCCAGTTTGACTTCCGGAAGGCCTAGTTGGGTCCCAGGCGCCGCAAGCCTGACGTGGGAGGCTAGCCCGATTTCAAAGCCGCCGCCCAACGCGGTGCCGTGATATGCGCAGACAACAGGCTTGCTACACGCCTCAATCCTCGCACATGTGTCAAACAACATGGGCAGAAGTGGCGGCTTGCCGAATTCACGGATATCACCGCCCGCCGTAAATGTGCGTCCGGCGCAGCAAATGACAATTGCAGCGATGCGGGCGTCGCCATCTGCGCCTTCAATGGCCGCAAGGAGGCCGGCGCGCACGGCTTGCGATGTCGCATTCACAGGCGGGTTGTCGATTGTGATGATTGCTATGTCGCCGCGCTGCTGCATAGTTACTGGTTGTACGTTTTCACTCATGATGGAACCTTTTAATCGGGATCATTGCGCAGCGTGAATGGCCGAAAGCAGATCCTGCAGGCTGGCTTCCGGTGATTTGCCGGATGTATCGACGATGGCGTTAGCACGGCCATAGAGCGGCTCGCGACTCGTCAAAATGGTGACAAGCTCTTTCATCGCCGCGCGATCATTTGCCATGGGTCTGAGGTCGCCCTGTTTTCGCACACGTCGCATATGTTCTTCGGGTTTTGCCTTGATCCATATGGTGTAAAACGATTTCAGCAGGAAATCGAAAGAAGCGGCCTCCGCCACTATACCGCCGCCTGTTGCTACGATCATGGGCCGGTTGCTTTCGGCGATGCGTCTGATGGCCGAAAACTCCATTCGGCGATAACCCTCCTGTCCGTAAAGCTTGAAGATTTCAGTAACAGAAAACCCTTGTTCGTTTTCGATGTCGCGATTGAGTTCGACGAAATCAGAGCCAAGTGTCTTAGCGGCCATCTGGCCGAGCGTAGACTTTCCTGCGCCGCGCAACCCGATAAGCGCAATACGCTTATGTTCCTTATGCGATACAGTGCCCGTCATATGATGAAGGAGTTTGCGAACTTCGTTCAAAATTTCCTCCGGTGCAAGACGGAGCTGGTCGCGAATCTCTGGCCAAACCTCGTGTTCCTCGGTAACTATTTCCTCGACAGGCACGCCGGTGGCCTGACCAATCCGGCGCAACAACATAATCGACACATTGCCCTGGCCGCTTTCCAGCTGGGCGATGTAGCGTTCGGAAATTCCGGAAACCTGCGCCAGTACCTTGCGAGACATGCCGCGCAAGGCACGGATCCGCCGGACCCGTTGCCCCAGGGCCTCAAGATAAGCATCGTCTCCAGCAATCTGGCTGGTAAGGTCGGTCTGGGGCGTCACGAGCGCTTGCCGGCCGTCTGCGGGGGCTTTTTTGACTTTCTTCATTGGGATTCCCAGAATATTCTGCAAAATATTACATGCTCGCGCGACCATCAAGCCGCAGTGTTCCTAGCCAATTGTGCATTATATTGCATGATTTCTTAGAATTGGCTACAAGTCCGTGGCCGGTGTTGAAACAAGGGGAGGGGACCATGACGGCGCACTATAATGCTTGTGCGGATTTGCTGGACAGGAATGTTGCCGAAGGGCGTGGCAGCAAGATCGCGTTTATTGATCCGCAAAATCAGGTGACATACGAAGGGCTCATGAAAGCCTCCGCGCGTGTGGCGAATCTTTTGCGTTCACATGGTGTCCGGCGTGAAGACCGGGTTGCCATTGTCATGTTGGACACGGTGGATTGGCCGGCGGTCTTTCTTGGCGCCATCCGCGCTGGTGTCGTGCCTGTTCCTCTGAATACGTTGCTTCCAGCGGAGACCTATCGCTACATGCTGGCGGATTCCCGGGCCAAGGCTCTATTTGTATCATCACCGCTGTATGCATCCGTTGCGTTTGTGCTGGAGGGACTTCCCGATCTTGAGAATGTATTTTGCGTGGGCGGAATTGAGGAAGGTCACGTGCTCGATTTCGATACATTGGCACGCCAGCAGCCGAGTGAGTTCGCGCCTGTTGAGTGTTCGCCCGATGATATCGCCTTCTGGCTCTACTCGTCCGGTTCGACGGGGGCGCCCAAAGGCACTAAGCATGTTCAATCCAGCATGATGGCGACAGCGAAGCTTTATGGACAAGGCGTGCTCGGGATCAGGGAAGATGACGTATGCCTGTCGGCGGCAAAGTTCTTTTTTGCCTATGGGCTCGGGAATTCATTGTCTTTTCCCTTGTCGGCCGGGGCGACGACAATTTTGAACCCGGACCGGCCAACGCCAGCGCTGATGTATCGGATGCTCGCCAAATATCAGCCATCCCTGTTCTTCGGCGTGCCTACGCTTTACGCGGCCATGCTGGGAGATGCGTCGCTTGCGGAAGAGAATGGCTCTTCGAAACTCAGGCTTTGCGCATCAGCTGGCGAGGCATTGCCGGAGCATATCGGTTCGACGTGGAAAAAGCGCTTTGGCAGCGATATTCTTGATGGTGTTGGCTCCACGGAAATGTTGCATATCTTTCTTTCCAACGCGCCTGGCGACGTAGTCTACGGCACGTCTGGACGCGCGGTGCCGGGTTATGATCTTCGCCTTCTTGATGATGCGTTGCAGCCGGTTGTGGATGGGGATGTAGGCGAACTTTATGTGCGCGGTCCCTCGGCAGCTGATGGCTACTGGAATCAGCGCGAAAAAAGCCGCGCTACTTTTCAGGGTGAGTGGACCCGGACAGGTGATAAGTATACACGCGATAGCTCGCAACGCTATAAATATTGTGGCCGCGCAGACGACATGTTCAAGGTCAGTGGCATCTGGGTTTCGCCTTTTGAAATAGAAGCCGCGCTTGCGTCGCATCCAGCAGTCCTTGAAGCTGCGGTGGTGGCAAAAGCCGATGAGGATGGGCTCTTGAAGCCCAAAGCCTTCATCATTCTCAAACAGGGCGCTTCTACCGACGGGCTCGACGCCGCGCTGAAGGAACATGTCAAAAAAGCCGCTGGCGCGTGGAAATATCCGCGCTGGATCGAAGTGATGGACAATTTGCCGAAAACTGCGACCGGCAAGATACAACGCTTCAAGCTGAGAGATTCCTCATGACAATGGCGCTGGCGGCGCAGGGGTTTCTCGAGATTAAGGGCATGCGTCTCGAATATCGATTTTGTGGTCCACAACCCGATGAATCGCCTACGATTGTCCTTTTGCATGAGGGCCTTGGCTCGGCAGGACTATGGGGTGATTTTCCTGATAAGCTCAGTGAAGCAACTGGCGCAGGCATCTTTGCTTATTCTCGAGCAGGCTACGGTAAATCGAGCGCGGTTAACCTACCGCGTCCGCTCACCTATATGCATGATGAAGCTCTGGTTGTGCTTGGGTCTGTGCTCGACGCCGTCGGTTTTCGCGAAGGTATTCTGCTGGGCCATTCCGACGGCGGCTCGATCGCTACAATCTACGGTGGGGGCGTCCGAGACACGCGAGTCAAAGGGTTATGCCTGATGGCGCCGCACTTCTTCGTCGAAGATATTTCCGTTGCGTTGATACGTGAGGTCAAAGAAGCCTATGATCAAGGTGATCTGCGTAGCAGACTTGCCCGCTGGCATGCGCATGTCGATTGTGCTTTTCGTGGTTGGAACGACGCTTGGCTCGATCCAACCTTTCGCGCATGGAATATTTGTGAATTTGTCAGACGTATAAATGTTCCGCTTCTCCTGATGCAGGGGGAGGATGATCAATACGGCACGCGCGCGCAGATCGAGGTTGTGCAACGTCATGCAGGCGTGCCGGCCACTGTGATCTTGATGCCAGGCGTTCGGCATTCGCCACACCGTGAACGCCCAGTGCAGACCCTTGAGGCAGTGTGCGCATTTTTTGCAGAACGTTTTCCACACATGCTTGCCAGATAAGATGCATCAAAATGCAGACTTTCCGCCGGCGGCACTGGACAAGTAAAAAAATGCATTATAATGCATATCTATTGAGGAGACAGGGATGGCCGAAGTTGAACGCAAACTCGCAAATGGCGGGACTTTCATCGATTTCCAGACTTCGCCCGGTGCTTACCGGCATTGGAAGCTCGACGTTCAAGGCGACACCGCCACATTGACGATGGACGTCGATGAAAATGGCGGGTTGTTCGAAGGCTATCAACTGAAGCTCAATTCCTACGATCTGGGTGTCGATATAGAGCTGGCGGACGCGTGGCAGCGGATCCGTTTCGAGCATCCAGCCGTGAAAACTGTTGTCATGCGCTCCGGCAAGGAACGGGTTTTTTGTGCAGGGGCCAACATACGCATGCTCGCTGGCGCTTCTCACGCGCATAAGGTCAATTTCTGCAAGTTCACTAATGAGACCCGAAATTATATCGAAGATGCCAGCGAGGTTTCGGGTATTCGCACAATCTGCATGGTGAATGGAACTGCGGCAGGCGGTGGATATGAACTGGCGCTCACAGCCGATCATATCATGCTGGTCGATGATGGAACGGCCGCTGTCTCTTTGCCAGAAGTGCCTTTGTTGGCTGTGCTTCCTGGTACCGGTGGGCTGACGCGCGTCGTTGACAAGCGCAAAGTGCGCCGTGATCATGCCGATGTCTTTTGCACGACCGAAGAAGGCGTTCGGGGTAAGCGTGCGCAGCAATGGCGGTTGGTTGATGAGTTGGTTCCACAAAGCAGAATAGACGAACGCGTAAGAGAAAGATCGGGGGTACTAGCAAAAACGTCGCCACGAAGCGGCCCTGACGCCGGTATTTCGCTGGCGCCGATTCAGCGCAGGTTTTCTGGTGACACCATAGAATATTCCTCCCTCAGCGTCGGTATTGATCGGGCGGCGCGGCTGGCTAACATCACCTTGCGCGGACCATCGGCCAGCAGTCCTGAATCGGTTGAACAGATGCTGTTGCAGGGTGCGGATTTCTGGCCGCTGCGTCTGGCTCGGGAATTCGATGATGCGATTCTGCACTTGCGCAACAATGAGTTTGAAATCGGGACGTTTGTGTTTCGTACAGAAGGGTCAGGCGAAAAAGTTCTTGCGCACGATGCGTTTTTGCTGGCCAACTGTTCGCATTGGCTGGCTCATGAAATCCTGCATATGTGGAAGCGGGTACTGAAGCGATTGGATGTCACCTCGCGTACGATCGTTTCGTTGATTGAGCCGAACTCCTGTTTTGCCGGCACATTCGCGGAAATTGCTTTTGCTTCCGACCGTTCTTTAATGCTGATTGGCCAGATGGATGGTGATAACAAGCCGCCTGCACACATAATTCTGGGCGGTGTGAACTTTGACCGTTATCCCATGGGCAATGGATTGACCCGCCTGCAATCACGCTTCTTCGGTGAGCCCGGGCAAATTGACAAGCTGGCTTTAATGAAGGGGCAAGAGTTTGAGGCTGAAAAGGCCGAGGAGCTTGGCCTGATCACGTTTGCGCTTGACGATATCGACTGGGTTGATGAAGTGCGGATGTTTCTTCAGGAGCGCAGCAGTTTTTCGCCGGACAGTCTCACTGGTCTTGAGGCCAATTTGCGCTTTGTTGGTCCCGAGACCATGGAAACCAAAATCTTCGCTAGGCTCACCGCGTGGCAAAACTGGATTTTCCAGCGGGGCAATGCGGTGGGTGAAGAAGGCGCGTTGCGCCGCTATGGCACCGGGCAAAAACCTGTTTACGACATGCGCCGTGTTTGAACGATCTGAGGCACTCAAAGGAGAACGCCATGCTTGATCTGATCAATGTCGATTATTCCACGCAGATCCCCAACAACGTGGATCTTGCCAGCGACCGGCAATTGCTTCGCGCGCTTGAGAAATGGCATCCCGGATATATCGACTGGTGGAAAAGCATGGGGCCTGAAGGCTTTCAGGAAAAGCTGGTCTATTTGCGCACGGCTGTTTCTGTTGATCCCAAAGGGTGGGCGAAATTCGACTATGTACGCATGCCCGAATATCGCTGGGGCATCTTGCTTGCACCTCAGGAAGAAGGGCGCAAGGTGTCCTTCGGCGAACATATCGGCGAACCTGCCTGGCAGGAAGTGCCAGGTGAACATCGTGCAATGTTGCGCCGGCTCATCGTGATTCAGGGCGATACGGAGCCTGCGTCTGTTGAGCAACAGCGGCATCTGGGCAAGACTGCGCCTTCACTTTACGATCTGCGAAATCTCTTTCAGGTGAATGTGGAAGAAGGCCGTCACCTCTGGGCGATGGTTTACCTGTTGCACAAATATTTCGGCCGGGATGGCCGCGAGGAGGCCGATGAATTGCTGGTGCGCCGCTCTGGCGATGCGGACAAGCCTCGTATGCTGGGCGCTTTCAATGAGGAGACGCCGGACTGGCTATCGTTCTTCATGTTCACCTTCTTCACCGATCGCGACGGCAAGATGCAGTTGGAGAGTCTGGCGCAATCGGGGTTCGATCCGCTCTCGCGCACTGCGCGATTCATGTTGACTGAAGAAGCGCATCATATGTTTGTTGGCGAGACCGGCATTGGCCGCATTATTCAACGCACTTGTGAGGCGATGAAACAGGCAGGCATTCACGATGCGTGTGAAGTTGCAAAGGTACGCGCGCTTGGCGTGATCGATCTGCCGACCATGCAGAAGAAGTTGAACCTGCATTACTCCCTGACGCTTGACCTGTTTGGTTCGGAAATTTCGACCAATGCGGCGAATTTCTATAATGCAGGTCTCAAGGGGCGCTTCCGGGAAAATACTATCAACGATGATCACCGGTTGACGAGCTCTACCTACCCGGTGTTGAAATTTATTGATGGAAGGATTCAGAATGTGGATGAACCTGCATTGACGGCTCTCAACATGCGTCTCCGTGATGACTATTCTGAAGATTGCGCCAAGGGCGTCGAACGCTGGAACAAGATCATCGAGAAGGAAGGGTTTACTTTCCGTCTGGCATTGCCGCATGTGGCGTTTAACCGGAAGATTGGTGAGTTTCGCAACATGGAGGCAACGCCTTCAGGGATTGTCATTCCGGCGTCTGATTGGCTCGGGACAAAAGATGAGTATCTGCCATCAGCCTCTGATGGAGAGTTTGTAGCGTCTTTGATGAAGCCCGTAACGGAAGCTGGCAAATATGCGCCCTGGATCGCACCGCCCCGGCTCGGTATCGACAATAAACCTGGCGAATTCGAATACGTGAAATTTGCAGCCTGATTGAACTACGTACACAATCTGGCGCGGGCCGGTCGCTGCGGTCCGTGTTTCCTTGGGGGCTTGGACCGCAGCTATGAGTGTCGCAACATCCGAAATGTTGAAGCAGCATCTAATCGATCCGGAAGTTTGCATACGTTGCAACACGTGTGAGGAGACGTGTCCTGTCGGCGCTATCACGCACGATTCCAACAATTATGTTGTTGACGCTTCCAAATGCAATTTTTGCATGGATTGCATTTCTCCCTGTCCTACAGGGTCAATCGACAATTGGAGAGTCGTTAAATCCGCATGGGGAGTTGATGAACAATTTGGTTGGTCTGAATTGCCTGCGCAGCAGGACATAACTCCTTCGGCGACTGGCGGTCAGGCTGAAGCCATTGACTATGAGGTGCAAGCTCTAATCGCTGAGGCACATAGCGGTGTAGGCGGCAAGACTATTGCGCCCCTGTCCGCGGCTAAACCTTCTGTCAATCTGTTCAATCGAGACAAGCCTGCTGTCGCCATTGTTACTGGCAATTTTCGTCTGACAGACGAGGGTGTCGATAATGATGTGCGTCATATCATTCTCGATTTTGGCGATACACGATTTCCGGTGCTTGAAGGACAAAGTGTTGGTGTCGTGCCGCCTGGGTTGGATGACCATGGCGCGCCTCATCGCATTAGGCTCTATTCCATAGCCAGCCCACGCCACGGGGAACGGCCGAATACAAATAACATTGCGCTGACAGTGAAGCGCGACGGCGCAGGGTTGTGCTCGAATTATCTGTGCGATTTGCAAAAGGGTGACAAGGTTTCTGTCACCGGTCCCTTCGGTGCGACGTTCCTTATGCCTAACGACAGCAGCGCGAATATCATAATGATCTGTACGGGAACTGGTTCGGCGCCATTTCGTGGATTTACGGAATGGCGCAGGCGCATGATGCCAGACGCGCCAGGGCGGATGTTGTTATTTTTCGGGGCGCGGCGTCCGGAGGAATTGCCTTACTTTGGACCTTTGCAGAGAGTGCCGGAAACTTTACTGAGCAAATATTTCGCATATTCGCGCATTTCTGGTGAACGCAAAGTCTATGTGCAAGATCGTATGCGCGAACAATCGGCGCTGTTGGCAGGCTTGTTGAGAAAGGGTGCGACCCACATTTATGTTTGTGGACTCAAAGGGATGGAACAGGGCGTCGATGTGGCGCTTGACGACATCTGCCGTGGCGATGGGATGACCTGGCGCGAGCTTCGTGAGGTCATGCGAACTGAAGGGCGCTACCACGTCGAGACATATTGAACTTGGGCAGGGAGGGTTTGATGAGCGGTATGGAGGAATTCCAAGCGCGTGAGCGTGATCCTGCGATCTTGTTTTCCGAGCCACAGGTTTCCGTGATCAAACGCGCTGATGGCGCAATGATATATCGCTCGACACAGACTCTACCTGTATATGAACGTTGTATAGGTGAATGGCTTGTTCGCTGGGCGGCTCAAGCGCCGGGACGGGACTTTCTTTGCGAACGTGAGAGCAACGAGTCTGGTGCTTCATGGCGGCGTCTCACCTATGCAGATACCTTGCACCGGGTTGAAGCAATTGCAACATGGATATTGCAAAGGGGATTGACGGCTGAAACGCCGATTGCCGTGTTGTCAGACAATTCAATTGATCATGCACTTCTATCTTTGGCCTGCGCGCATGCGGGTGTGCCAATAGCGTCGATTTCGCCGGCGTATTCCTTGCTGTCGAAAGATCATTCAAAATTGAAATCGATTGTTAGACAATTGACGCCGGGGGCCATTTATGTCGCCGACGCCGTAACGTTTGCTCCCGCACTTACAGCTATCCGTGATTTGCACGAGGGAAAAATCATAGCAGGCGCCAATGCCAGCAATGGACAGATTGCGTTTGAGATATTGATGGAACGCAGGGACAGGGCTTCTGTGGCGAAGGCGTTTGAAGCTGTTACGCCCGATACGGTCGCCAAAATACTTTTTACATCGGGGTCTACGGGTGAGCCGAAAGGAGTGAAAAATACCCAGCGTATGCTCACATCCAGTCAGTTGTCCAAGGCTGTGGGTTGGCGGTTTCTTGCCTCGACGCCGCCAGTCACGCTGGACTGGCTGCCCTGGAGCCATACGTTTGGAGCCAATCATAATTTCAATATGATCCTCTGCCATGGCGGCACGATGTATATCGACAACGGCAAACCGGCTCCTGGGCTCATTCAACGCACACTGCAGAACATTCGCGATGTGCCGGGCAATATTTATTTCAATGTGCCGCGTGGGTATGATCTGCTTGTTTCTGAAATGCGAAAGGACTCAGCGCTCGCGAAGGCGTTTTTCGCGCCATTACAGATCATATTTTACGCAGGTGCAGCGTTGCCGCAGAACACCTGGGACGATCTCAACGAATTGTCAGCTGCTACTAATGGCTCCCCGGTCATTTTGACTTCGGGTTGGGGTTCAACAGAAACCTCGCCGCTGGCTACGGATTGTCATTTTCAGGCAGAGCGTTCGGGTAATATTGGCGTACCTGCGCCCGGAGTGGACCTTAAACTGGTCGCCAATGGTGAGAAGCTGGAAATTCGTGTGAAAGGTCCTGTTGTTACTCCTGGTTACTGGCGGCGGGATGATCTGACGAAGTCTGCGTTTGATGAAGAAGGGTATTACCTTATCGGGGACGCGGTGCGGTTCGTTGATGCAGGGGATCCGGGCAAAGGGCTCTTTTTTGATGGACGTGTGGCTGAGGATTTCAAACTGACGACGGGAACCTGGGTAAGCGTAGGCTCAGTACGTGTTGCGGGAATCGCTGCATTAGCGCCTGTCGCGCAGGATATCGTGATTGGGGGACATGGACGCGGGGAAATCGGTTTTCTTATTTTTGCAAATATGCCCGCTTGCCGGGAAATTGCAGGTTTGGGTCCGCATGCTCCCGTAGAAGATGTTTTGCAAAATGCGGCAGTTATCAGCCGCGTTCGCTCAGGTCTGCTGGCGCTCAAGGGGCAGGGGGGTGGATCATCTACCTTTGCCACGCGCGCTCTTTTGATGGCCGAGCCTCCATCGGTTGATGGTGGCGAGATAACTGACAAGGGTTATATGAACCAGCGCGCGGTTCTTGCTCGGCGCGCGAAGCTTGCGGATGAGCTCTTTGCCGGTGGCAAGAATGTAGTTGTGATCTGAGGCGGCCATGATTAATCAAAACATGATCATCAGCGGCAGTTTCGGGCTCGATCATCTTGAACTGGTCGGGCGCGAGGCTCCTGAACCGGGTCACGGCGAAGTTCTTGTGCGGGTCGAGGCTGTAAGTCTCAACCGGCGCGACGTTCTGCTGGCGCAAGGCGTCTACAATCCGAAGCAGAAGCTGCCCATCGTCCCATGTTCTGATGGTGCGGGAACCATCGCAGCGCTCGGGCCTGGTTGCACGCGTTTTTCTATTGGCGACCGGGTCGTTATTCACATGTTTCCCGGTTGGCTGGCGGGCGAGCCTGACCGTGACAAGCTGGCGACGGGATTGGGCGGACCGGGCGGCGATGGTACGTTGCGGCAGTTGATGGTCATACGCGAGGACAGCGTTGTCGCTTTGCCGCAGAGCATTTCCATTGAGGCAGCAGCGACTTTGCCTTGTGCAGCCCTGACCGCGTGGTCGGCGATCGTAGAGAATGGGAATACGCGCGCAGGAGATAGCGTGCTCATTCAGGGCACTGGCGGCGTGTCTCTGTTTGCTCTGCAATTTGCGAAGATGTGCGGGGCGCATGTGGTGGCGACGACATCCTCTGCCGCAAAAGCGGAGAGATTGAAGGCGTTGGGAGCGGATGCTGTCGTGAATTATCGGACGGAGCACAACTGGGCCAGTATGGCGCGTGATCTCGCGGGCGGGCGGATTGATCTCATCGTTGACGTGGGCGGCGCAGAGACGCTGGACGCAGGCTTGAGGGTCATTCGGCCGGGAGGTACAATCGCGCTGGTGGGCGTGTTATCCGGCGCGAAGGCGGAAATCAACCTGCCCCTGGCCCTGATGCGGCAAGTGCGGCTGCAGGGTGTGACATGCGGCCCCCGGGAAAGTCTGGAGGCCATGCTGCGGGCGATTGCGTTGCATGGAATCGATCCGGTTATTGACTCCCGCTTCCCGCTTGCAGAGGCACGCAACGCATTTGTGCGGATGGCGGAAAGCGCGCACGTCGGCAAGATTATCGTATTGCCGCACTGAAGTGCCGGCCGTCCGCGCCAGCAAATAGATCTCCCTTGACGCCGGGCGCGGCATTCGCGACGGTAAGGTACGGGCGTCCATCAATGAGGCGCTGCCGGGAGGACGATATGATCGATTGCTACACATGGATGACCGACAACGGCTACAAAGCCCGCATGATCCTTGAGGAAACGGGTCTTGAGCACAAGATCCATCCGATCAATTTGCGCGAGAAAGCGCAGATGACGCCGGAATTCATGAAGATCAGCCCGGGTCACAAGATTCCGGCCATCGTCGATAACAATGGTCCCGGTGGTGCGAAAATCACCATCGCTGAATCCGGCGCGATCCTGAAGTATTGCGCGGAGAAGGCGGGAAAATTCTATCCCACGGATGGGGCTGCGCGCGCGAAGGTTGATCACTGGCTGTTTTATGGCTCGGCGACTTTCACGACGCTGGCCCAGCAGTTTGGTCACTGGACCATACGCTCGCCGGTGAAAGCTCCTGTGGCGCAGGAGTTTTATGATGCGAACATGCGCGATATGCTCAGCATTCTCGACAAGCATCTGGCTTCCAATGAATATATGGGTGGGGCCTATTCCATCGCCGATATGACCATGTATCCCGATGTGCATCAGCATGGGGTGAACGATATCGGCCTCAAGGATTATCCGAATTTGAAGCGCTGGCATGACGCTATAGAGGCACGGCCAGCGATCCAGAAGGCCTGGGGCCCCTTTCCATCCTGATCGAAATGCATCCGGAGATTGCGATGTCGACATTCTATATGCGCGCGGCGGTGGTGTCTGCCGCGCTTATGGCAGGGTCTTCGGTATTGGCCGCCGATGCCGCTCTCATTGCGGCTGCTAAGAAGGAAGGTCGAGTCACCTGGTATTCGACCAATCTAATCAATACGATTGTGCGGCCGATTTCAGAGGCCTTTGAAAAGAAATACGGGGTAAAGGTTGACTATATCCGCGCCAACGCGGTGGAATTGTCGCTCCGCGTCTCCAAGGAAGCGAAGGCGGGCAAGGTCATTGCTGATGTTGTGGATGGGTCCAGCACAGCAGTCAGCTTGCGCCAGGAAAACCTGATTGCGAAATATCAGCCAGACAATGCCTTGCCCAAACAATTCCGCGATCCCAACGGCTACTGGACAGCCATCAGTCTGTTTGTTCTGTCGTTCGCCTACAACACCAACATGGTGAAAAAGGAGGAAGCGCCACGCAAATGGGAAGATTTGCTCAATCCTAAATGGAAAGGCCAGATCGTCTGGAATGTCACGCCCTCATCCAGCGCGGCTCAGGGCTTTATCGGCACAGTGCTGACGGAGTGGGGGGAAGAAAAAGGCATGGCCTATCTGCGTGAGCTGGCCAAGCAGAATGTGGCGCCTATTCATGCTGCGGGCCGGCAGGTTGTGGATCGTGTCATCGCTGGAGAGTATGCGATCGCAGTGAATATTTTTAACAATCACCCGATTGTGAGCGCAGAGCAGGGCGCGCCCGTTGAATGGTCGCCGTCGGAGCCAGCAACAACAGTGTTTTCGGTTGCTGCCGTATTGGAAAACGCCCCGCATCCCAGCGCAGGGCGGCTGTTGATCGATTTCATCTCGTCGCCTGAAGGACAACAAATTTACGCCGATGCAGGCGAGCTGCCGGTTGATCCCAATATTGTGCCGAAATATCCGCAGCTTCGCCCGGACGGAAAAACCTATCGCGCGGCTTATTTCACGCCAGAGGAATTGGCAGAGAAGCTGCCGGGCTGGTCGAAAGTGTATGACAATCTTTTCAAGTGAGAAACGCCTGACAGCTGCGGGAGCGACACATGATCCAACGCAAGTCCAAATTTTGCATAATGCTTGCGGTGATTTGCCTGCTCTCGTTTCCGATTCAGGCAGCAACACCTGAATTGATCGAGGCAGCCCGCAAGGAAGGGCGCGTCAACTGGTACACGACGCAAATCGTCAACCAGATCGTGCGCCCGACCATCGAAGCGTTCGAGAAAAAATACGGGATCAAAGTCGATTACGTCAGGGGCAACGCAATAGAATTATCACTTAGGGTATCCACGGAAGCCAAGGCTGGCAAGATCATCGCGGACGTCGTGGATGGAACCGGTTCGGCGCATAATCTGCAGAAAGAAAAACTCATCGCGCGATACGAGCCTGATAACGGGCTCGCCAAACAATTCCGTGATCCCAATGGTTATTGGGTTGCGACCAATCTTTATGTGCTGTCCTACGCTTACAATACGAATCTGGTGAAGAAGGATGAAGCGCCGCGAAACTGGAAGGATTTGCTTAATCCGAAATGGAAAGGACAGATTGTCTGGAACAGCACACCCTCGGCTGGCGCAGCGCAGGGTTTTATCGGGACGGTTCTGGCCGAGATGGGTGAGGCCGAGGGCATGACCTATCTGCGTGAACTGGCCAAGCAGAATATCACCGGGCTGAAGGTTGCTGCGCGGCAGGTGGTTGATCGCGTCGTTGCAGGTGAATATGCGATTGCTGTTAATATCTATAACAACCATCCCATCGTCAGTGCGGAGCAGGGGGCGCCTATTGATTGGTCGCCTTCGCAACCGGCGACTGCTGTGTTTTCCGTTGCGGCCCTTGTTGAAAAGGCGCCGCATCCAAATGCTGGAAAATTGCTGATCGATTTCATCACTTCGGCTGAAGGGCAGAAAGTTTATGCCGATTCCGGCGAATTGCCAGTTGATGACAGCGTGACACCGAAATATCCGCAATTGCGGCCGGATGGGAAAAACTATCGTGCCATTTATTTCTCGCCGGATGAGCTGGCCGACAAGCTGCCGGAATGGTCCAGGATCTTCGACGAAATATTTCGTTGATACGAGAGGACAGTGGGACAATGAAAGCTTTGGTACTTATGCGTTATATTTTTTCCGCCTTGCTGACCGCAAGCTTGCTAATTTTGCCTGCCCGGGCAGCTGACCCCGCGCTGATTGCTGCCGCGCAAAAGGAAGGGGAGGTGATCTGGTACACGGCCTTCATCGTGAATCAGCTGGTGCGTCCTGCGTCCGACGCTTTTGAAAAGCTCTATGGAGTGAAGGTGAAACATATCCGCGCCAATGCCTCGGATATCGCTCTGCGCATCATCAATGAGGGTAAAGCCGGCAAGGTGCAATCAGATGTTTTTGATTCTACGACAGGCACTGCGGCGCTGAAGAAGGCGGGTATGGTGGAGAAATTCATTCCACCGAATGTGGCCCATTTTCCGAAGGAAATGCTCGATCCCGAGGGATATTGGGTCGCCGTGAATTCCTACATTCTGGCGCCTGCCGTCAACACCAGCATGATCCCGAGAGACCAATGGCCCAAGACGCTGGAGGATTTTCTTGACCCGCGCTGGCAAGGCAAGATTGCGTGGTCAACGTCGTTATCATCGGGCGGAGCGCCCGGTTTTATCGCGACCGTCATCAAGGAATATGGCGAGGCCAAAGGGATGGATTATCTACGCCGCCTTGCCCTGCAAAAGCCCATCAACATTAATGCCGCTGCGCGCCGCGTGACAGATCAGATGATCGCTGGCGAATTCCCGCTGGCGTTGCAAATCTTCAACAATCAGCCCGTCAGCAGCGCGCGGCAGGGTGCGCCGGTGGCGTGGCTTCCTGTTCAACCGGTAACTGCTTCGCTGAATGGGATATCTGTCACAAAGGGTGCGCCTCATCCCAATGCCGCCAGGCTTTTTGTGGAGTTCATGGTGTCGGCAGAAGGGCAGAAGATCGTGGCGGCCAACGACTACATTCCGGCAGATCCCGATACACCGGCGGCCGACCCAGACATGAAACCCGATGGCAAGAGCCTGCGGGCGCAGTATTTCAATCCTGAAGAACTGGAAGCAGGCATGAGTGGCTGGGCAGATGTATTCAACCAATTGTTTCGCTAACAGCGTGCCGGGCAAAGATGGGAAAGAAGGCGGCCTATGAAATTCGCGATCTGGTCACCGACAAATCCGCGCACTGGCGTTTCTCCTGTCGAGCTGTATCGTCAACAGATTCAGGAAATCGAAACGGCTGAAGAACTCGGCTTCGATCACATCTGGCTTTATGAGCATCACGTATCGCCAAGCGGTCCGATGCCGTCGCCCAATCTGTTGATAGCCGCTGCCGCTAAAAGTACGAGCCGCATCCGGATGGGCGCGATGGTGAATATTCTGCCCTATCGCAATCCCATCCTGGTGGCTGAAGAGGCAGCGATGCTTGACGTGCTGACGAACGGGCGTCTGGATATGGGCATCGGGCGCGGGTTGAAGCCGATCGAATTCGATACATTTTGCGTTTCGCAAGCCGAGTCGCGTGAGATGTTTCTGGAATCTCTT
>CANJJI010000030.1 GCA_947474545.1 Beijerinckiaceae bacterium | reverse complement strand
TCGTATCGCCTGCAACGTAGGCCGGCTTCGTGGTATCTTTGTTCATGGCGTGGTCTCCAGTCTGGCGCTTCAACGCCAGAATCAATTGGGTTGGACAACCCGGAGACTACGCCAACCTAATTCCAACCACTCCCGCGACGGCACCGCGTCAATTCTGTCAAGTGACAGAATCATTCATCTCTAGCAGAAAACGATGCATCAACTGTTTGCTTTGTGTTCTGTTTCGCTGAGAAAAGCTCGGCACGAGCTTTTGCATGTGACAAAGCGTTCTGTGCAGCGCACAAAAATATCTTGCTGCAATGCACAATTTGAGTCATTATTCAATTATCAGGCCGAGTCTAAGGGCCGCCCGTAAAAACGAAGATAAAACAATGACCCGCACCGCTCAAAACTCAAGGCAAGCTGTTCGCTCTCCTTCACCGGTCCGTGTGAAGTATCTGCCGCCGACCATTGAAGAGGCCGTTGCCGCCGCTCAAGGTCTGGCTGAAGATGATATTGACGGGCAAATCGAGATCGCCGCCGGGTTGATGGGTGTCGAAAAACATGAGGTTCGCGAGGCGGTTCTCGCGGCGGCAAAAGTACATCAGCAGACATTACGCGGTGAACGGGTTGTCGTTCGCGATCGCGGCGGCAGCGAGCGTGCTGTGGTTGTTCAGCGCTCGGGACGCCGCCAGCCCATGGCTGCCGTGACTGTTGAGCGCACCCGTCCGATTGCCGGCAGGCTGTCGCTCCCCGGCCGCGTCAGGGTTTTCGACTTGACACGCTCGATCTGACTTATTCTGCGTATTGAATTGCCAGCGGCGCCTTATGGCGCCGCTTTGAATTTTTCTCAATTGTTTCCTGATGCGGTTTGACCACACCCGGCCGAACGCTTATCTGCAGAGCCGTAGACCCGCGAGCGCAAAACTGCCATGGCCCTGTTAGAAATCGTCACCTTGCCGGATAACATCCTGCGCCAGATCTCGGCTCCCGTTACAGGAGTTGATAATTCCATCCGCAAACTGATGGATGACATGCTGGAAACGATGTACGACGCGCCCGGCATCGGTCTTGCGGCTATTCAGATTGCCGTCGCCAAACGCGTGATCGTCGTCGACGTCGCCAAGCGCGAGCAGGGCGAAGGCGATGATCCCGAAGAAGTGGTCGAGAAAAAGAACCCGATCTTCCTCGTCAATCCCGAGATCATTCGCGTATCCGATGAGAAATCGGTCTACGAAGAAGGCTGTCTTTCGATCCCCGACTTTTATGCGGAAGTCGAACGCCCGGCGCGGGTGAAAGTCGGTTATCTCGACCGTATGGGCGCGCGGCAGGAACTCGAAGCCGAAGGCCTGCTCGCTACCTGCCTGCAGCACGAAATCGACCATCTCAACGGCGTGCTGTTCATCGACCACATCTCTCGCCTGAAGCGCGAGCGTGTGGTGAAGAAATTCATCAAGGAAGCCAAACGGCGTGCGGATGATGATGACGGGCGGCCTGGCCCGCTGGGGTGATTAAACGCTTTTAGCACTGAGAATATTATGATATCATTGATATCAATTGAGGTGCGCTATGCCTGATTTGCTTGTGCGGGATTTACCTGCGGAACTGAAAAAACAGATCGAAGAACGTGCCAATATCCGGGGCCATAGCCTGTCTGTGGAAGCGCGCCTGCTTATTCAGCGCGGACTGGCAGCCAAAAAAACAGACGAGGCAATCCCGGCTGATGGCCTTGGTTTAGGATCGCGCCTTGCTGCGCTCATTCCCGCAGAATTGTGGAGTGACGATTTGATCCAACCCAGAGACAATAGTGACGACAGGCCTCCGCCGGATTTCTCATGATCCTGCTCGATACGAATGTTATTTCTACTGCGATCAACCCATTGGCCAATGAGCCTGTTCGAAAGTGGATAGACGGGCAAATCGAAGGTTCGTTATTTCTCTGCGCGCCCGTGCTTGCGGAATTACGCTTCGGTGTTGCCCTATTGCCTGATGGACGGCGCAAGTTGGCCTTAGGAGCCAGTTATGACCAATTGGAAGAGGATTTCTTTTCTGGGCGGGTCCTTTCGTTCGACAGAGCCGCTGCTCATGAATTTGCGAAAGTAAGAGCCATAAGGCAAGGAGCCGGGCGGCGTATCCGTTCGATGGATGCTCTCATCGCCTCAATAGCCCTTGCAAATGCCATGACGCTTGCCACCCGTAACGTCCGCGACTTCGACGACCTCGGCCTATCCCTCGTCAACCCGTTCGAGATCGCTAATCCATGAGCCTTCGCGTCATCTTCATGGGAACGCCGGATTTTTCCGTGCCCGTTCTCACCTCGATCATAGGTCAGGGACACGAAGTCGTCGCCTGTTATACGCGCGCGCCCAAGCCGGGCGGACGGCGTGGGCTTGAGCTAACGAAATCACCAGTTCATGCGACCGCCGAAACCCTCGGCATACCCGTGTTCACGCCCAAATCCCTGCGCAATGACGAAGAGGCCGCGCGGTTCGCTGCGCACGAGGCGGATGTCGCTGTGGTCGTTGCCTATGGCCTCATTCTTCCAAAGCCAATTCTCGAAGCACCGCGCCTTGGTTGCCTCAACCTGCACGCGTCCCTGCTGCCACGCTGGCGTGGCGCGGCGCCAATCCAGCGCGCCATAATGGCCGGGGATACTGAGACCGGCGTGATGGTGATGCAGATGGACGAGGGCCTCGATACCGGCCCCGTCGCCATGGCCGAGCGTGTCGCCATTGGCGCGGACACGACAGCTGGCGAATTGCATGATAGCCTGATGAATGTGGGCGCGGACCTCATGGCGCGGGCGCTTTCAGCGCTGTCGCGAGGCACGCTGACCTTCAAGCCACAGGCTGCCGAAGGGCTCACTTACGCATCCAAGATCGAAAAAGCCGAAAGCCGCATCGACTGGAACGCGCCAGCGCAGACTATCCATAATCATATTCGCGGACTCTCCCCGTTTCCCGGCGCATGGTTCGAGATCGATTTCGGCAAGGGTCCGGAACGCATCAAGGTGCTGCGTTCACATGTGGCTGCAGGGAGTGGTTCTCCCGGGCAAATTCTCGCCGTGGGGGACAAACTGATCGTCGCCTGCGGTACAGGCACTGTGGAGCTGACAGAGGTTCAGCGCGCGGGCAAGACCCCAGTAAAGACGGCAGACTTTCTGCGTGGCGCGAACCTTTCGCCCGGGATGATGGTCTTGTAGATGCCACGTTACAAGCTCACCATCGAATATGACGGCGGACCATTCGTCGGCTGGCAGCGGCAGAACAACGGTCACTCCGTGCAGCAGGCGCTGGAGGATGCGGTATTCCTGATGAGCGGTGAGCGTGTCACGGTCCATGGGGCAGGCCGCACGGATGCAGGAGTTCACGCGCGCGGTCAGGTAGCCCATATCGATCTGACCCGCGACTGGCCGCTGCATAAAATTCACGGAGCCTTGAACCAGCATGTCAAGCCGCACCCTGTCAGCGTGCTCAATGTTAAGCCGGTGGACGCGAATTTCGAAGCGCGGTTTTCGGCCATTCGCAGGCATTATCTTTACATCATCGATAACAGGCGCGCACCGCCGGCTCTGGACCGTGACAGGGTCTGGCATGTGGCGCGCAGCATCGACGCGGAGGCGATGCACGAAGCCGCGCAACTCCTCGTGGGCCGGCATGATTTCACAACGTTTCGCGCCGCCGAATGTCAGGCCAATTCGCCTGTGCGCACGCTTGATGTGCTTGATGTCAGACGCAGAGGCGATCGCGTGGAAGTCAGCACCAACGCGCTCTCCTATCTGCACAATCAGGTGCGCTCGCTGGTCGGCTCGCTGGAACACGTCGGCTCAGGCCGCTGGACAGCTGCTGATCTGCGCGCAGCGCTGGACGCCAAAGACAGAGCCCGCTGCGGCGTTGTTGCGCCAGCACGCGGGCTCTATTTGATGCAGGTGGATTATTGAATTGCGCGAGTGGCGATTAACACCTTAACGGTCCCGGATCGCCTTCGGCGTCCGGGATGACTGGCGTGTCTTCAGTCCTTCATGAAATTCTTTGCGAACTGAACAACCTGCCCGGCCATCAGCTCGATCTGCTTGCCGATGCCTTCAGCCGAACAGACACCATCCTTGAATTTCACATCCGCCGAGTTGATGGCGACGCCGAGCGGCACGTTCCAGCCACGCAGAGCATGGGTGATCTGGCGCAATTGCAGCAGCACCGAGTTCGGCCCCTGATTGCCGAAACCCACGCCGATCGCGCCTACGGGGCGTCCGTCGAAATAGACGCGGGGATCAGCGCGCATTTCCTCGGTGTAGTCGATGGCGTTCTTGAGCAGGCCGGAGACGCCGCCGTGATAGCAGGGCGAGGCCAGGATGATGCCATCGGCGCGGCGTAAATCGGCGATCAGCTGGCGGGCGGCGTCCGTCATATTGCCGGGGTCCGGATCATACATCGGCAAGGTCAGGGCCTTGCCGCCATATAATTTCGTCTCAGCGCCAAGGGTTTCGGCATATTTCAACGCTATGGCCAGTGCCTGTTCCGAAGACGAACCGTCGCGGGTGGTGCCGCCCATGCCGACGATGAATGGTTTGCGCGCGCTCATAGATTTTCCTTTGCGTTTCTTCCCGATCCCGCACGAAGTCACACGCCTGCGCGCCGGTTGATCCTGTTCTATTATTCCGCCGCCTGCTTGGGAAGCTCAAAACCGCGATAATCGCCCACATTGAGGCCCTGCAGAGCGGGGAGGACCTCGCTTGCGAAGAGCCGGATATTTTTGACCGACAATTCGGCAGGCATCGAGCCAAACTGCAGCATGCAGAGAAATTCCTGAAAGCCGAGATCCGCATGGGCCTCGGTGATCTGCGCCCGCACGGTTTCCGGGCTGCCGCAGAAAATGATGCCACGTTCGATCAGCGCTTCTATTTTCACACCGCCCGCATTGGCCTTTTTCAACTGCATCACATTGAGCAGGGATTCCGGCGACATATAGCCGGGCGGATAAAACATCATCTCGGAGAATTTCGGCAGAAAGACATTGAACAGCGATTCAATATGCGGACGCGCTTCATCGATCGCCTGCTGGTCGGTCGCCGCCAGATAAACCGGCGCTCCATAGCCGATGCGGTCTGACGCCGCTTCATAGCCATATTGCCGCTGGGCGATCTCGCGATAGAGATTGAGATATTTCCCCACCGCCACACGGGGCGAAAAATTTTGGAGATAGACATATTTGCGATGGGGATGCGCTGCCCATTCGATGGTTTCACGCGAGCCCATGGACGGGCACCAGATCGGCGGATGGGGCTGCTGGAACGGGCGCGGCCAGAGGTTCACATATTCAAAATGGTAATGCTTGCCCTCGAAGGCGAAGGGGCCGGGTTCAGTCCACGCGCGCACCACAAGGTCATGGGCCTCCTGATGCCGCTCCAGCGAATAGACTGGGTTCTGGCCAAGGGAAAAATATTCGGAGCCCACACCACGCACAAAGCCGGAGATCAGCCGTCCACCTGTGATGACGTCGATCATCGCGTGTTCTTCGGCAAGGGTCAGTGGGTTTTCACGCAGACAGAAGGCGTTGCCGAGAATGGCGATGCGGCCCTTCTTGATGGAGCGCGCCAGCGCCGACGCCGTAACCACGGGAGACGGCATCATGCCATACGCGGTCTGGTGATGCTCGTTGACACAGACCCCGTCAAACCCGAGTTCGTCGCATAATTCGAGTTCGTCGAGGTAGCGATTATAGAGCGCATGGCCTTTGACAGGATCAAAATAGGTGTTGGGCAAAACAATCCAGGCGCTGCGGTATTTGTCCTTTATGCCTTGATCGAGATCGGCATAGGGCATGAGATAGAAGACCATGACTTTCATCGAAGCGGCCTATCTGGTCATGAAAGTTTGCATTGCTGCGAGTGTTTCCAAACGTTTCTCAACATGTGGAAGATGTCCGCAGTTTTTCAGCGTCACGAGTTCAGCGCCCGGAATGAGCGCCTGAAAGGCTGGTCCATAGGCGGGCGGAAATATGCGGTCGCTGTCGCCCCAGATCAGGAGCGCAGGCACTTCTATCCGATGCAGCCAGCGCCCTAACCGCGGATTATAAAAGCGCGGTTTCCAGCCAAAACGCGCCGAGGCGATGCGCTCGCGGATGGCGATATCCTGATATTTGACCGCATTGGCTTCTTCTGCGGCCGCTGCGCCGAGTTTGTCGTCTGCATAGGCGAGCCGGGCCTGCTCATCCGGATCGATCATGAAGATATCAGCCTTTTGCTGACCTTTGACATGGATTCCCGCCGGGGCCAGCAATGTGAGATCGCCGATACGTTCCTGCGAACGCACCGCCATTTCCAGCGCGATCCAGCCGCCGAGTGAATGGCCCACAATATGCGCTGCGCGCAGGTCCAGCGCTTTCATCAGATCAAGATAGGTGTAGGCGAGGTCGGAAACGTCATCCATCCATTCAGGGGTCGGAGATTGCCCGTAGCCGGGGTGGTCAGGCGCGATGACATCATACTTCGCAGCGAGATCGTCGAGGAATTGCGGGCGTTGCGACAATCCCTCAGTCCCATGAAGGAACAGAAGCGGCTCGCCTTTGCCACCACGCTGGAACGCCAGCTTGCTGCCATTGATCTCGATGGTCTGTGACTGAAAGGGCATGAGTTCAGTTCCGTTCCCTAAGCATTATTTTTTAACGAGGAGATCGAGCTTGCCAAGGATTGGCGGCCACAATTCGCGCTCCTTTTGTAGGATAGCAGCAAATTCCGCCGGCGAATTCCCGGACGGATTGTAGAACACGTTGACGATGCGTTCCTGAACGTCTTGCTGCGCGATCACCGCGCGCAATTCGCTGGTCAATTTATCGAGGATGGGTTGCGGGACGCCCGCCGGGGCAAACAGGCCGCACCAGGCATCAACGGGCAGATCAGGAATTCCAGCTTCCGCAACTGTGGGGATATTGGGGAAACCGGGCCAGCGCTTGGCCGAAGTGATTGCAAGCGGCACGAGTTCGCCCGCTTCCAGCTGAGGGGCAACAATGCCCAGCGCAACAGTTGCTACATCCACGTCGCCACGCACGACTGCGTTGAGAGATTCCGGCGTGGCGCGGAAGGGCACATGGACCATTTTCGAGCCCATCTGATCCGCCAGCATCTCCATCGAGAGATGGCCGATGCTGCCCGCGCCTACAGAAGAAAACGAATATTTGCCCGGATTGGCTTTCAGCAGGGGCCGGAATTCAGCGATGGATTTCACGCCGAGCTTTTTTGAAGCAACCAGCACACTGGGCGTCGTACCCATAACAGTCAGCGGCACGAGCTGCGTCCAGGGGTCGTATTTGACGCCCTGCATGGTCAGTGGGTTGATGATGATGGGCGCGAAGATCGAGGCCAGCAGCACACTGCCGTCGAACGGCCCTTTTACCACCGCGTCGACGCTGATATTGCCGCCTGCGCCAGCCTTGTTTTCAACCAGAAAGGGCCGCCCGTGCTTTTTCTGCATCGCTTCTGCCACAACCCGCGCCAGCAGATCGGCTGCCGAGCCGGGGCCAAAGCCGATGACGATCGTCGTCTGGCGTGGTGGCCATTCTTGCGCGCTTGCGTTTCCGCCTGCGAAAATTGCCGCCGCTAGTAGAGCGGCCTTGGCGGCCCGCGCGATGTGCATGTTTGCCTCCCCGGTATTCTCTGGCAATTTGTAGGCGGGCGATGGCGTGCTGTCCATGCCAGAAATAGGAGGCATCAATTGCCGTTCAGGCCCAAATCCCGCTGGATTTTTTTCGTGAGAGTGAGCGAGGCGAGGCGATAACTTTCGCGCAGGTAGTTGCAAAGCGCGCCGTCATCCATGCTGGCGTCACTTGTTCGCTGGATCCAGGACATGCCCCGCGACGCCAGATAGGGGGCGGGACGCAGGCCTTCCTGCAATTTCAACATTTCAAAGCTCATTGGCGAACATTTGAAGGTGACCGCGAGAAAACGGCTGGAAGGCAGACCCGCGATGGCAAACACCCGGCCGCCGATTTTCCAAACATGCGTGCCGCCCCATTGGACGACATGAGTTGCATTCGCGAGGGAACCGCAGAAGGAGTTGTAATCCTCAAGTAACAATATTCTGTCCCGTCATAAGCTCAGGCCGCACCAGCGCATCGAAATCCGCCGCAGAAACGAGTCCGGAATCCAGCGCTGCCTCGCGCAGCGTCAACCCATTCTTGTGCGCGTGCTTGGCGATGGCAGCCGCTGCATCATAGCCAATTTTGGGGGAGAGAGCCGTGACCAGCATAAGGCTGCGCTGGACGAGCTCGGCGATATGCACCTTGCCTGGCTCTATGCCCTCAGCGCAATGAACACAGAAACTATGGGCTGCATCGGCGAGCAGGCGGATGGATTGCAGCATCGTATAGGCAATGACGGGCTTGAAAACGTTGAGTTCAAAATGGCCCTGGGAGGCGGCAAAGCTCACGGTCGCATGGTTACCGGCGACCCGGGCGCAAACCATTGTCAGGGCTTCCGCCTGAGTGGGGTTCACTTTCCCGGGCATGATGGATGAGCCCGGCTCGTTTTCAGGCAGGTGCAATTCGCCCAGCCCGGCTCTTGGGCCACTGCCCATCAGACGGATGTCGCTGGCAATTTTGTAAAGCCCAGCTCCAGCTGCATCCAGAGCCCCGTGCAAAAATACGAGACAATCGTGGGAAGCCAGAGCCTCGAACTTGTTCGCAGCCGTTACGAATGGAAGGCCGGTAACTTCTGCAATGCGCTGGGCGAACATCACATCGAAGTTTGCGCTTGCGTTGAGTCCGGTGCCCACGGCCGTACCCCCCTGCGCCAGCGAATACAAGGGCGTAAGTGCCATGTTGATCCGTTCCACCGCATGGCTGATCTGCGCCGCGTAGCCGGAAAATTCCTGCCCGAGAGTGAGCGGCGTTGCGTCCTGCAGGTGGGTTCTGCCGATTTTCACAATTCCGGCAAAGGCCTCGGACTTTTCTTCCAGTGTGTTTTGCAGGGCCTGAAGGTTGGGGTGCAATCGACCCAAAATCTCTCTGACGATGGAGAGGTGCATGGCAGTTGGAAAAGAGTCGTTAGACGATTGACCGAGATTCACATGGTCGTTGGGATGGACAGGTGAATTTGCTCCAGGTTCCGAACCCATAAGTTCGTTGGCGCGGTTTGCGATGACTTCATTGACATTCATATTCGATTGCGTGCCGGAACCAGTTTGCCAGACATGCAACGGGAAATGATCATCGTGTTTTTGTTCAATAACTTCTTGAGCTGCTGCGATAATCGCCGTTGCACGCGGAGAATCGATCAGGCCTGATTCCCGATTTATTTCGCACGCTACTTTTTTAACCAATGCCAGCGCGTGAATTATTTCAATTGGCATAATTTCAAGGCCAATATTGAAATTCAACAACGATCTCTGCGTCTGTGCGCCCCAATACTGGTCCGCGGCAACTTCGATAGAACCGAAACTATCACGCTCCGTTCGTGCGCCGAAAATTTTTCGTGTCTCCGTAGTCTCCGCACTGGTCAAGGCTGACTCCCATCCCTATTTAAATACACAGCTAGTCTGAAACGCCCCAAAAAGGACTCTTCTATGGTCCAAAAACGAACTTGCAATCTTCTAAATGAGCAGTTCGGCGCTTTTGAGATGAATGTAAATCATTCACAGGCAGTTGCGCAGCAAATCCCGGGCCGGACTATCGCAAGATATAAAAATTGTCCCGT
The DNA here is from genome assembly GCA_947474545.1 of Beijerinckiaceae bacterium. GTDB lineage: Bacteria > Pseudomonadota > Alphaproteobacteria > Rhizobiales > Beijerinckiaceae > Terripilifer. The sequence goes on along the minus strand of CANJJI010000030.1, from coordinate 26,854 downwards.
GTAATGACAAAGTCTTGCGAAATATCAACATATGAACTGTAGGAAAATGCAACATGGCCGATGAAATGGAACAAACTCCCCGCAAGTCAACACGAGGTTTTGCCTCGATGGACAAGGAAAAACAGCGTGCTATCGCCCGCAAGGGTGGCACGAGCGTGCCCAAGGAAAAACGCAGTTTTTCCCGCGACAAATCACTGGCGGCGGAAGCTGGCCGCAAGGGCGGACAGAGCGTGAGGCCTGCCATGCGCAGTTTTTCACGCAATCATGAACTTGCGAGTGAAGCTGGTCGCAAAGGCGGGCATGCTTCGCATTCGCAGCCGAAAGAAACCGACGCGGCAGAATAAAGACGCGTCGTTGGCCGTAACATCTGCCGCGGCAAGGCATTGCCGCGGTGAGGGGTTTGTCTGGACTGCGACTAAATCATACTCAACTTACAGCGACATTCATTTCACCGATCTTATCAATCCACACATGCATTGTGTTGCCCGCTTTTACTTCATCAACGCCTTCGGGCGTTCCGGTCATGATGATGTCGCCGGGATAGAGCGTGTAGACTTTTGAAGCTCTGACGATAAGATCGCGCACATCGCAAATAAGTTCGCGTGTGTTCGAACGCTGGCGGATTTCGCCATCAACCTCGATGCCAAATTCAAGCGCATCGGGATCGGCAATTTCATCGGCAGTCACCATCCACGGACCAAGCACCGAATAGGTGTCTGCGGATTTGCGGAAGCTTCTGTCTTCCGGGCCGCGAACCACCATATCGAGTGCGATGGAATAACCGGCGACATGCGCGAGAGCATCTTCCCGGGAAATGGATTTGCCGCCCTTGCCAATGATGACACCGAGCTCGACCTCATGGTCGTTTCGCCTGTCCGCCCAGTGAATTTTGACGCCGTGTGATGGACCGACCAGACCGGTCTGCGATTTGAGAAACAAGCCATATTTATCTATCGGAGTTGCGAACCCCTCATGTGAAGGCAAATGAACGCCGTGATTGATCGCGGGATTACTGGATTCTTCAACATGCAGCTTGTAGTTCAGTGGCGCTGCAATAACGCGCGACGGATTGGCTACGGGCGAGAGCAGCTTGACGTCTTTCAACGGAATGGATGCCGCAGTCTTTGCAGCTTCCCGCATAAGCGGAAGCATCGTGTCCAGATTCGCAAAAAAATGGTCACCGTGTGCAAGAGGCCAGCGCAGCGGCGGCAGTTTTTCGGCGGCAGATGTGACGTCTTTCACGACATCGTTTTCGACAACGCCCAGGCGATTATCGTTGAAACGGCAAATACGCATTGTTGGTTCCACAGGCTGGATCAGCAAGCGGCCTGATGGATGCATCGGATCGCTGTGACGCTGAGAGGTTCACGAAAGTCCGGGCATCACTGATCGGAAAGATGTCACGGCGCGCAGACGCTGATGCGTCCGCGATGCACCTATCCTATGACAATGCCCTACGCAAGATTGGGCAGAAATAGTGGGATAAATCCTATTTCCAGCGCATCCCATAAAGCTCCGCTCCGTAGGTGTTGAGCGAACCCCTGTCCACCTCGAGATCCTTCGAATGTACGAACACATCGGGTTTCGTAGAGAATGGCAGCACATAAGCGAGGCGGTTGGCCTTGTCGAACATCCGGCCATAAATCTCCTTGCGCTTGCTTTCATCGACCGTTTCCAGGCCCTGCTTTTCCAGTTCGATGATCTCCGCGTCGCGCCAGTAATCGCGTGGGCCGCCGTTGAAGTAGAAGTCTGCAGTGGCAGAAGCATCTGGAAGTCCGCCGGAGGTCCATTGTCCTACGAGGATTTGCAGCTTTCCGGCAATCTGGTTCGTCCGGTAAGCGCCGAATGTCAGCTGCTGCACGCTGGCGCGTATTCCCGCCATGCGTAATGCGCCCGCAATGGCGATGGCCAGATCGTGGGAGCCGGGGGTCGCTGATATCTCAACCGGAAAGCCCTTGGGATAACCAGCTTCTGTCAGCAATTTTTGCGCAGCTGCGGGATCATAGGGATAGGGTTTCACGCTACCCGCGCAACCGCGCTGGATGGGGAAACAGAACATGTCCCAGGCTTTCGCCTCAGCGCCTCCGGGCACAATATTTTTCGTGATATTTTCCCGATCCAGTAATTGCACGAGAGCCTGCCGTACGCGCAGGTCCATCAGCGCCTTGTTGCCGGAACGGCCGGCCGCATCCATCGTCATATAGTGAAACGTGATCGCCTGAGTAGCTGTCACTGCAAAGGCAGGATTGCGCTGCAACAGCTCGACCTGATCGCGTTCGGCAATATGCAAGAGATCGACGCCGTTGATCAGCAATTGAGCAATCTGGGTCTGCATGTCCGGGATCGGCATAAGTTCCACGCGGCCGATGGTTCCTGCCGGTTTGCAATCGGTCGCGTGCCGGTAATGACCGCTGCGCTCCAGCACCGCGCCGCGTGTGGAATCAAGAGAGACGACCCGGTAGGGCCCGGTGCCAACGGGCGTTTTGCGGCCGAAATCTCCCGCGTCAGCATAGGAAGCATGAAGTTTATGGGGCAATACGTGTCCGCCAAAGGCCAGCCGGAGCGGCAGCATGGGCGTCGGATGTTTCGCGATAACTCGCAGGCGATAGGTGTCGATTTTTTCGGCGCGATCCATCCACGCGAAGTTGGCGGCGAAGCGATACTTGCTCTTGGGATCAACCAGCCAATTGAGCGTGTAGACTGCATCGTCGGCGGTCAAATCGCTGCCATCATGGAACTTCACGCCTTCTTTCAGCGTCAGTTCCAGGGTCTTGTCATCCACCATTTTCCAGGCTGTAGCGAGCTGAGGCTTGATCTGGCCGTTGCGCTCGTCAAAGCACAAAAGGGAATCGAAAACGGCAGAGGACAGGAGGCCCGTTTCCGGTTTTGGATCATCATAAAGAACTGCCGTGAACACGGGATCGACCAGGGCCACACGCAAGGTGTCCCGCGATTTCTGGGCAAGTACGGGCGAGGCAATCGCCGCGCCTGACGCAAGGGCGCATAGAGCCATCCGCCACCGCGTGCCAAAAAAGCGTCCCATCATCTGCCTCCCTCACATCTATTCCAGAAAGGAGACCCTATTGCCCGTGGCCGGGCTGTCAACGCTTGTATTGGGCGGCTTGCTCCGGTTTGCCGCATTCAAACCCTGTGTTATGTCACCGCCAACAATTTCAGGGGAAACCTCATGGACGATCACAAACCGGCACATACCGGCATCGGCGAACCGGTCAGACGCAAGGAAGATCTGCGCCTGATCATGGGAAATGGCTGCTATGCGGACGATCTGCCAGCCAAATCTCCGCTTCATGCGGTCTTTGTCCACGCCACCCATGCCCATGCGCGCCTGAAGAAAATCGACGTCACGGCTGCGCGCGCTGTTCCCGGCGTCGTCGCGGTTCTCACTGGAGCCGATGCGCTGGCGGACGGGTTGAAGGCCGTGCCTCATTCCACTGGCAATTCGTTCACCGGGACGGACGTGCCGCTGAAGAACATCGATGGTTCGGAACGTCTGGTCGTTCCTCATCCTGCCTTCGTCACCGACATCGTGCGCACAACTGGCGAAGTCGTCGCGGTCGCACTTGGCGAAACCATTTATGCGGCGCGCGATGCAGCCGAAAAGGTCGTGCTGGAATGGGAGACTTTGCCAGTTGTGACGCGTTCTTTTGACGCAGTAAAACCCGGCGCTCCGCAATTGTGGGACGCAATCCCCGGCAATATCTCGCTCGATTCCGAAGTGGGCGACAAGGCCGCGACCGAAAAGGCTTTCGCGAAGGCCAAACATGTTGTCAGCTTTTCGACATGGATCAATCGCGTTACCGGCGTCCACATGGAGCCGCGCGCCGCGCTCGCCGAATATGATGCGAAGACCAGCTCGCTCACGTTGCATGCCTCGCTCGGCATGGGCGTTATCATCTTCCGGCAGGAAATCGCGGGCGCTCTGGGCATGGAGCTCGACAAGGTGCGTGTCGCTGCGCCGCAGGACGTGGGTGGCAATTTCGGCACCCGCAATGCGACTAATCCCGAATATGTAATCATCTGCTGGGCGGCGAGAAAATTGAACCGTCCGGTAAAACATGTCTGCGAGCGTACGGAAGCTTTCCTGACAGATTATCAGGGCCGCGACCTCTATGTGGAAACCGATCTGGCGCTGGACGCTAACGGCAAATTTCTCGCTATCCGAAGCACCAATCTGTCAAATATCGGCGCGCACACGACATCTTTCGTCGCTCTCAACAAGGGCGTGCAATTGATGAGCAGCGTCTATGACGTGCCCTGCGCCTATGTGCGCGGCAAGGCTGTGCTCAGTAACACGCCATCGACAATCCCTTATCGCAGCGCCGGACGGCCTGAGGTCATATATGTCATCGAACGCATGATCGACATTGCCGCGCGCGAATGCGGATTCGACAGGGTCGCGCTGCGCCGCAAGAACCTGATCAAGTCAAAGCAACAGCCCTACACCAATCCCATTGGCATCAAATACGACAACGGCGATTATGGCGCGACGATGGATACAGCGCTCGGCCTCGGCGACTGGAAAGGCTTTGCCGCGCGTAAACGCGAGGCAAAGAAGCGTGGCAAACTTCGCGGGATCGCGGTCGCCAATTATGTCGAAACCACCAGCGGCTTCCCGCGTGAACGGGCTGATGTGACCATATTGCCTGATGGCAAGGTGGATGTCATCATCGGCACGCAGGCGACCGGGCAGGGACACCAGACCAGCTTCTCGCAATTGATCTGCGATTTTCTGGGCGTGCCGTTTGAGCAGGTGCAGATTCGCTATGGCGACACGGCATTTGTGAAGGCGGGCGGTGGCTCGCACTCAGGCCGGTCCATGCGGTTTGGCAGCGTTGTGATTTATGAATCCGCACTCGAGATCATCGAGAAAGGCAAGAAAATCGCAGGCGCGATGCTGGAAGCCGATGCAACCGACATCGAATTCAAGACTGGACGCTTTTCCATCAAGGGAACGGATCGTTCGCTTGGCCTGTTCGATGTGGCCGCTGCCGCACAGACAAGCAAAGTGCCGAAGGAATTGCGCGGTCCGCTCGGCGCTTTTTGCGACAAGACAACCATTGGGCTCGCCTATCCCTATGGCTCCCATACCTGTGAGGTCGAGATTGATCCTGACACCGGCGTGCTGGAAATCATCAAATATGTCGCGGTCGATGATGTGGGCCGCGCCGTCAATCCCATGATTCTGCATGGGCAGACACAGGGTGGCATCGTCACGGGCCTTGGACAGGCGCTGATGGAGCAATGCTATTACGATCCCAAAGACGGACAAATGATCACAGCCTCGTTCATGGATTACGCGATGCCGCGCGCCGATAATTTCCCGATGTTTACAACGGAGTTGAGCGAGGTCCCTTCAGTTAATCACCCCCTCGGCTTCCGTCCCGGCGGCGAAGGCGGCACAACGCCCGCGTTGGGATGTATGGTCAACGCCATCTGCGATGCCTTGCAGGATTATGGCGTGCGCCATATCGACATGCCCGTGACATCGCAGAAAATTTGGGCGGCGATGCAGAAGGGATGACACACCCGGCCCAGCATTGACTTTATCAAGATGGGCCGCAAAGCTCATTTCAAACAACGAACAATAATCCGGAGGAAACATGGCGTCGGAAGTCAAGGTCACAAATCGCGACGGAAATATTCTTGAAATCTCCCTGAACGCACCGGCTGCCGGCAATGCGCTGTCGGCGGAAATGGCGCTCGACGTCACAAAGGCGCTTGCTGATCTCGATCCGGAAACCCGCGCCGTGCTGTTCACCGGGGAAGGCGCTGATTTCTGCGCGGGCCGCCGCGCCACCATGCCCCCGCCGGGCAGCCGCAAGACAGCGCTGGAATTGAAGGCTCTGATCGCCGATCCTGTGCTCGATTTTTATGAAGTGCTGCGCAATGTGCCTGTGCCTGTCATCGCCAAGGTGCGCGGCAAGGCGGCTGGCGTCGGCTGCGCTCTCGCTGCGCTTGCCGATGTTGCAATTGCTGCAGACACTGCGGAGTTTTCCGTGCCGGAAATGAACCACGATATCGCGCCGACGCTGGTCATGACAGCGCTGGCCGAACGCGTGAACCGCACGACCCTGGCGCGCATGGTTCTGACGCGCGATGTCATCAAGTCAGCCGAAGCCAAGGAAATCGGCATCATCGCAATCGTTGTGCCAGAAGCAAAACTTGATGCCGAAGTTGATCGCGTGCTCGCCCAGCTCTCCAAGAATACGCCGCCCGTCGTGCGCGGAATCAAGACTTATCTCAATACCGCGCTGGAAATGTCTTTCTCGGCGCGCAAGGTGCACGCCGGCTTGATCAATGGTATCGTAACCGGCGAAAAATTCCGCTGAGAATACTGCTCTTTTATCGCCCCAGGAGGCTCACATGGATGACCAGACTTCGCAAAACCTGAAAAACAGCATCGATATCGACCGCTTTCGCCTGCGTAATTTTGTCGAAGGTTTGAAAGGATCGGATCAACTCGACGTGCGCGAGGACAAGGTCGATCTGGCCGATATGGCCGCCATCATGCAGGGCAATCCCAAGGCTGTCTGGTTCAAGAAAGCCGGCCCGGAAGGGGTCGAAGTCGTCGGCAACGTAGTCGGTGGCCGCGAACGCCTCGCCCGCGCTCTTGGCGTTTCACAGGCCGGGATTGTCGAGGAATTGTTGCGCCGCCTGTCGCTGCCGCCGGTTCTGGTCGAACTCACGCGTGAAGAAGCGCCAGTGCAGCAGGTTGTCGTCACCGGCGATGATATCGATGTGCTCAAACTTCCCGCGCATCTGCAGCACGCTTTTGATGGCGCGCCCTATATTTCGGCTACGGTCGATTTCAGTATCGATCCGGCGACCGGCCTTTCCAATTGCGGTCTGCGCCGCCTGATGCTGCGCGGGCCGAAGGAAACCGGCGTCGATCTCAATGCGCCCAGCGACTTGCGCGCCATCTATATGGCAGCACAGGCGCGCGGCGAAAAAGTGCCTGTGGCCTATGTCATCGGCATGCATCCCATCGATCATGTTGCCGCAACAATGAAACAGCCCGGCGATGAACTCGGGCTCATCTCCTCATTGCGCGCGGCGCCAATGGGCGTCGTCAAATGCGTGACGCAGCCTGTCATGGTGCCGGCCGACGCGGAAATCGTGCTTGAAGGTTATCTCGATCCCGCAGGTTACGTGGAGAAAGAAGGCCCTTACGGCGAATATCTCGGCTATTATGGCGGCGTGAAGATGAACCCCGTGTTCCGCCTGACGGCCATCACACACCGCAAGGACGCATTGTTCCAGACTGCGACGATTTCCGGCAGCCGCATGGACCTGACTGACACGTCCAATCTGGAGGCTATCCGCACCGAATTGAATGCATGGGAAGCGCTGAAAAGCGTCGTTCGCGAACCCGTTGCAGTCTATGCGCCCGTGTCTGCTGGCGGCTCGATGAGCGTGCGGTTCTCGCTGCGTCAGCGCTATCCCGGCGAGGCCCGCAGTGCATTACACACAGTGCTGGGCAGCACGGCGGCCAAACACGCATTCGCTGTCGATCCGGATATCGACATCTTCAACGACCAGCAATTCGAATGGGCTTTCGGCACTCGTTTCCAGGCGGACAAGGACCTGATCCAGGCGACCGGCGTAAGGCTCTCGCCACTCGACCCATCGCTGCACGGCGCCCATACTGGCACCAAAGCGGGGTTCGACCTCACCTGGCCGTTGCAGCATGCGAACAAATGGGAGCTGCAAATTCCTGTCCCGCCCACCTATCCCGGCAAGAAATTCCCGAGCCTGAAAGCCGCGCTGGAAGATGGGCCAAAGCGTTTTGAAGACCTGATGGCGGCCACTGGCAGCCGGGACGGGCGCGAAATCGTACGGGAAATGTTCTCCATGAAAGGCATTCAGCGCGACGAGTTGGGCAGATATTTTATCGCTTCTGCATAAGACTTCTTTAGCAGCGCGAATGCCTGAAAGCAGGCCTTTGCCGGCCATTGGATAGCCCGGCAAAGGCCGTAACAGAATATTTCAGTCCGCTTGAGGTTTACCTCCGGGATGAAATAAGTAAAATCACACGAAACGAATGTGGACCGGACAAGGACCGGGCAGACTTCAAGGAGGGGGAGCGATGTTGCGCGTGAAGAGTCCGCAGGACCTGGGGGCGGGACTGCTGTTCATTTTTATTGGTCTGGTCGGAATTTATTTCGGTAAAGACCTGACCTACGGCTCAGCCCGCAGCATGGGCCCTGGTTATTTCCCGACATGGCTCAGCTGGATCATTATGGGCATGGGTGGAATTTGCCTGTTCAAGTGTTTTACGCTGGACGGTCCACCGATTGAGCGAATTCCATTGCGCCCAATCCTTTGCGTGTTCGCTGGCGTTCTGGCGTTTGGCTACCTCATCGAACATATCCGGCTTGAGCCTGCGCTCGTTCTGCTGGTCGCCATTGCGACCCAGGGACGTAGCGACACGAACCAGAAGAAAATGCTTTTGCTGGCCGTCTGCATGGCATTCGCATCGGTGCTGATCTTTGTCGTGCTGCTCGGCCAGGCCATGCCTACATGGAGCGGTGACTACCTGTCGGCTGCCTTCACGAAACTCTGGTCGCTGTTTTCGTCGGCGAAGGGAGCCTGACATGGATATGAATATGTTTCAAAACCTGCTGACAGGTTTTGTTGCCGCAGGCACTTTGCAAAACGTCGGCTTCGCGATGATCGGCTGCCTTGTAGGTACGCTGATCGGCGTGTTGCCTGGCATCGGCCCAATCCCGACTCTCGCCATGTTGCTCCCGATTACGTTCGGTCTCGATCCGCTGACTTCGCTGATCATGATGGCCGGCATCTACTATGGCGCGCAATATGGCGGTTCAACCACATCGATCCTTGTCAACATGCCCGGCGAATCCTCCTCCGTCGTGACATGTATTGACGGTTATCAGATGGCGCGGCGCGGCCGGGCGGGCGCGGCTTTGGCCGTGGCGGCTTTGGGCAGTTTTTTTGCAGGTTGCGTCGGCACAGTTTTTATCGCTGGCTTCGGGCCGCCGCTGGCGAGCTTTGCCCAAAAGTTCAACTCGCCAGACTATTTTTCGCTGATGGTGCTGGGTCTGGTGACAGCGGTCATTCTGGCGCAAGGCTCCGTGCTCAAGGCGATCACGGTCATTCTCATCGGTCTGTTGTTCGGCCTTGTTGGGACGGACGTGAACAGCGGCGCGACACGTTATACCTTCGGCATTTCGACGTTGTGGGACGGCATCGACTTCCTGCCGCTGGTCATCGGCATGTTCGGTCTTGTGGAAATCATCCGCAACCTCGAAGGCGATACCATTGAGCGTGAGCCCATCCCCACAAAAATGAAGGATCTGTGGCCAACAAGGGCTGAGTTCAAAGAGGCGATTCCGGCTGCCCTGCGCGGCACAGCGCTCGGCTCATTGCTCGGAATTCTGCCCGGCGGCGGCGCTGTGCTGGCCTCCTTCGCCGCCTATACAGTGGAAAAGAAGGTCGTACGCAACCCGACTTTCGCGTTCGGCAAGGGCGCAATTCAAGGCGTCGCCGGACCGGAAGCCGCGAACAATTCTGCGGCGCAGACCTCGTTCATTCCCCTGTTGACTCTCGGTCTTCCCTCCAACCCGATCATGGCGATCATGATGGGCGCGATGATGATCCAGGGCATACAGCCCGGCTCGGCAGTGATGACCAGCAATCCAGAATTGTTCTGGGGCCTTGTTGCCTCGATGTGGATCGGCAATCTGATGCTTGTCATCATCAACCTGCCGTTGATCGGCATGTGGGTTAAGTTGCTGCAAGTGCCTTACAGCCTGCTTTATCCGGCGATCATCATGTTTTGCTGCATCGGCGTGTACAGCTCCAACAGCGAACCTTCGCAATTGCTGCTGATGGTGATCTTCGCGGCCTTCGGTTACATTCTCATGCGCTTTGGCTGCGAGCCTGCGCCGATGGTGCTGGGCTTCATCCTCGGGCCATTGATGGAGGAGAACCTGCGCCGATCCATGGTGCTGTCGCGCGGCGACCCCATGATCTTCCTGCAGCGCCCGATTTCCGCAACCTTGCTGGCGCTGACCGCCTGCGTGGTGGCCTTGATCGTGTTGCCATCCTTCCGCGCAACGCGCGAAGAGGCGTTTAAGGAATAAACCGATATCACCGCCACAAGAGCCGCGTTTGGGACGATTCCCACACGCGGCTTTTTGTTTTGATCGAATTTATCGATGCCGTGGACGCCGCAAGAGGCGTGTGACAATATGCTTGGTGAACACAGCCGGATGCACCGGCGTGCCTGATTTGGGAGGATGACATGACGAAGATAACCCGGCGTGACCTTATCATTGGAGCGCCAGCCGTTCTGGGCGCGGGAACCCTGTCTTTGCCGTCGGCATTGGCGCAGGAATCGGCGGCGGACTATCCTTCGCGCGAAGTGAAATTCGTCTGCGCCTTCCCGGCAGGCAGCGGCGCAGACGTTTACGTGCGCTATTTCGCTGAACGCATGCGTCCCGCATTCAAGCGCGCAATCGTCGTCGAGAACCGCGCCGGCGCCAACGGCAATATTGCAACGACCTATGTCGCGCGCGCCAAGCCTGATGGCTATACAATCTATGTGCATGCGCCGAGCGCTCTGGCCGCGAACATGCATCTGTTCAAGAATCCGCCTGTCGATGCGGCCAAGGAAATCGTCATCGCCGCGACGATCAATCGCCAGCCTTTCATGCTGACTGTGCACGCAAGTTCGCCAGTTAAGACGGTCCCGGAGCTGGTGGAATTGCTGAAAAAGAAAGGCGACAAGGCGAGCTATGGTACAACTGCGCCGACAAGCAAGGTCGCAGCGGCCTGGTTCAACAAAGTCTATGGCCTGAAAGCGGTCGAGATCATGTACAAGACCGGTGGCGACACCATGAACGATATGCAGAGCGGCGCGATCGACTATGTCATGCACGATCCAGTTCATGCAGTTGCAAATGCCACTAACGGCTCGTTGCGCATGCTCGGCGTGACGACGAAGGAGCGTATGAAGGCGCTGCCAGAACTGCCGTCGCTGCATGAACTAGGCGTCAAGGATCTCGACGTGCCTGGTTGGTGGGCCGCCATGGTGCCCGCTGGCACACCGCAAGCGATCGTCGATAAACTGAACCAGATGTGGAAACCGGTTATCGACGGTGAAGAAACCCGTGCCTTCATGGCCAAGTTCGGTGCGGACACGATGTCGCTCTCACCGGCGGAAGCCAAGGCGATGTTCGAGAAGGATGTGAAAGCCTGGGGTGATTATATCAAGCTCGCCAATATCGAGCCGCAAGGCTGAACGAACAAATACCGGGCCGGAAGTTAACAGGATCAACGATGAAAATAATCAATAAGCTAAACCGTTTCGGCTTGATACTCGTGGCAACCGCGCTCTACGGTGCGGTTGCAAGCGCTCAGGAAGCTGATCCAAACTATCCTTCGCGCGAAATCAAATTTGTCTGCGGATTCCCTGCCGGTAGTGGCGCGGATACATACGTTCGTTACTATGCCGAAAAGCTGCGTCCCATTCTCGGCCGGGCCGTAGTTGTCGAAAATCGCGTTGGGGCCAACGGCAATATCGCCACCTCCTATGCCGCCAAATCCAGGCCGGACGGCTATACGATTTATCTCAACGCGCCGAGCGGCCTTGCCGCTAACATGCATTTGTTCAAGAATCCCGGCATCGATTCCACCAAGGAACTGACAGTTGCCGCCACCCTGTTGCTGCAGACATTCATGGTCACAATATCTGCTGACAAGCCATGGAAGACTGTCGCCGATCTTACCGCCGCATTGCGCGAGAAGGGGGACAAAGGCTCATACGCGACCAACAATCCCACCGGGCGCGTCGCGGGCGCATGGTACAAGAAAGCCATGAATCTCAATTCACTCGAAGTGCAATACAAAACTGGCGCAGATACGTTGAATGATCTTGCGAGCGGCGCGCTGGATTTTGCCTTGCATGATCCCGTTACCGCCATCGCACAGCAAAATGCTGGACGGGTCCGCATACTGGCAGTCGCAGTGAAAGAGCGCATGAAAGCTGCCCCGGATATACCCACGCTTCACGAATCAGGCGCGCGCGACATTGATCTGCCCAGCTGGTGGGGCGCCATGGTGCCTATGGCAACGCCTAAGCCTGTCATCGACAAGATCAACAAGCTCTTCAATGAAGTGACAGCCTCTGAGGAAAGCCGCGCCTTTTTCGCCAAGTTTGGCGCGGACCAGCTCATGCTTTCGCCCGAACAGGGGCAGAAGAAGTTTCTCGACGATTACAGGGCGTGGGGCGAATATATCAAGCTTGCCAATATCGAACCGCAAGGCTGACTCCGTAGTGCTGCTGTGGACTGGACCAGCTGCCTGTGGCAAACAGGCGGCGAAATCCATAGGTAGCGGAGAACAGACTTGCATCATCAAATCACACGCAGAACATTGCTCACGGGCGCCGCAAGCCTTGCGGCCGGTGGCCTTGCCAGTGCGCAGGATTCAGCAAGCGACTATCCCAGTCAGGACGTGAAATTCGTCTGCGCTTTTCCAGCGGGAAGCGGCGCAGACGTGTACGTGCGCTATTTCGCGGAGAAACTGCGCCCCCTCATGAAGCGCACGATCGTGGTGGAAAATCGGGTCGGGGCAAACGCCAACATCGCCACAACTTATTCGGCCAGAGCCAAGCCGGACGGACATACGATCTATATTCACGCGCCCAATTCGCTGGCTGCGAACATGCATTTGTTCAAAAATCCGCCCGTCGATATCGCCAGGGAAATTCAAATTGTCGCTGGCATCAACGTGCAGCCATTCATGCTCTGCACAGGCGCCAACTATCCCGCAAAAACGCTGAATGAACTCGTCGCCGCGCTGAAAGCCAAAGGCGACAAGGCTAGCTATGCCAGCAACAATCCGACTGCGCGCGTCGCAGGCGCGTGGTTCAAGAAGCATTTCGATCTGCAGTCCGTGGAAGTGCAATACAAGACGGGCTCAGAAACTCTCAACGACATGGCGAGCGGCGTCATCGACTTTGCCTTCCATGATCCCGTAACGGCCGTTGCGGGCGCAAATTCCGGTCGCCTTCGCATGCTGGCCGTGACGACGAAGGATCGCATGAAGTCCATGCCGGAACTGCCTTCCATGCACGAACTTGGCGTCACCAATTATGATGTCGGTGGCTGGTGGGCCGCGATGGTGCCAATGGCGACGCCTAAGCCGATTGTGGAGAAAATCCGCCATATGTTCGAGGAGATCGTCGGCAACGAGGAAACGCGCCAGTTCATGGCCAAGTTTGGCGCGGATACACTTATGATCTCTCCTGAGGAAGGTCAGAAACGCATGATCAAGGACATTGAGGATTGGGGCGGCTTCGTGAAACTGGCGAAGATTGAACCCCAGGGCTGATCAAGACTATTCTGTTTGAAATGACAGGGCTGTCCGCCGTGCGCGGGCGGCCTTTTCGCAACATCGGACGTGTAGACGCAGGCCGGAGCCTGTGCGATCATTTCCCCAATTCGGCGCAGACCGTGCGGGAATACAAGACTGACAGGGAGCATATCCATGGCGAAATTTTCACGCAGACGTGTCATTCAGAGTCTGTTTGCAACGTCTTCGCTTGCAATGCTGCCACGCCATGTTGCGGCACAGGAGGATAGTTACCCCTCGCGTGAAATTCGTGTGATTTGCGCCTTTCCCGCGGGCAGCGGCGCGGACGTCTTCGCCCGGTTTTTTGCCGAAGGCATGAAGCCCGCCTTCAACAGAAACATTATCGTTGAAAATCGTGTCGGCGCGAGCGGAAATCTGGCCACCAATTATGTCGCCCGCGCCAAACCGGATGGCTATACGCTCTATATCCATACGCCATCGGCGCTTGCAGCTAACATGCATCTCTTCAAGGATCCCGGCCATGATGCCGGTAAGTCCTTTGACGTATTAGGCACCGTGGCGACTCTGCGCTTCACGGTTTCCGTCGCCGCCAGTTCGCCATGGAAGACATTGCCGGAACTCATTGCTCATCTGAAGACCAAAGGCGACAAGGCCAGTTATGGCGCGACCGCCCCGACAGGCCAGGTCGGCGGCGCGATGATGAAACACGTGCTCAACCTTGGCGCTGTCGAAGTGCCTTACCGGACTGCTGCGGATTCGGTGAACGATCTTGCCAGCGGCGCGATTGATTTTGCCATGTACGATCCGATTTTCGCGCTCGCACAGCAACGCGGCGGAGGCGTTCGCGTCCTCGCGATGACCTCAGGGGAGCGGATGAAATCGCAGCCGGACATTCCGACGATGATCGAGGGTGGTGTCCCCGGTGTCGATCTCGTGGGTTGGTGGGGACTTGTCGCGCCCAAAGGCGTTTCAGAGCCCATAAAGAAAAAGCTCGGCGAAGCTTTTCGTATGATGGCCGAGCGGCCTGAGACGCGGGATTTCCTGGCAAAATTTGGAGGCGATCCCCTGGTGATTCCGGCTGATGTCGCGCAGAAGCGCTTTCTCGACGATATTGAGAACTGGGCCCGCTATGTGAAGATCGCAAATATAGAGCCAAAAGGCTGAACTCAATTACACCGGTTATAGAAGGAGGACGCCATGAACGATGCAACATACGTGTCGCGCAGGCATGCGATGGGCCTGTTAGCGGGCGCGGCAGCAACGCCTGTTTTTGCGCCTTACGTACATGCACAAGCCGATGATTATCCCTCACGGGAAATACGTATCGTCTGCGCCTTTCCCGCCGGTAGCGGGGCCGATGTTCTGGTACGTTATTATGCAGAAGGCATGAAGCCCCATTTCAACAAGCCGATCATTGTCGACAACAAGACCGGCGCTGGCGGAAATCTTGCTACCAATTATGTCGCGCGTGCAAAGCCCGATGGCTACACACTTTACATTCACGGTGTCAGTGGCCTTGCTGCGAACATGCATCTTTATAAAGACCCCGGCGTCGATGCGGGCAAGACGATCGAAGTGCTGGCGACTGTGAGCAAACTGGCGTTCGTCGTCGCGGTGCCCGCGAACAGCAAGTACAACACTCTGCAGGAACTCGTTGCCGCCATGCGCGAAAAAGGTGACAAGGCCAGCTATATCACCACCGCGCCAACGGGGCAGGTCGCGGGCGCTTTGATGAATGTGAATATGGGCATCAAGGCCGTTGAAGTTCCTTATCGTACCGGACCGGATTCTGTGAATGATCTGCTGAGTGGAAACCTCGACTATGCCATGTACGATCCGACATTCGCGCTTGGTCTGGTACGGGCCGGAAAAATAAAGCTTCTCGCTATCGCCGCGCGCGAGCGGATGCAATCCATGCCCGATGTACCCACCATGAAGGAGCAGGGCGCTGGCGACATCAATATCATCGGCTGGTGGGGGCTGATGGCGCCCGTCGGCGTACCCGAGCCAATCAAGAACAAATTGCGCGATGCTTTTTATGCGATGGCGCGCGCGCCTGCCACGAAAGAGTTTCTGGTAAAGGCAGGCACCGATTCCTTCATCATTACGCCAGCCGAAGCCCAACGCTATTTCCTCGAAGAGATCGAGAACTGGCGCAAATATATTGAGATCGCAAAGATCGAACCGCGCGGCTGATAACGAGTTCAGGGAGAGAGAAATGTTGAAGAAAGCACTGATTGCTGGCGTTGGCGCATGGTTCGCCAGCGTGGCATATTCAGGGGCAGTTTGGGCGCAAGCGGACGTCTATCCTTCACGCGAAGTGAAAATTGTCTGCGCCTTTCCGCCCGGCAGCGGCGCAGACATTTGGGTACGTTTCTTTGCTGAACAGGCCCGGCCCTTTATGAAGCAGCCCATCATTGTCGATAACAGGCCGGGGGCCAGTGGTCTGATTGCAACCACCTATTCTGCGAAAGCAAAGCCGGATGGCTATACTTTGTTCATGCATTCGCCCACTTCGCTGGCGGCGAATTATTTCATGTTCAAGGATAAGCCGATTGATCCAAGCAAGGAAATGATCACAGCGGCGACGCTGCTTAAATTCACATTCTATCTGACAGTTGCTGCAGACCGGCCCTGGAAGGATGTTAAAGATCTGATCGCCTACGCGAAGGAAAAGGGCGATAAGGTGAGCTATGCGACAACCGCCCCGCCGGGACAATTGATGGGCGCTTTGTTCAAGGAAATGCTGCAATTGAAGGCCGTGGAAATTCCCTATCGCACCGGGCCGGATTCAGTGAACGATTTTAAAAGCGGCGCGGTCGATTATGGCTTTCTGGATGGGGTTTTTTCTCATGCGCAACAACGTGCTGGAAACATGCGAATTCTCGCCTCCGGGTCGAAAGAGCGCCTGTCAGCCCACCCGGATATGCCGACGTTGCATGAATTGGGTCTTACGGGGCTGGATGTTCCCGGCTTCTTTGGCGTGATGACGCCCACAGGCACGCCGCCCGCGGTGGTCGAAAAGATCAACCAGATATTCCTTGATGTGGTGGCGACGCCAGCTTCGCAGGAATTCATTCTGAAATCTGGCGGTGAACCCATGCGCTTGTCAGCACCTGAAGCGCAAAAGCGCTTCCTCGAATCCTTTGACGAATGGGGCCGTCTGATCAAGGTGGCGAAAATTGAACCCAAGGGCTGAGGCGCGCTGGCGCACCACTCTTCAACAACAGGAGCATCACTTGACCAAGAAAATAGCAGGCCTGCGTATCGCGCTGGCGCTGGGCGCGGCTCTTCCTTTCATCAACGGCGCTGGCGCGCAGGAATATCCCTCTCAGGACATACGCCTGATTTGCGCCTTCGCTGCAGGCAGCGGCTCGGACGTTGTCGTGCGTTATTTCGCCGACAAGATGCGGCCCATCGTCAAACGCAATGTCATCGTCGAAAACAAGCCCGGCGCTAACGGCATGATCGCGATGACTTACACGACCCACGCCAAGCCCGATGGACATACAATTTATCTCCACACTGGCTCGTCGATGTCAGCCAACATGCATATTTTTAAGAATGTGACTCTGGACGCAGGCAAGGAATTTCAGGTCGCCGCCACCATCAATCGTCAGGGCTTCATGATGGTGGTTCACAAGGATTCAAAATTCAAAACAGTGCAGGAATTGACCGCCTATCTGAAGGAAAAGGGCGACAAGGCGACCTACGCGGTTGCCGCCACCTCAGGCACCGTGATGGGCGAAATGTATAAGGCGATCACAGGCGTTAAGTCGGTCGAAGTCGCCTACAAACTGGCGCAGGATTCCATCAACGATTTACAGAGCGGTTCTGTCGACTACGGCATGCATGATCCACAATTTTCGACGGCGGCTGCGAAACAGGGCTCAATCCGAATTCTCGGCATTGCGACTGGACAACGGATGAAGTTTCTGCCTGAAATCCCGACGATGGCCGAATCCGGAGTGCCGGGCATGGATCTCAATGGCTGGTTCGCTGCCTTTGTACCGATCGCCACGCCAAAGCCAGTTGTTCAGAAGATCAACGATCTCTTTAAACAAATGCTGACCACCGAAGACACAATCAAATTCCTCAACCAGTTTGGTGGCGATCCCTGGATCACCACACCGGATGAAGGACAGGCGTTTCTGCTTCAGGATATCAAGAACTGGGGCGAATATGTCCGGATCGCGAAGATACAGCCTCGCGGCTAAGGCCGACTGATAATTTATCTTCCGCGGCAATTCTCCGCCGCGGAAGCCTAAGTTGTTCCAGCATTACTTGACGATGATGACGGGCACTTCGGCGTTGGCAATGACGTCACCAGCCTGACTGCCCAGCACCATCCGCCTGATGCCACGCCGCCCATGGGTCGACATGGCGATGGCGTCGCAGCCGCGTTGTTTGGTGGTTTCGAGGATGCCTGCGGATGGATGCATGTCTTTGACGTGGACTGTCTCGCAATTGACAGCGATGTCGGCAATGGATTGCTTTGCCTTCGCAAGCACGTCTTGGGCCCAAACGGCAGCATTGCTTTCATAACTGCCGATCGGATCGGTATTATGTTCTTGCGCTTTTTGCGCCATTTCAAGTACTGGCCACGGATCTGTTACGGCGGCGATTGTCAGCTTCGCATTGAGTGCCTTTGCCAGTTGCGCGCCGTGGCGCAAGGCCTTCGTGGCCAATTCAGACCCGTCGGTCGCCACCAGTAGATGTTTGTACATGTCCACCACTCCCTCGGAATTTCAACTAGCGTCTGCCTAGGGCTTGAACGCGGCGGACGCCTTGAAGCAGATCAATGTCCTGGGCCGGGTCAATCCCTATAAAAAGTTTGTTCCGTTCGATCTGACGATGGGAAGACGGCTTGACTTGATAGGAGTTTTGCATGGCCATTAAAGACATTCTTGTGGTGCTCGAAAGTGGACCGGAAGGCCGTCATGTTGACGACTTCGCCCTGTCTCTGGCCGGGCAGCTTGAGGCCCACCTGACAGCGACCGGGATAGCGCTGCAATCCATCGCGCCGGTTTCATTCATGGGCGATTATCCCTATGAATTGATGGCTCAGGCCACAGACGAGGCGCGCGATGCCGCGCAAAAAGCATTCGAGCGGATGATCGTTGCCGCGCCAGATAGCGTCCATGTTGATTACGTCCCGCTCGAAGGTTTTACCAGTGAGGCGATTGACCGGGTGGCGCGTCTCGCCCGTCACTATGACTTGACAATCATTCGCCAGAACACGCCGGAGGAAGACGGCTTTGCTTCACAATTGGCGGTCGGCATCATCTTCGGATCGGGCCGTCCTTGCGTCGTATTACCCTATATTCACAAGGGCCCTGCGAAACTCGGCAAGGCGATGATTGCCTGGGATGGCGGCGTTGTTGCTTCCCGGGCGCTGGCAGGCGCTCTGCCATTATTGCAGCGGGCGGGCAGGGTGGAGGTCGTAACTATTGCCTCAAAGGATCAGGACACTGATAGCGTTCCAGGGTTTGACATTACAAGGCATCTGGCGCGACATGGCATCAATGCGACGCTGAAACAATTGCCGCCGACTGATGATATCGCAGCAATCCTTCTGTCCCATGCAGCTGACAGCTCGCCTGATTATATTGTCATGGGATGTTACGGGCATTCGCGGTTGCGTGAACTTGTCCTGGGCGGCACAACCCGCGAAATATTCAATTCGATGACCGTGCCAATTGTCATGGCGCATTAAATATTGGCCGGAGGTAAGGCGTGTCCATCGAACTAAAAATTGTCTGTCCGTCCTGCGGGGCCGTTAATCGTGCGCCGCAGGAACGTCTTGAGTCCGGAGCTTCGCCAGTGTGCGGGCGGTGCAAGGCAAATTTGTTTGATGGACATCCTGCCGCGATAGGGTCGGAAAGCGATTTTGAGAAACATATATCGCGCAACGACATTCCCGTGGTTGTTGATTTCTGGGCCGAATGGTGCGGCCCCTGCCGCATGATGGCGCCGCAATTTGAAGCTGCCGCTCGCAACATGGAGCCCCATGTGCGCTTTGCCAAACTCGATACCGAAGCGCTGCAGGGTGTTTCGGCGCGTTACGGCATTCGCGGCATCCCCACGATGATTCTGTTTCAGGGCGGCCGCGAAGTCGCCCGCCAGAGCGGCGCCATGAATGCCGCACAAATTGAAACCTGGATCAGCAGCCAGCTTTCAACCTAGCCATTCGCTGGCGTGTTGAGTTTATAGACGCGTGCAGCCGTATCAAAGAACAGCGCGGATTTCTCAGCCTTCGTCATCCCCGTTGCCAGCCGTTTGAAAACGTTCCACAAGGTTGCATAGCCGACGCAGACTTTATCGACCGGGAAATTGCTTTCAAACATGCAGCGGTCAACACCGAAAGCTTCTATACACGTGTCGAAATAAGGCTTCCACAACCGGGCAAGTTCGACTGAATCCATCGGCGCGGGCAATTCGCGATAGCCAAATCCCGTGGTGCGCATGGCAAGGCCGCCAAGTTTTACAGATACATTGGGACGTTTGGCGAGATCCCTTATGGCCTTCTGCCAGGCGGGGAAGTCTTCGTCGCGCTTGCCGGTATGTACACCGATCCCGAGCACGCCGCCAAAATGGTCAAGGATCATGCCTGTGCCGGGAAAGGCGTCCGCCAACGATGCGAATTCACCGATCTGGGTCCACCACATCCAGCCGTCGAATGTCAGGCCGAGCGGCGCAAGTTGTGCGAATCCTTCGCGGAATTTCGTATCAAGCAACAGTCCCTTGGGCGGGGCGATCGGCGTGCCGCGAATGTTCTGATCTTCATGCCAGACAGAAGAATTTCGGATCCCGCGAAAACGTCCATTGCCGGCTTTCACCTGAGCTTCCAGCACAGCGCGGGCGCGGCCGCCAAGTAACAGATCAGCATGGCCAATTATTCCTTCACAAATGCGGATAGGCCCATAATCGCCACTGGCGCTCATGGCTGCAATACCATTCACGAATTCGGTTTCGCCTAAGCACGCGAGTTCCTGCGGCCCGTCAGCTCGATACATGGAGCGGCATTGCATATAGACGGTTGCACGGATGTTGTGCCCGGTGCGCGTATCTTTCAATAACTCATTGAAGAGATAGGGGCCCCCGCGATCCCAGAAGTGATGATGAGGATCTATGATCGGAAGTTCTGGCTCAAGAATGGGCTCGCTTTGCTTGGCAAGCCATGCTTCGTCCACGCCAAAAAGCGCCTTGTTTAATTCTTCTGCACCACTCATGCGAACCTCGATCAAGCTATTTGAAGATTTCCTTGGCGGCTTTGAACATGAAGTCATCCTGCGTGCCGTCACGCGCACCGAGCATTTTTGCATTCGCGAATGGGCGCAAGACCGGAGGGTACTTATCCGCCAGGCCCTGCGCCATGGGCGCAAGACCATAGGTTGCAAATATGCCTTGCCCCTCAAGTGAAGCCGTAAAGTCAATAAACAGCTTGCCGGCATTGGGATTGGGGGCGCCACGGATGAGGCTCACGCTGAAAGGCGTGTACGTCATGCCTTCTTCAAGCACGACGCCAGCAACGGGAAGGCCCTGTGACGACGTCAGATTGAAGATCGTAAAAGGCAGAAAGATCGCAAACTCGCCGCGCGCAACGCGTCGTTCGCCATTGCGCAGATCGCGTGTGAACGTGATCTGATTTTGTTCGAGCCGCTTAAGATAGTCCGCCCCAAACTTGTTATAGGTGACTGTGAAGAACGTACTGCCGCCGCCTGCTGCACGAAAATCATCGGCGAGTATTTTGCCCTTCCATTTGGGATCGAGAAGATCCGCATAAGTTTTTGGCGGATCCTTCACCAGCGCTGTGTTGATGAGGATCGCGTAGCGGACCGTGAAAATGGGCACATGCATATCTGGGCTTTGCCAAAGCTGGCGCACTTCATCGCTGATGTTTTTCAGGCTGGGCAATGCGCCAAAGGGCTGGATGGTGCGGTCTTCAGCGGCAAATTGCCGGGTCTGCGTTGCAGATGTCCACATGGCGTCAGCGAGAACACGGTTTGCGACGAGTTCAGTGCGCACGCGTTCGCGCAATTCCGATGCGCGGACTTCGAGGACTTCAACGCGTATACCGTATTTCGCCTGAAAGGCTTTGGCGATCGCGGGCGTCGCATCGCTGCCCACCATGCCGGTGTAAAGGCGCAGCAGCCCTTCCTTTTTGGCGGCTGCGACGATCTTTTCAAAATCTTCCGATTGCGCGACTGCGAAATTCAAACACAGGCAAGCACCCAGTAGAGTGGTTGCGATTTTGAGCTTCAGGCTTGTTATCATAATCGAATCCGCATTTCTGTTTTGAGTTTGATATAACGCCAGCAAAAATCGAGGCGCTTACTTCACGATATCCCTTGCACGGGCGATGATATGCTCAGGGACACGATAGATTGCGCCAATCATTTTCTCTGCATCTACGCCGGAGATGGGACTGACGGTCAGATCAAGCTTCTGTGTTTCAGCGAGAAATTCCGCATCGAGCATCGTCGCATCGAAACCCTTGCGCAACACGGCGAGGCGATCAGCCGGGATTTCACGCGATGCGATGAAGGGACGGCCAAGGTCATCGGGGGAGATCAGCACGTTGAGCAAAGTCTTGTCGTCGGCTGTTTGGGCGAGATCAACAACGAACGGTACGTCGCCTTCAAGATTGGGTATGGGCGGCTTTGTGAACGCTACCAGAGCAGAAATTTTCTTTTCCTTGATCCATTGCGGCGGATTGCTGCTCCATGCGCCGCAGCCGCCATCAAGTTCACCTCGTTCGATGGCGAGCCGTTCTTCAGCGCTGCCGGGATAGCCGGTGACGTGATGGACTTTCACGCCAAAGAGATTTTTCATGATGGCGTGATTGATATAGGCAGAAGCGCCAGGCGCGGTGGTTCCAAGATTGAACCGCTCACGCTTGAGCAGATCAGCCCATGTTCTCACGCCGCCCGCATTCCAGCCATAGCAGACGCGGTAGTCTTTGGTAATGCTGCCAATCCAGGCATAATCGGGAAAGCGGACTTTCACCTTGTCGTATTCGAGTAACGACTGATTGATCAGTCCGGGATTGAAAGCCACAATCACACTGCCGTCTTTTTTGCCAGCATTGTCGAGATAACGCACGGCAGTGAGGCTGGATGCACCGGGCATGTTTTGTACGACAATACGCGGATTGCCCGGTAGGTTACGGCCATAATGGCGGGCGAGTACGCGCGCATAGGTGTCGTAGCCGCCGCCTGGAGAAAAACCGACGATGATCGAGATTGGCGGATAGGCTTCCTGCGCCGCTGCGATAGAGGGCGCAAGGGAAAATGCCGCTATCAGATAGATACAGGCATTTCGCATCAGTCTCATGCCTCCAAAGTAGCCGGAGGGACTATCATCCCGGACTTCAAACGGTCTTCACACATTCAGTTCAAACGGAATCTGCGTTGGTCCCGGTCCACGTCTCACGACATTGGTAACAGGATCATATTGTCCCTGAATGATTTCGCCCAGCCGCGCGCTACGCAGGATGATGGCAGTCGAACGCGTAGGCCCGCCTTTTTCCGAATGGATATCTAGCGGCGGCACAATATCGACCTTGCCTGTATGCCCCTTGCCGATGGAATTGAGTTTCACCTGCGCGAAGTTCTCGTCCTTGCCGTCGTCAATGCGATCGTAGCGCTCTAGATCTTCTGTCCCCGTCAGCACGCCATACATCACCCAGACGGGGCCATGGTCATGTATGCTGCCCTTTCGTCCGGGAACGCGAACAACAGCATTGATCGCAAATTCATAATCGGGATCGACATAGAGCAAGAGATTCTTGCGGCCTTCTGTGGAAGGCCAGTCTTCCGACATCTGTTGAAGCTTTTTGTCCTGCAGCAATCTTTCCATAATCGGCTTGGCTTTCGCCATACGGACAGCGTTGTCGCTCTCCTGCGACCAGATGTTGCGGACGTCATCTATGAATGACTGGAGGGCCGGCAAACGCTGCGGCATGTTCACTCTCCCTGGGTTTTTAGTGCGGCGGTCAACCGCTGACTTCCACGCCTTCGATCGTGCAGCGGCGCAGGAGCCTTTCCTCTTCTGGCGGAAACCAGGTGCGGGCATGGATAGTGGCAAGATTGTCCCACATCACGAAATCACCGAGCTGCCATTCATGTTCGTAGATAAACTCGCGCCGCTCGCCGGTTTCATAGAGCTGATCGAGGATCGCTTCGCTTTCATCCGGCTCCATGCCGGCAATCGCTCGCGTCATCAGCCGGTCGACAAACAGCGCTCTCTTGCCGGTGTTGGGGTGGCGTATGAAAACAGGATGATACCAGTGCGGGGCTTTTGAAATGTCTTCGGCCAGTTCCACGCGCTCGTTGCGCTTGTATTCGTGTATATGCAGCGCCTTGCGCCCTTCGAGCTTTTGTTTCAGTTCTTCAGGAAGCGCTTCATAGGCCTTGTAGGTGTTGGAGAACATGGTGTTTCCGCCGGTTTTGGGCAACTTCAGACCATAGAGAAACGTATATTTGTAGGGCCGGGAGGAATAGCCGCTGTCGATATGAAACCACATATCGCCATCGCCAAATGCGCCGATGGGGCGGCCATCGACCTTGATATTGGTCACCAGCATAAATTTGGGATTGTTTTGCAGAATGCCTTCAGAGCGATCGCGCAGATGATCAGGCGCAATCTTGCGATTACCCGGTTCGCCGAAATAGGAGGCGAAGCGCAATTGATCAACTTCGCTCAATTGCTGGCCACGAAATACCAGCACGAGATGATCATCCCATGCCTGCTGGATAATCTTCACCTGTTCGGGAGAAAGAGGCTTGGTCAGATCCACCCCTGAGATCATGGCGCCGCAGTGTTTTGCGAGCGGTTGAACCCGGATTCCCAGCTTCTGGATGTCGCCGGCATCGTCCATGGCGCGCCTCCCTTTTGCGTGATTTGCAGATACCGTAACGGAGCCTGCAAATCATCGCAAATCGCAGGTGCGTCAGGCGACGACCGCTTCCGCGCCCGGCCGCGGGCGGACTGGTATCATCAGATAATGCACCCCGTTATGCTCTGCTTTCGGAAAGCGTCCTGCACGAATGTTGACCTGAATGGACGGAAGCAACAATGTCGGTGCAGCCAGCTTCTCGTCGCGGGCCTGGCGCATGGCGATGAATTGCCCGGCGCTGACGCCCTCATGCACATGGATGTTTTTTTCGCGTTCTTCACGCACCGTCGTCTCCCAGGCATATTGATCGCGGCCTGGAGCCTTGTAATCATGGCACATAAAGAGCCGGGTTTCGGGCGGCAAAGACAGAAGCTTCTGAATTGATTGATAGAGCTGCCCGGCATTGCCGCCGGGGAAGTCAGCGCGGGCTGTGCCATAATCCGGCATGAAGATCGTATCTCCTACGAAAACTGCATCAGCGATTTTGTAGGCCACGTCAGCAGGTGTATGTCCGGGAACGTGCAGAACCTCAATCTCCAGTTCACCTAAAACAAGCCGTTCGCCGTCTGAAAAAAGGTGATCGAAATCGCTACCATCTGTCTTCAAGTCATCGGCGTTGAAAATAGGCCGGAAAATCCGCTGAACGTCACGGATATGTTCCCCGATTCCTATTTTCGCCCCGGTTTTCGCCTTCAGCCAAGGGGCTCCTGACAGATGGTCGGCATGAGCGTGGGTTTCCAGAACCCATTCAACGTGCAGGTTGCGCGCTTCAGCTTCCGTCAGGATGGCCTCGACTGAACGCACATCCACCGTGCCAGCCTTGTGGTCGTAATCCAGTACTGGATCAATCACGGCAGCCTGGAGCGTGGCTCGATCCCAGACGAGGTACGAGATCGTATTGGTCGGCTCGTCGAAGAACGCCTTGATTTCAGGTTTTCTGGAATTTTCCATGATTTTCTCCATTCCCGGATGCGATTGATGTTGACTTATATATTATAAAACTCTAAATAAGCAATATCTAATTTAGAGAAGAACGATGGATGCAAAAACCGCAAACCCCGAAGACATAGCTTCGCGCACCACTGCCGCTGATCTGGAAGCGCGAGCGAATGAAGTTGCAGCGTTGCTCCGGGAGCTCGCGAACGAAAAACGCTTGCTGATCCTGTGCCTGCTCGTGGAAACGGGTGAAATGCGAGTGAGCGACCTGGCCGAAAGAGTCGGCCTGAGCCAGTCGGCGCTTTCGCAGCATCTTGCGCGCTTGCGCGAGGAGAAACTCGTCACCTTCCGCCGGGACAGCCAGACGCTCTGGTACCGGATCGCAGACCCCCGCATTGAAGATCTGATGGCGCAATTGCATCGGATCTTCTGTCCCGCGTGAACCACACCGGGAACACTAAAACCGCCTCAACCCTACGGAGAAATCATGTCCCTTCCAACAATCTCACCGCAAAAAGCACGCGAGCTCATCGATTCCGGCGCTTTGCTCGTGGATATCCGCGAAGCCGACGAACATGCCCGGGAAAAAATCTCGATCGCTCACCATGAGCCGCTGTCGCGTCTGGACAAGGTCAACGCACCGGGACCCGCACCCATGGTGATTTTTCACTGCAAATCGGGTAATCGTACCTTATCCAATGCGGGCAAGCTCGCCTGTGCGACGGATGTGGACGCCTACATTCTCGAAGGCGGCATTGACGCCTGGAAAAAGGCTGGATTGCCCGTCGTCGCCAATCTCAGCCAGCCCATTGAAATCATGCGGCAGGTGCAGATCGCCGCCGGTTCGATGGTTGTTGCGGGTGTGGCGCTGGGCGCACTCGTGCATCCCGGATTTTATGGGTTGGCCGGATTTGTCGGCGCGGGCCTGATGTTTGCGGGTATTTCCGGCACCTGTGCGATGGCGCGTATCCTCGGTCTTGCGCCGTGGAACCGCCGCGCCAGCGTTGCGGCGTAAGGAAACACGCAATGACAGAGCTCCTGACTGATCTGCTGACAGGAGCGTCTGGCGCGCTTGTGGGTGCCATCCTCGGGTTAGTCGGTGGCGGCGGCTCAATACTGGCCGTACCGCTGCTGGTCTACGCTGTGGGGATAACGTCGCCGCATGTGGCGATCGGCACCAGCGCGATAGCGGTCTCCATAAGTGCACTCACTAATCTTATTCTGCATGCCCGTGCCGGACATTTGAAATGGCCATGCGCCCTGGCATTTTCTGTCGCGGGGATCGCGGGTGCATTGACGGGCGCGCATTTCGCCAAACTGATGGACGGCAAGCAGCTGTTATTTCTCTTTGGTCTGCTTATGGTGGGCGTAGGTGCAGCGATGCTTCGCCCCAAAAAAGACGAAGGCCATGCGGAGGTTCATCTGAATCTAAACTCAGCTGTCACGCTTCTGCCCAATTTGCTGGGAGCCGGTTTTGTTGTTGGCCTGATGTCAGGATTTTTTGGAATCTGACCTGCCCCTGCATTTTTCCTCCGCGAGGATTTAGAGTCCGGCCCCTCAGAGGACGGACAGATGAAGCGAGCAAGGTTTACAGAAGAGCAGATCATTGGTGTTTTGCGGGAGCAGGAGGCGGGGGCGAAGACCTCTGATCTTGCG
>CANJJI010000029.1 GCA_947474545.1 Beijerinckiaceae bacterium | reverse complement strand
CCGCGCAAGCGGCGGATGCCGCGCGTCCGCAATCACGGAAAATGGGCCATGCAAGGCCAGAACGGTATGGCGAACGCCCGGAAACAGCGCTATCCGGCAAAATCAGCCCCAAGCTGGCGAATCCCCCGAAGAGTTTTGCAAGAGGCTCGCTTGTCTTTTTTTACGCCGCCCGCCCCATCATCCATCGCAATTCAGTCCTTAAAACCTATTTGACGGAATTATGCGTTTGAACGGGAATCGTAGCAAGGTCTGAATTGGTTCACTGCGGCGAGAAGAGCGGGCCTGATTCGTCCCTAATCTCGCACGTATTCTGCAGCGGCGGGGCTCAATCAAATTATGCCCGCTGCACCTATCGCCTTATGCAAAATTCCGAAGGAAGCCCTTCTCCCCGCAGGCGGGGAGAAGGGTTTGTTGCATCGCTGGACTTACACCACGCTATCGCGCTTGGCGTCGCCGCCTGCATCATTCGGCTTCACGAACCAGGCCGGGTCCATGCGGCTTTCGACGTTGTTGCGGGCGAGGGTTTGTTCGTATTCGCGGCGCAGATACGGGTCTTCCATCCAGTAGGGGATGGCGGTGCCGCCCTTGTCGAGATCGATAGCGGTGTAATCGGTGTGTTTCTGGCCGGGCGCGCCGGGGTCGCGGCCGGGGTTATGCGGGCCAAACCAGGCGGTGAGGCGGAAGTCGTCGCTGGAAGCAGAGAAATGCTGGTGATACCAGCGGTCGCCGCCGGGCGCTGCCGTCACCATGCCGAACGGGCCGTAATCGAGCCGCCGCACTTCGTTTTCCTTGCCGTCGAGCCAGGGTGTCGGGCCCAGACGCTCCGGCCAGGAATAGGTGTAGCCTCCCCCCTTCAGGCAGATCAGCACAGCGGCGGAGGTATGGGCATGGGCCTTGGAATAGCGGCCGCGTTCGTGCTGGCCAATCCAGTAATAAAACTGGTTGTTGGTCATGAACGGCTCCACGCGCCGCCAGCCGACCGAACGCCGGTTATCCAGCGGAAGATCGCAATTCACCACATCGGGGATGAAATTCGTGCGGCGCATGGCAAGGCCGCGCACCGGATCGGGCTCGATGTCGTCCTTCGGCTTGAAGAAATCGTCAGCGCCGGAAAAACGGTCGCGGAAAACGAAGGGATTGTTGAACACAGCGTCAACATTGTTGATCATGTTCATGACATTCGGCGCCGTCGTGCCGGCCAGCAGCAGTGCGCCGCCCGACGTGGCGTTGACGATGCGGAACCAGGCGTTCATGGGGATCGAGAAAATCGAGCCCTTCTGCCATTCGAACACGTGCTTCTTGCTGTCGCCTTCCTGCCAGACTTCTGTCGTGCCGCGTCCCTCCACGACGAGGTAGATTTCCTCGTACATGTGCTTTTCCGGGTTGAGCGCGCCGCCCGGCGGCACTTCAACGACAAAGCAGCCCCATTTGGTCTCGGTGCCGAACAGCTGGATGTAATGGCCCTTGCCGCCCTTGCGCTTCCAATTGTGCAGGGGAAGGTTGGCGACGCTGGAAATGCCGATGTCGCGGAAAACAGGCACGCCTTCTGATTCCATGAAAGCGTCATAGGGCGTCGGCTGCTTTTTGAACTCGCCGAAACCGGCTTTTTTCATTCCGCCCGGCTCGTGCCAGTGTACTCCACCCTTGTCGTCATGCGGCATGTTCGTCTCCCGGAAATGTCTCAAGCCGCCTGCTCGGCGCTGCTGCGGTATTCAGGCAAACCGTGGGACGTGTCAACTTTAAGCGCCGGGAATACAGCTTGGGCTGCAGGCTGATCGCCACTACTATATTTCCGGAATGCCGGTCTGAAACGAAAGCCCCCCATGAACGCACCCGCGAGCCTGCCCTCTGAGGAGCCGCCGCCTGCAAAAACAGGCCGCTGGCGCATGTTCATCCTTGGCCTCGCGGCGCTGGAGGCGCTGGCGCTGGTGGCCGTAATTGTCTTCCTGCTGGCAAGTGCTGGCAGCGATCCCCTTGGCCGCAATATTGCGCAAGGCGTTTCGACCGTGCTGGCGCTATTTCTTGCATTTGGCGCGTTGCCAGCCCTGCTGTTTACCTGGCACGGGCGGTTCATGATTGCCGCAACGTTGCTGGCCTTCGGTGCGCCGCTGATGTTGCTTTCGGTCTGGGCAAGGCTATAGCGGCGTTGGGGATCGCTTGACACGCCTGCGCCCATCGGCGACGGAACCCTTGCAAAATTTCAGGAAACATCATGGCTGGCGACAAGAAAGACGACGGATTTCCCGCAGGGGGCCACACCATCACCGACCACACCATGGGCGATGTGTTCCACCAGCATGGCGGCGATGAAGACCATGATCACGACGAATATGAATCTGATGGCCCGCTGGAGGACAATCCGCTCTGGATCCAGGACAATGTGCATCTGACCAGCGTCGGCATCGACATTGGCTCGTCCGGCACGCAAGTGATTTTCTCGCGCATCCACCTGCGCCGCCTCGCGGAGGAATTGACCAGCCGTTATTATGTCGTGTCGCGCGAACAGCTTTATCTCTCGCCTGTCGCGCTGACGCCCTATGCCAGCGAAACCCGCATTGATGATGAAAAACTGAAACTCATCATTGCAGAAGCCTACGAGAAGGGCGGCATAAATCGCGCGGACGTGGACACCGGCGCAGTGATCCTGACAGGCGAAGCGCTGCGGCGCGAAAATGCCCAGGCGATCTCCGCCATGTTGTCAGAGCAATCGGGCGACCTCGTTTGCGCCACAGCAGGCCATCACATGGAGAGCATGCTGGCGGCCTATGGTTCGGGCGCCGCGAAGGCTTCGATGGATCTGGGCAAGCGCGTGCTCAATATCGACATCGGCGGCGGGACCACAAAGCTCGGTCTGGTGGAAGGCGGCAAAGTCATCACAACAGCAGCCGTGCATATCGGCGGCCGTCTGCAGGTCACAGAGAACGGCAGGATTGTCCGGCTAGACCCCGCAGGACGCACGCACGCCCGCCGCGCTGGCTTTGATTGGAAACTTGGCGATGTCATCAACCCGGAGGATCTCGACAAGGTCGCTGATAAAATGGCTGATACCCTCGTCGATGCCTTGGTCACGCGGCCCATGCCGCATGATGTGGAACATCTTTATCTCACCGATGCAATCAGTGACTTCAGCGATGTCGCTGGGATGATGTTTTCGGGCGGTGTTGCAGAATATGTTTATGATCGCGAACAACAAGATTTTGGCGACATGGGCAAACGCCTCGGACACGCCATCCGCCGCAAGATCGACGCAGGCAAATTCCCCTGGCCGCTGTTGCCTGCACACGAGTGCATTCGCGCGACCGCGCTTGGCGCATCCGAATATTCCGTGCAACTCTCGGGCAATACGAGCTACATTTCGACACCAGGCAAATTGCTGCCGCGCAGAAATCTGCAAGTCATGCAGCCGCCGTTTGAAGCCGATGGCGAAGAGGTGGACAGCGGGGCGCTGGCCAGGGCGATCAAGAGCCATCGCGTGGCCTTCGATATGGATTATCCCGAAGCCGAATTCGCTCTGGCTCTGCGCTGGCGCGGCATTCCCGCCTATGAGCGTGTGCGCGCCTTTGCCGAAGGCGTGAAACTCGGCCTCGCTGACAAGATTGCGCGCAACGATCCGCTCTACATCATGCTGGACGGCGACGTGGCGCAGACCCTGGGTGGCATCCTGCGCGAAGACTGCGGCGTGATGAGCGAGATCCTCGTCATTGACGGCGTGATGCTTATGGATTTCGACTACATCGACCTCGGCAAGGTGCGTGTGCCCTCCTACACAGTGCCTGTCACCATCAAGTCGCTGGTGTTCAGCGAAGACCCGCGCGGACCGCGATCAAAAGAGATCATCCATCACCGCGAAGAAGGGGAAGGGCAGGGGCATTCCCATTCGCATGGCCATGGTCATTCGCATCATCATGGACATTCGCATGATCACGGACATTCACATGATCGTGGACATGGACACCCGCATGATCACAAACACTGATCTTAGAGCCAGCCCTGCTGGATTTTTCGCGTGACCTGGCGATACCGTTTCGCGATCTGACAGTGGAAGCCCTTAACAAACGTAGCGGGCTGCGACCCAACCCGCGCCATAGCGCGTTCGAACATACAACCAGCCGCCGCTGCCGCGAACGACGGCAAGTCCAGCACCTGGCCCCAATCGCGTGATCTCCGGATAGCCTGTGCCCGGACCACTGCGCAAAGACAGAAAATTGTCGCCATAGGGGTTGAGGCCGCAAACATATTCAGCTGCAGCGGGCGTGGCCGATGCACTCAACCCCACAGCTATAAGTGCGGCGGCGAATAATCTGGACATGAGAAACTCCGGTTTTGCGTTTTGTACTGCAACCCGCTCGAAACCGGGTCACGTCGCATTCTGTTTAATTTAAATACATGAAATCCTTTGCCGCCATTGATGCGGATCAAAGGCGTAAGTTGAATTGTTGGCAATCATGTAAAGCGAAAATGCGCAAACCCTCTGCGCATCAAACAGGTGCAATATTATCATGCGCTCAATCACTTTCGCACTTGTGATGACTTCAATTCTGCCATCTTGTCAGAAAGCGGCAGCGTATGATGGTCCAGTTTACGTAGCCTTGCCGGCGCCATTGCTCAAAATGTCGCGGAATACGGAGATCAATCCGCATGAAACGTCTATCCATCTTTCGCGTGATAAAATGGAGCTGATCTATCAATTCAAACCGGCTGCAAAAGCTGAGAGCGCACAATATCTTTATCTGCCAATCGCGCCTTTTGATTCCGACTATGCCGACAATAAAAGCGCGTTCTCTGGTGACCTGGCGAGCGATCCGCTCGGCGTGAATGCAACGTTCAACGCTGTTCCCATCGATTTCAAAGCCGTCGCCCGTGCCAGCTATCTCGGCGTCGATCTGACGGGCGATCTCAAGAATGCAGGCATACCGCTTGCGCCATTTGGCAACGCAACGGCTGCGGCGATCAACACATTATCCGGCGCCCTGCGCGCGGACTTCACTGAGCGAGGTATCATTTCGCAATGGGGTCCACTTTGGACGCTGGAAACGACATATGTAGCGCGGCAGGTATTTCAGCCTGGCCAGCCCAGCGAATTGAAAATAAGCTATCGCCCCATCATCGGCACGTATGTCGAATCCATTGTCCAGATAGGCGGTAAATTGGTTTACGGCCTTGATGCGGAGAAACTTGATTTTCTCTGTCTCAAGCCAGATCAGCTGGCTGTAATTCGCAAGCGCTTTCGCGCGCGCAAGAATGAAAAGCCCTACCGGCCCTATAAGATTCATAACATCAGTATGAAGCTCGAAAATGCCAATCCGCAATATGGTTCCATCAGTGGTTTGACATTCATTGTAGATATAAACAAGCCCGCAGACATTCTGGCGTCTTGCGGCGGTAAATTCGTCAGGAGCGGACCTTTGCAATATGTATGGAAGGAAGACTTCGCCGAAGAAGTTCCCGAGTTGAAATTGTTTTTCCTCCAAGCAGTGGAAGGCGATTCGCCTGACGATCCCTAACGCGGTGCGCTGTTCTCAATGCATCTTGGTGTGAGATTGCCAGAAACGGGCTGGATTGCCATGCGCACTTTTGGTATCAGCAGGTCAAGGAACGGCTGTGCCGGCATCTTCTACAATGGACATCGTGACATGAAGTTTTTTAAGGCGCTGGCGTTTTGCGGTGCAGCGTTGCTGCCGCATCACGTGGTGGCTTAGGACAATCCCCTGCCTCAAGGCACGATCACCATCGTCCTCCCCTTCGCACCAGGCGGGCCGTTGGATGGTGTGGCGCGCATATTGATCGAGCGGCTTGCGCCGCGCACAGGCCGTTCGTTCGTGGCAGAGAACCGTACCGGGGCAGGGGGAGACATTGCTGCTGCTTCAGTCGCGAAAGCCGCGCCGGACGGGCGGCAATGGTTCTTCACCACCGATTCAGTACTGACCATTAATCCGCACATGAACCCCAACCGCAGTTATGACCCCGCGGCGTTGACGGCCGTCTCCAAAATCGGCGAAGTCGTATTGTTGCTTGCCGTGAATGCGCAGAAAATTGAAGCCAAAACCTTTGCGGAACTTGTGCAATTGAGCGCAAAGCGTGACCTCAGCTTCGGCTCGGCAGGTGTCGGTTCGCCAGGCCATATGGCGTTTGAATATCTGCGCGCAGTGAGCCCATTGAAAGGCGTACATGTGCCTTATCGCGGCGCGGCGCTGGCGCTACAGGATCTCGTCAGCGGTCAAATTGATGCAAGCTTCATCGTGGCGGGCGTCTTGGTTCCGCACGTTAAATCTGGCGCGCTGCGGGCGCTGGCCGTATCGGCAAACAAGCGCATTGCCGATCTGCCAGATGTCCCAACAGCGCAACAAGCGGGCATTGCCGATTTCGAAGCGCGTTTTGCCAATATCCTCATGGCCCCGTCAGCTACGTCACCTGCGCTGCTCGCCTATATGGAAAATGAAACGCTCGCGATCGCGCGCGATCCAGACTTTATTGCGAAGCTGAAATCACTCTCCAACGAAGCTGAATCCGGCAGCAGCATTGAGGCTGCTACCTGGATCGTGCGTGAGCGTGAACGCTGGGGCAAGGTGATCGCGAAGAACAAGCCCGCGCAGTGAACGCAAGCACTTGAAAGCCGCGCTTCCATGGAAGGAGGATTCTATTGGACGGAATAACCCGGGCAGCTCGCTGTCACTTCCACGCCTCGGGTGCTGGAACCGGCACTGAACATTCCACATCTTCCGTGCCAAAATCGGCTGGGCTGACGATTTCCAGATATTCCATATCCGGTGAATAATCGAAGAGATAGTGCACGATGCCCGGTCGTTGATGCACACAATCACCCGATTCCACAAGGGTTTCCTTGCCGTCATACATAAAGCGCGCCCAGCCCTTCGTCATCAGCACGATCTGGAAATCGGATTTATGAATATGCCAGCCGGTGCCCTTGTCTGGCGGTTTGTTGGCTTTCACCAGATGCGCGATCACCTTGCCATGCGTCGCCCCGGCAATGCCAAGATCGCGGTAGAGAAAAAAATCGCGCAGTCCGTCAGTTCGCCACGGCGTATCGCCTGGCTTTACATGAGAGAATTCTGTGTCCGTCTTGACGCTGTCCAGCATAACCATTTCCTTTCGCCAGTGTTTCCAGCGCGCGAATGCGCGTCAGAATTCGACCTCCAGCTCCTCAAAATCATCAGCTTCCTGCTGCGCAGCCATAATCCACTCCTGCATGTGCGCAGCATTCCAGATTGCGTCGCAATAGCCTTGGCAATCCTTGTCCAGTTCCACGCCATAGGTTCGAAAGCGCGTCACAACCGGCGCATACATGGCGTCCGCTATGGAGAATTTTCCAAACAGAAAGGGACCGCCATAGGCATCAAGACATTCACGCCAGATGTCCTGAATACGGCCGATATCCGCCTGCGCCTTGGACCAAACCTTGAATTTCGGAAAGCTCGCCTTGATATTCATCGGCAAAGATGATCGCAGGGCTGAAAAGCCGGAATGCATCTCGCCGCAGATTGAACGGCAATGGGCACGTTGCATCTGATCCGTGGGCAACATGCCTGCTTTAGGGGCAATCTCGTTCATGAATTCGCCGATGGCGAGCGTGTCCCAAACCCTGATCCCATCATAGTCGAGACAAGGCACGCGGATGGAAGGTGATAGCAGGAGGATCTCCGCGCGTGCTTCCGGATCATCTGGCGACACAG
Source organism: Beijerinckiaceae bacterium (assembly GCA_947474545.1). Taxonomy (GTDB): domain Bacteria; phylum Pseudomonadota; class Alphaproteobacteria; order Rhizobiales; family Beijerinckiaceae; genus Terripilifer. The sequence continues at coordinate 28,882 of CANJJI010000029.1, read as the reverse complement.
CGATTTCTTTAAACTTCACACCGCTTTGCTTGACCATCAGCCAGCCGCGTAACGACCAGGATGAGTAATTCTTGCTAGAGATTGTCAGCGTGACCTGGGGCATGTGAGACAGCTGCTCCTGCGTGATCGCATCACACAAAGCAAACCGCATGCCAATGGCACAGGCCTTGCTAATCAATCCCTGAAGCTAAAGGCAATTGCGGACCCCATGATGTATGATGCATATCAGAATTACGCCGACATGGCCTATCCCGTGCGCATGCTTGCCGCCAACGCCGAAAGCATACTGACAAACTGGGGACAGGCGCCTTACAATTCCTCGTTGCAGCGCATGGCGGCCTATTATGAACTGGAGGCGCTGGCAGGCTTTACCCATGCACGGCCTGACTATGAAATCAGGGACATCGAAATTGATGGCGCGAGCGTCGCAATTTCAGAAGAGATCATCGACAATACGCCATTTGGCGCCCTGCTGCGCTTTCGCAAGCATATCAGCACTGAAGAACCAAAGGTCTTGTTAATTGCCCCCATGTCAGGACATTTCGCGACCTTGTTGCGCAATACCGTGCGAACTTTACTCAGGGATCATGATGTCTACATCACCGACTGGAAGAATGCGCGTGACGTTCCTTTGTCGGCAGGCGTGTTCGGCCTGGATGATTATACCGCCCATGTGATCCAGTTCATCAAGAAGCTTGGGCTGCAATCCCATGTTGTCGCCGTCTGCCAACCGACAGTGGCGGCGCTTGTCGCGGTATCCGTCATGGCGGCGGACAAGGATCCGGATCAACCGGCCTCGCTGACCTTGATGGCCGGCCCGATTGACACGCGTATAAACCCCACCAAGGTCAACGAGCTTGCGATGGGCAAACCCATCGAATGGTTCCGCGACAAGCTCACCGGTGTCGTTCCCTGGGCGCACAATGGCGCAGGGCGCAAGGTCTATCCGGGCTTTCTCCAGCTTGCCGCCTTTATGAGCATGAATATCGAGCGTCACGCCAAGTCCTTCGTCGACATGTTCAAACATCGCATTGAAGGAGAATTTGAAAAGGCCGACGCTATCAAGGCATTCTATCAGGAATATTTCGCCATCATGGATCTGCCGGCGGAATTCTATCTTGAAACCATCGAGCTGGTTTTCCAGAAATACGCTCTGCCGCTGGGCGAACTGACGTTCCGCGGCGTGAAGGTTGACCCCGGCGCAATCCGCCGAACCTTCCTGCTCACCGTCGAGGGCGAGCGCGACGACATCTGCGCTCCCGGCCAGACGCTGGCAGCGCATGATCTTTGCAGCCGCCTGCGCCCCTATATGAAATCGCACCACCTGCAGACCGGCGTCGGCCATTACGGCGTCTTCAGTGGCAAGCGCTGGGATAACCAGATCTATCCAGCTGTACGGGACCATATCCGCTCGAGTGTGTGAAGCGACTGCCCGCCCCATCTTGCGCTCTTCCCCCGTCCATCGCATAACAATCCCAACACGGGAGGAAGGGGAACATGCTCAGCGTTCGCGCGCTCTGTACGGAATATCAGACCCAGAAGGGGCCGCCGGTGAAAGCCGCGCAGGATGTTTCGTTTGAGGTGCCCAAAGGCAAGTTTTTCACCTTGCTGGGCCCCTCTGGTTGCGGCAAAACCACGACCCTGCGCTCGATAGCCGGGCTGGAGCGGCCCACATCGGGGGAAATCGAAGCTAATCAGAAGATTGTCTATTCCTCCGGCAAGAACCTTTTCGTGCCGCCCAACAAGCGCAATTTCGGCATGGTGTTCCAGTCCTACGCCATCTGGCCGCATATGACCGTGTTTTCCAACGCCGCCTTCCCGCTGGAAGTGCGCAAGAACAAGCCCTCCAAGAGCCAAATCCGTGACAAGGTGATGAGCGTTCTGGCGGCGGTGCAGCTTGACCATTTGGCCGAACGGGATGCCACCCGCCTGTCTGGCGGCCAGCAACAGCGTCTGGCGCTCGCCCGCGCGCTGGTGATGGAGCCGGAAATCCTGCTGCTCGACGAGCCGCTGTCCAACCTCGATGCAAAACTCCGCGAGGCCATGCGCTTTGAGCTCAAACGCATCCAGCGCGAGAACGGGTTGACCACCATCTACGTCACGCATGATCAGGGCGAGGCGCTGGCGCTCAGCCACGAGATCGCAGTCATGAGCGAAGGCCGGATCGTTCAGATTGGTGCGCCGCGCGACATCTACAACCACCCGAAAACGAAATTTGTGGCCGATTTCATTGGCACCACCAATTTCCTCGATGGAATCGTGAAGGCCTACGACGAGCAGGCGGCTCGCTTCCGGATCGATACACCAGTCGGTGAAATGCTCGTGCAGTCGGATACCCGCTTCGATGCGGGCGCCCGCGTGTCCATCGCCATCCGGCCCGAGGATATCGAATTGTCGGACCGGGAATTTCCGGCAGAGGGAAGCTCGAATATCTACAAGGGCAAGATCGACACCACCGTATTCCTCGGCGATTTCGTCGACGTTCAAGTCAGGCTCGGCAGCGCCATGCTGCAGGCGCGCTCCCATCCGTCGCTGAGGGCGGGGGATGGCGACGCCATCAATTTGCGCGTAAAGCCGGAGAAATGTATCGCTATTGTGGATGAATCACCCGCCCGCAAGGCGGCCTAGCAGCCGGTGTCATCCTGGAAAATGCCATAGCCCGTTGAGAGACGGGCATCTTTCGACGCCCTATTGCATTTATCCGGGATCATTGGCAACACCTGTCTAGTAACAGAACGATCCCGGATCGCCTTGGGCGTCCGGGATGAAGCCGAAAAGCCAATAAATGAGGACACTATCATGGCCAAAGACGCCCTCGTCTCCGAAGACCTTGCCCAGAAATTCGCGTCTGAAAAGGAAACGCCCTATCTGCGCTGGGTGCACGGTGAGGGGCTGGACATCATCTCGGCCCATTACGTGCAGAACCTGCGCACAGTCGAGCTGAAGCCCTGGGCGCGCCGCGGCGGCAAGGGGGTCTATATCAATCATGAGGCCTCCCGCACCTCGAACGATTGCTATGTCTGCGAAATCGCGCCGGGCGGCAAGCTCGCACCACAACGCCAGCTGTTTGAGGAAATGATCCTGGTGCTGACAGGACGCGGCTCCACCACGGTCTGGAACGATGCAGGCCAACGCATCACCTTTGAATGGAAGGCTGGCGCATTATTCGCTATTCCGCTCAACGCCATTCACCAACACTTCAATGGCTCAGGTCAGGAGCCCGCGCGCTTTGTCGCCGTCACCGATGGCCCGCCGGTCATGAACCTCTATGAGGACTCCGATTTCGTGTTCAACACGCAGCACGATTTCAAACAGCGCTTTAATGGCGAGCCCGATTACTTCTCCGCCAAGGGCGAGCAGACCGGCTTCAAGCTCGTCACCAACTTTGTGCCCGATGCGGTGAACCTGCCGCTGATCACAGCAAAAGAGCGCGGCGCAGGCGGTGGCCATATCCGTTTCAACATGGCCAAAGGGTCGATGAACAGCCACATCTCGCAATTCCCCATCGGCACCTACAAGAAGGGCCACGCCCACGGCCCCGGCGCCCATGTGATAATTCTGTCAGGCGAAGGTTATTCGCTGATGTGGCCGGAAGGCGAAAAGCCCCGCCGTTATGATTGGGAAGTCGGCACCATGATTGTGCCGCCAAACATGTGGTTCCACCAGCATTTCAACACCGGCACGACGCCTGCGCGCTATCTCGCCTTCAAACACGAGGTCGTCTCCATCCGCAACGGCCAGGGCGTGCCAAAGGCTTGGATCAGCAAGCGCCTCGGCGGCGACCAGATCGATTACGCCGATGAAGATCCCGCGATCCGCGCCGAATTTGAAGCCGAACTTGCCCGCCACAATCTGCAGCCGAAAATGGACACCGCCTACCAGCAGGAACTTGAGACCTTACCGCCCAAGGCTGCGTGATCGATTGGTCTATGGTCATTCCGGAAAGCGCGCGGCGCTTATCCGGGATGACACGCTAAGATGGCAACTTAGATGACATCCTGAATGCCCCTCAATACGATCTCGGCATGCCCAGCACATGTTCGGCGATGTAGGACAGCACGAGATTGGTGGAGATGGGTGCGACCTGATAGAGGCGCGTTTCGCGGAATTTGCGCTCAACGTCATATTCGGCGGCAAAGCCAAAGCCGCCGTGGGTCTGCAGACAGGCGTTGGCGGCTTCCCATGAGGATTCGGCGGCCAGGTGCTTGGCCATATTGGCTTCCGCGCCATTGGGCCGGCCCGCATCGTGCAACGCCGCCGCCGTATAACGCATGAGATCGGCGGCCCGGACGTTCACGTAAGAACGCGCAATGGGAAATTGCACTCCCTGGTTCATGCCGATGGGCCTGTCGAACACAAGGCGCTCGCCTGCATAGGCGCGCGCCTTGTCGACAAACCAATAGCCATCGCCAATGCATTCGGCGGCGATCAGCACGCGCTCCGCATTCAGCCCGGCCAGAATGGTGCGAAAGCCCTGGCCTTCCTCGCCGATGAGATTTTCGGCCGGGATTTCCAGATCGTCGAAAAACACCTGATTGGTTTCATGGTTCACCATGTTGCGAATGGGCGTCACGCTCATGCCCTTGGCCAGCGCCTGTTTCACATCGACGATGAAGACCGACAGGCCATCCGTGCGCTTCTTCACGTCTTCGCGCGGCGTGGTGCGGGCCAGCAGGATCATCAAATCAGAATGCTGTACACGCGATATCCAGACCTTCTGCCCGTTGACGACATAACGATCTCCCTTGCGGACAGCTGTGGTCTTCAGCTTCGTCGTATCAGAACCCGTGGTGGGTTCGGTCACGGCCATGGATTGCAGGCGTAGTTCGCCGCTGGCGATGCGGGGCAGATAGGCCTGTTTCTGCGCCGCCGAGCCTGCGCGTAACAGGGTCGACATATTGTACATCTGCCCATGCACAGCGCCGGAATTACCGCCGGAGCGATTGATTTCCTCCATGATGACGGAGGCTTCCGTGAGGCCGAGGCCGGAGCCGCCATATTCAGCAGGGATCAGCGCGGCCATCCAGCCTGCTTTGGTCAGGGCTTCCGCGAACGCATCGGGATAGCCGCGCGCCTCGTCGATGCCGCGCCAGTAGGCGCCATCAAATTGTGCGCAGAGCGCGCGTACCGCCTCGCGCAGATCGCCATGGTCTTCATGTGTGGCAATGTCCATTTCGCCCCCGGATATTCAGGCGATTTGACGCCTTGAAATCCATGAATAAGAGATAGCGGAGGATTGGCCAATGGTTGTTGTTCCTGCGGAGGCGATTTGTCTGACTTGGTTCACCAAACGCGCGGCGCTGTGCCGGTTGTCATTGCCGGGGCAGGCCCGATTGGCCTGACACTCGCGGCGGAACTCGCCTGGCGCGGCATCCGCTGCATTGTCGCTGATCCGCAGATCGAGGTGAACCCGCATCCGCGCGCCATTTCCATCGGCGTGCGCAGCATGGAGCATTTCCGCCGCCTCGGCCTCGACCAGAAGGTGATTGACGCCGGCGTGCCGCGCGATCAGGCGCTGGATGTGGTCTATGTCACACGCATGCTGGGCGAGGAGATACACCGCTTCGCCATTCCCTCCATCAACGCCCTGAAGACTGACGCTGCAGCATTGGCGCAATCGATTCCCGAGACCACGGCCTCTCCCTATTACAAGACCTGGACTGCCCAAGCGCCGCTGGAGCGCATGTTGCGCGCCCATGTGAAGGCGAGCCCGCTGATCGAATTGCGGCTGGGATGCCGCATCGAGTCCTTCACGCAGGATGGTGATGGCGTCGATATCACATTGGTAGAGGAAGTGAGCGGCCATCAAGAAACATGCCGGGCGCAATATCTCGCGGGTTGCGATGGCGCAAAAAGTGTTGTGCGTGCGGGCCTTGGCATCAAGCTGACTGGGCGCGGCACTCTCGGTATCGCGCTGGGTCTTTATTTTCGTGCGCCAGCCTTGCGTGCTGCGTTAGGGCGCAATGCCGGCGTGATGTATTGGCCGCTCGCACCCGGCTGCGGTGGAACCATTTATACAATCGATGGCGGCGATGAATGGGTGTTCAATCGCTATTTTAATTCGGAAGAAGAGGCGCGTCTGCAGAACCCGCAGGAGCTTATAAGAGCTGCGATTGGCGCTGATATAGAAATCGAAATCATCTCCGCGCTGGAATGGCTGCCGCGTCAGCTTGTTGCGGAATCCTATGGTGAAGGCCGCGTGTTTCTGGCGGGTGATGCGTGCCATTTGTTCGTGCCGACCGGCGGCTTTGGCATGAACACCGGCATCGGTGACGTGGCCGATCTCGCGTGGAAAATCGACGCGGTGATGCAGGGCTGGGCCAATCCAGCGATCCTCGCCACTTACGATAGAGAACGCAGACCCATAGGTACGCGAAACACTTTAGAAGCGGCAGACAATTACGCCCGCAGCGGCGACATTTTTGCGCAGGCGATGCAGATTGAAGAACCAGGTGAAACAGGCACTGGAGCCCGCCGCGCGCTCGCTGAAAAACTGCCGCCGAAGATCAAACACTTCGCGCCTATCGGTGTACATCTTGGTTATCATTATGAGGCGTCGCCACTCATTATTGCTGACGGAACACCAGCGCCACCCCATGACGCGGCAAGCTATACGGCCACCACGCGGCCCGGCCATCGTGCGCCTCATGTCTGGCTGCGCGAGGGCGCGTCGATCCTTGATCTGTTCGGACGCGGTTACGTATTGCTGTGTTTCAACGATGATGGCGCGAAGGCCGGGCCGATGCTGGCGGCAGCGCGCAAAGCCGCTGTGCCCATGCGCCTCGAGTGCATAGAAAATGCCGCTGCTGCGCGCATATACGAACGGCGCTTCGTGCTGGTGCGGCCTGATGGTCATGTGGCCTGGCGCAGCGATGACATGCCCGCCGACGCCAGTGGTGTCATCGCTGCGATCAGCGGCTACGGGCGGACCTGAAAAACAAGTTTGCCGCGCAAATGGCGGCCTTCGCTGATGCGATGAGCCGCTTCTGCTTCAGCGAGCGTGTAAAGTTTCACCTCTGGCGGCGCGATGGCGCCCTTGGTGAACAATTCGCTGATGCGATCCAGATGGGCGCGATCCCGGCCCACTTGCGGACGCAGGGATTGTACATCGGCACGCGGCGAAACCGGCGCTTTACCGCCAGACGCAATGAATGCGGCGCGCCCGCCGGGCTTCAATATTCCGAATGTCGCCAACGCGGGATCGCCGCCCACAGTATCGAACACGGCGTCGCAGTTTTTCACCATTCGGGTGAAATCCTGCGTGTGATAATCGATGATTTCATCCGCGCCCAGCTTGCGCAGAAAGTCATGATTTGCCGCACTCGCTGTTGTGATCACCTTCGCGCCGATGTGTTTGGCAAGCTGGATCGCAAAACTGGCGACACCGCCCGCGCCACCCTGAATAAAGATGGTCTCCCCCGGCTGTAGTTTGAGCGTGTCCTCGACTGAGACCAGCGCGGTCAGTCCCGCAAGCGCGAGAGCGGCAGCCTGAACGTGCGTCATCGATGCAGACTTTTTCGTTACGATAGATGCTGCAATGGCTATCTTTTCCGCATACGCGCCTTCCTGCCCTGCGGCGCAAACGCCAAAGACTTCATCGCCAATCTTAAGATCGGATACACCTGCACCCAGCGCACTTACGATTCCGGAAAAATCGCGGCCGAGCACATAGGGAAATTGGGTGTCGCTGCCATAGCCGCCTTCCCGGACTTTCCAGTCCGCGCCATTGACGCTGGCGGCATGAATGTCAACGATGACTTCCCCCGCCTTTGCAACGGGATCGGGCAGCTCGCCATATTCGAGAACCTCGGGCCCACCATGCCGCCGGATGAATGATGCTTTCATCTCATAACTCCTTCTCAATTACTTAAAGACGCCAGTTTGCGGAATGTTTCAAGCACCGCAGGTGTCGCGGCGTTGATTGTATCTTGCAGAATAGCTTTTATCTGCTCGCCACCGAGAGGCGAGCCATGGGGTTCGCCGAGCTTTTCCGCTTCATCCGCGAAACCAGGGTCCACCGCCATTTTCGCAAAGGCGTCGCGATAGGCTGCAACATATTCCCCAGGTGAACCAGGCGGTGCAACCAGCGGCATTCCGGTGGCGCTTGCATAACCTGTCAACTTCAGCAGGAGCCTGGAATTTTCGTCAACAAAATCCGATGTCAGGGGCAGCGGTTCCTTTGACGGTAATAACTGCATGAGCCGCGTTGTCTTTTCCGCCATGTCGGGCCGCCGCGCGAAACTAGCCGCATTGGTCTTGATCGCATCCACCTCCCCGGATTCGATGGCGTTGACGATCTCGGCAGTACCGCGATAACCGCTCACAACCTTGATGGGATAGCCATTCATGGCGAGAATTTTTGCAACCATGCTGGGTTGTGTGTCCGGCGTCATACCGCCGAAAATGATTGGCTTCTTGCTCGCCTTGAACTCGCCGGCATTTGCGATGCCCAGATTCTTATTTAACCAGATGAATGTATTCACTTCGCCGGTCGAACCTATATATTCAAATTCAAGCGGCTGGTAACGTGCGCCCGAGGGGTTCAGAATAGGTACAAGAGGCCAGTCGCGTCCGGGAACACCCAGCGTCAGGCCGTCGCGCGGCGCTTTGGTATAAAGATAATTACCTGCGATGACGCCGCCCGCGCCCGGCATGTTCTGAATCACGATATTGGGCGTGCCGGAAAGAAAGCGCGGCAAGTAGCGGGCCATCAATCGCGCCCCATTGTCCACCCCGCCGCCGGGCGGAAATCCGACAATCAGGTTGATAGTCTTGCCAGAAAAAGTGATCGCTGCCTTTGCAGGTTGTGAAAGCAAGGCGCAAAGGCTGGAGCCGATAAAGGCGCGGCGGCTGAGCGGTTGTGCGATCGGTTTCGAATTGCCGCCATCGTCATACGTCTCTGGCATTGATCCTCCGGGCAGATATGCAATCATCTACGGATTGAATTTTATATTGCGGTCCCGGATAAGATCAGCCCATTGCCGCGCTTCATTCATCAGGTTCTTTTCAGTTTCTTCGGCAGAATTGCCAAAGGCGATCTGACCAATCGCGCGAAAACGCGTGTTTGTGTCCGGTGACTTCAACACCTTCAGGAGGATCTGGTTGAGTCTTGCAATGATTTCACGCGGTACTTGAGCGGGCGCAAAGACGATTGTGCCGCCATCGACGGCAAAGCCCGGAAATCCCTGTGCCGAGAGCGGCTTTATTTCGGGACTGAGTTCGTACTGCCCCAGTGACGTTACCGCCAAGGGCTTAACTACGCCCTGTTGCATGAAGCTCGATGCGCTGCCGTAATCCACAAAGCTGAAATCGGTTATGCCCAGCATGGTGTCGTTGATGGATTGTGACGCACCGCGATAGCCGATATCGGAAAATTCGACTCCTGCGTTCACTTTGAACAGTTCGGCGAGCAGCTTTGTCGTGGCGCTGTTGGAGGCATGATTAAGCTTGCCGGGGCTTTGTTTCAGGACGTTTATGAATTCCGGCACGGTGGCGACATTGAGTTTGGGATTGACGATGAGCACGAACGTGCCTTTCGTCGCCGCTATAATGGGCGTGAAATCGCTGATGGGCGGAACATTTTTGAAAAGATGCGGATTGATGCTGAAACCTGAACCTGAAACTACCAGCAAGGTATAACCATCCGGCGCAGCACTGGCGACTGCTTGCATGCCTATGATCCAGTTGGCGCCAGGCTTGTTCTCTACATAGACAGGCTGCTTCAAATCTTCCGACGTTTTGTCTGCAAGTACGCGCGAGATCAGGTCGAGCGCGCCCCCGGCAGTTGCAGGAACAACAATCTTGATCGCGCGATTGGGGTAGCCCTGCGCAACTGCCGGGATCACAGCTGCCACAGAGGTGGCAAAGATGCAGGCGGCCAGCATGGATTTTACGAACATTCCGCCAAGCCATGATGAGAGTTTCATGTATCCCCTTTGACATCCACGAAAGATAAAGCGTGCCTTCAGATCACGGCGGCGACGGGAGGGGGAGGCAGATGCACTTTGTCAGCAAGCCTGGCCCATGTCTTGGTTTCCTGTCCGCGCGAAATCGCTTCCAGCTCGCGCAAAAAAAGTTTTCTGAGGAAGATAATGCCGGCATCGGATGCCGACAGATTTTCCTCATCGCGATCGCAAATCGCGCCTTGTCCGCGTACCGCGAGATAATCCTGCGCACTGATCAAGGCCTGCTCGCTCAAGCCAGAGAGATCGCCCGAAAACAATTTCTCGACATGGTCCAGCGGTTCGAATTTCTGGTCCTGCCTGGCTTTCGCAATCTTTGTTGGATCAGTCTCGTCAGTCGAGTAAAGCCTGAACCGCATGGTGTTTTCATCGTCCACCGGCGTCGCCCAGACGCTGACATGTCCCCAGGATGAATTCTTATCCAGGCCGGGCACAACGATGTGATTGTTGTTGGGAAACGTCCAGTCGCTGATGCGCACATTGCCGTTGGAGCGCGTGGCGATCTGGCGGATGCCGCTGCTGGTTTCCTCGTATTCGAGATCTGGAATCTGGCGTCCACCTGAAATGGCTGATCCGAACTGGCCTTCTATACCCCACATATGCGCAAAGCTCAGATGGACCGCGTCCATGGAATTTTCGACCTGCTGAAACCAGTTGCAGTCCCAAAACTCGCGCTTGGCGATGATTGCGCGGCTTGTGTCTTCAAAAATCTCCTTGCGTGGCAGTTCGAATTCAGGCGCAGGCAAGGGTCCCATATAGGCGAAGATCAGCCCGCAATATTCGTGGACAGGGTAACCAGCGATGCGAACCGGTTTTGCCCGTGGCTGCTTTTCGGCGGGAATGTCCTTGCATAAACCCGTACTATCATAGCGCCAGCCATGATACATACAGCTGATATCTTCACCCTGAACAATACCCGTGTGCAGCACGGTGCAGCGATGCGCACAGCGGCCGCCAACCAGATAGGGCCGCCCGCTTTCACCACGATATAAAGTAAGGTCTTCGCTCAAAATCCTGATGGCGCGCGCCGAACGTGCCGGCACATCTACTGCGAGCGCCACGGGATGCCAGAAGTGACGCAGCAGGCGGCCCATCAAAGTCTGCGGTCCGGTTTCATGCAAATGACGTTTGCCTGAGGGACGTTCGACATTCCCGTCCATTGCGCTGCTCCCGATGTTCTGTTGTGCGGATATTACTAGGTGGCCGGAGACCGTCAACGGCGCACTGTCCCGAACTGTGTCTCAGGATTCGATGCCTGTGGCCGCAGTATCCGATATCGATATCCGCCGGTGAAATCCGCGCTCTGTCACACCGCGATGGGTAATTCTGATGATTGCGGCATCGGGCAATCGCTGTTCGAGTATGCCAACAATCTGGTCTTCAGCCGCTTGCGTTAGGGCGCTTGTGGCTTCGTGCATCAAGATCCAGCCTGGTTTGCGCAGGATCGCGATAGCAAAACCAAGCCTTTGCCGGTCTTCTATGCCCAGTTCCTGTTCCCATTTTCCGCTTCGCTCGATCAACGGCACAAGTTTCGCAAGCCCTACGTCGACAAGCACACGCGCCACATCATCTTTATCGAGTTTGTCCAGGTGCTGTTGCTCGACGAGCGCTTCCAGCAAAGTTGTCTCGGGCAAATAGGGATATTCACCCATAAAGAGCGGCGCGCTTCCTTCCGGCAATTCTATCCGGCCTGCGCCAAGAAACGAAAGTCCGGCCACCGCGCGAAACAGGCCTTCAGCCGCATGTGGCGTGGCCTCAACAAGCACACGCTCGCCAGGACAGAGATCGGCGGAAAATCGCTGAACGAGGATTTCACCAGCAGGCGAAAACAGGCTGAGATCGCGGAAGGTCAGATTGGGACCATTGATAGCCGCCCGCGTGAAGCGGCCAGCGCTGTCGCCCTCAAATTCATCATCAATATCGGAAACCGCTTCATGCAGCGCAAGCACACGAGAGGCAGAGGCCTCCCATTGTGCGATGCCAGAGTAATTTCCCGAAAGCCACGATAGGGCAGTCGTAACCTGCCCGAAGGCAATCGTCACCTGCATCAATGCGCCTAACGTGATGTCGCCAGAAAAGTAACGCGGCGCCAATACCAGCAAAGGCAGCACACCAGTCAGCGTTCCGTAACCGGCAGAAAAGTAGATCAGGTTCCGGAAAGACGTTTTCTGGATCCGCCAGGCGTCGAGGATGCGATTAAACGCTGCCCCGAGCCTTCGGCGTTCGCCGGATTCTGCGCCGCTCAGTGCGATCGTCTGGGAATGGTTGATGGAAATCACAAGACGCGCACGATAATCGGCCTCAGCGGTTTGCCGCTTGTCGGTCGCCCGTACAAGCGGGTGGCCGATCAGTATGGTGATGATAGCGCCCGCGATGGCATAAAGGATCGCCACCCAGAACATGTGTCCGGGTATCGTCAGCGACGCACCGGCGGCCGAAATCGTCAGCGGCCCGGAATTGAGCCAGAGCACGCTGGAAAACAGCACGATCTGCGTCAATGAATAAAGCAGGGACACGCCAAATTCGACAACCATTTCGCAGCTGACACGGATGTCATCGGTGAGGCGGCCTTCTTCGTTGGCATGTTCACCGCTCATATAGCGCAATCTGTAGTGACGACCGTCCGCCATCCAGGCGTCGCGGACCACACGTGTCAACCAGGTGCGCAGCCTCATTTGAAGCCGCATCTTGGTTTCCAGACTGCCACCCTGCAGGCACATCATGGTGACAACGATGGCGAGAAAAATCCAGATCTGTGTGATGAGGCCTTCAACCGCTTTCTTTTCCAGGAGATTGAAAAAATCTGCATTCCAGCTGGACAGGCGAAGCACGACAAAGACTTCGCCGACGGTGATGCAACCAGCTGCCAAAATAAGCCCGGCTGTGGCAAATCTTGCGGGGGTACGAAATATACCGGCCAGCAGCCGGAGAATCCGTACAGCCGGCGCACCTGGATGTTCGCTGCCAGCGAAGCGGCCGCGAGAGGCACCATGGCGCAGCAGCTGGTCGTCAAAACCCGGAGAATGGTGGTTGCTCATCGTCTACCGGTTCCATGGTTACGTTGCAGCGTGAATGAAATCAAATATATGCTGGCTTTCCGGTGGTGTCGCTATATCGACATGAAGCGAAGCTATCAGCATTCCATGACGCCAAAGAATTCTCCTACGCCATGACCTACCTCTATCTTTCACTCGCTATTGTCAGCGAAGTCATCGCCACAACAGCTCTGAATGCCTCTCAGGGTCTGACCCGCGTCTGGCCGGTAGCGATCATGGCCCTTGGCTATGGGATAGCCTTTGTATTTCTGGCCCTGACCCTGAAGACCATGCCAGTGGGCGTAGCCTATGCGATCTGGTCCGGCGCGGGAATTGTATTGATCGCGGGTGCTGGCTGGCTGGTTGACAGGCAGCCTCTCGATTTGCCTGCCCTGATCGGGCTCGCATTGATCATCGCAGGAATTTCGATTCTCCAATTGTTTTCCGCCAGCGCCGGGCCATAATCGGCTGCTGCTTTCGCCGCACATGACAAGCCAAGCCACCCGGGCTAAAACCTCTCCAACAGGGAGAAGACTGCACATGCGCGAGCTGACACATTTCATTGGCGGAAAACACGTCAAGGGCACATCTGGCCGTTTTGCCGACGCCTATCAGCCAATGACCGGCGAGGTCATCTCCCGGGTACCGCTCGCCTCGAAAGCCGAAATGCGGGCGGCTGTCGAAAACGCCAAAGCTGCGCAGAGCGCCTGGGCAGCGACCAATCCGCAGCGCCGCGCCCGAGTGTTAATGAAGTTCCTCGAGGTCATGGCGCGCGAGAACGATGCGCTGGCAGACCTGCTGGCGCGCGAACATGGCAAGACCATCGCCGACGCCAAGGGCGATATACAACGCGGTATTGAAGTTGTGGAATTTGCCTGCGGTATTCCGCATCTGATGAAGGGCGAATTTACCGAGGGCGCCGGGCCGGGCATTGACATCTATTCGATCCGCCAACCGTTGGGCGTCGTCGCGGGAATCACCCCGTTCAACTTCCCCGCCATGATTCCCATGTGGAAATTTGCCCCCGCCATCGCCTGTGGCAACGCCTTTATTCTTAAACCCAGCGAGCGCGATCCGGGCGTGCCCTTACGCATGGCCGAACTGATGATCGAAGCGGGATTGCCGCCGGGCATTCTCAACGTCGTCAACGGCGACAAGGAAGCCGTAGACGCTATTCTGGAAGATCCTGACATTCAGGCCGTCGGCTTTGTCGGATCCACACCCATCGCCGAATATGTCTACACAAAGGGCACAGCGAGCGGCAAAAGGGTGCAATGTTTTGGCGGCGCGAAAAACCACATGGTCATCATGCCCGATGCGGACATGGATCAGGCCGTGGATGCGCTTGTGGGAGCGGGTTATGGCTCCGCCGGTGAACGTTGCATGGCGGTGTCTGTTGCTGTGCCGGTCGGCAAGAAGACCGCAGATGAATTGGTGAAGCGGCTCATCCCGCGCACGGAATCTCTCAAAATAGGTCCTTCGACAGATAACGCCGCAGATTTCGGCCCGCTGGTGACTCAGGCTCATCTGGACAAAGTCAAAAGCTACGTAGAGCTCGGCGTGAAAGAGGGCGCCAAGCTGCTCGTGGACGGACGCGGCTTCACCATGCAGGGTTATGAAAAAGGCTTTTACATGGGCGGCTGCCTGTTCGATGATGTGACGCCTGACATGCGCATCTACAAGGAAGAAATCTTTGGCCCTGTCCTCAGCGTGGTCCGCGCCAAGGATTACGAAGAGGCGCTGGCGCTGTGCACTGATCACGAATATGGCAACGGCGTTGCAATCTTCTCGCGCGACGGCGACGCTGCCCGCGATTTTGCCTCGCGTGTCCAAGTGGGCATGGTCGGCATCAACGTGCCCATCCCTGTGCCGCTCGCCTATTACACGTTTGGCGGCTGGAAACGCTCGGCCTTTGGCGACCTCAACCAGCACGGGCCGGATTCGATCAGATTCTATTCGAAAACTAAAACGATCACGTCTCGCTGGCCGAGCGGCGTGAAGGAAGGCGCCGAGTTTACGATACCGACGATGAAATAGGATTGGCTAAAACCTGTTCTGCATCAACGACACTTTCAATTTCCCCCAATTATGAATGTGTGCCTCATGGAAAGCGCACATTATCTTGAAGGGAGTCGGATATGCCGGGTTTGTCGCGACGAAAATTTCTCGCAGGCATGGGACTGGCGTCTGTTTCGCCGATGCTGCTGCGGCCGTCCGTGGCGGCCGATCATATCCCGGGCGTCTCACTCGCCCGATTTGAGAGGCTCGTCACATCCTATCCGGACTTGCTCGCGAAGATTGAAGACGGTGCGCTCATCTGGAAAGATGGGACGCGCATGGCCTTGGATGACGGCCTTGCCAGCAAATCTTTTGAGCAGATGTTGCGCAATGCGTCGCTCGCAGATCAACTCCGCCAGACCTACAAGCGCGGCAAACTTGCGCAAAACCCTGGCGTTAATGAGAGCCCTGGCCGTATCCGCCACGAAGGTTTTTTCACAAAAATGTATGGTGATTGCAAAAAGGGCGAAGTGACCAAGCGCATGCGCAACGTGCGCTGGATGCCGAAAACTAAATCGCAGGTTATTCAGCTCAGCACAGTCAACGATGTTGCGGGCCGGCTTGAACGCGTGATTACGGAGCTGGAAGGCATGCCGGATCGTTTCAAGGCGTTTCTGGTGCCTTCGGCGGGCACCTATAATTGCCGTGTGGTTGCCGATACCGGCAAGCCCAGCATGCATGCCTCCGGCGCAGCCATTGATGTCAGCACGGCGCAATCGGATTACTGGGTGTGGGCGCGTGGCAAGGGCACTGGCGCTGTTCCCTATCGCAACAAAATCCCGTTTGAGATTGTCGAGGTTTTCGAAAAAGAGAATTTCATCTGGGGCGGCAAATGGTATCATTATGACACCATGCATTTCGAATACCGGCCCGAAATGTTCGAGAGTTGATAGGCCATTTGCTGTGGGGGAAATATGGATCGGCAAGAGAGCGTTGAGACGCTGCGCGATGTTGAATATGCCGTGCATGACGGCATATCGCTGAAGGGACACCTCTGGCGGCCAAATGGCGACGGGCCATTTCCTGTTCTGATGACCATACACGGCGGCGGCTGGCAGATGGGCGGTCCGGATAATTACCGGCAATGGGGGCCTTGGCTGGCGGCGCGAGGCATCGCGATGTTTTCGGTCATGTATCGCTTTTCTTCACAAACGCGGAAAATGTATCCTGAAGCAGTTCAGGATGTGCGGGCCGCCATTCAGTTTCTCAAGGGACGCTCGAGTGAACTCAAAATTGACCCGCGGCGCATCGCGCTTATGGGCGATTCCGCAGGTGCGCACTTGTCTGCGCTCGTTGCTTTGGCTGGCGATAGTCCGCCATTTACCGGGGGCTATCCTGACGACAAATTCGCCAGCCTCGATACGAAGGTGCGCGCCGTGGTCGGCAATTATGGCGTCTATGACATGCTGCAGCAATGGCATCACGATCAGGCCGTGCGGCTCGGCGATCATATCGTTCAAAAGTTTCTGGGTTTTGCGCCGCCAGACAACAGGCAGATTTATTTCGAAGCTTCGCCCATCAGCTACGCCTTGCGCGACAAGACAGAGACTTCATTTCTTCTGGTGCATGGCGATGAAGACGATGTCGTTGATCGCTGCCAAACAGATGCTTTTCACGATGCGCTCAAGATTGCGAACATCTTTTCACGCAAACTCATCATACCAGGAGCAGGACATTATTTCACACAATATCCCATGGATGAGCCTGCATCCTATTCCCGCTGGCTGGCGCCGCGCGTGTTGCGTTTTTTGAACGAACGTATGTGACCGGTCTTTGTACTTTACGGAAATCTGAATGATCAACACAGGCAATCTGTTCGCAGGCATCGCCTCAAAACATGACGCCGAGGATATTTCACGGCTCACGAGCGCACCTGGCCTGAAGATTGAACGCATCGTCTCGACAGGGCAGGCAAGTCCGCCCGGCTTTTGGTATGATCAGGGCTGGACCGAATGGGTGATCTTGTTATCAGGTTCTGCATCGCTGCAGATCGAAAATGAACCATCGCCGCGCCAAATCGCCCCCGGCGACTATCTGGAAATTCCCGCGCATGTGCGCCATCGTGTCGAGCTGACTGATGCCACGCAGCCGACACTCTGGCTAGCCATTCACTACAAACCGTGAAGTCTGAAATTCGGCTATTTATAAATTTCCTTGGCGTTCTTGAAGTGCTGGTCGATACGCGAAAAATCTTCTTCTACCAGAGGTTTCACACGCGCGAGCGCTTCCATCTCGGGCGAGAGCTTTTCCTTTAATGATTTGACGACGATGCCATGACCTGTTTTGGCATAGATGGCTTGCGCCTCTTCGCCGAGATAGAAATCTGCGAGCAGCCGCGCAGCATTGGGATGCGGGGCGTTCGTCATCACCGAAATGCCGTAAGAGCCGTATGTCGCGCCTTCTTCGGGGATGACATACTTCACAGGCAACGCGCGAAATTTGTCGAAGGCTCCAAAGATCAGCGGCAGATAGATCGGGTATTCCCCACGCGAAACCCGGCGCGCCGCTTCGTTATAGTCGCGCGTAAATGTGGGCTCCTGCGCCGCCAGCTTTTCGTGAAAGTTCCGCCCAAACTTATCGTAGGTCATGTGAAAGAAAACACGCCCGCCGCCTGACGCGCGCGGATCATCCATCATGATCTTGCCGCGCCATTTTGGATCCAGCAGGTCGTGCCAGGATTTTGGCGCGTCTTCGGGCTTCACCATCTGCGCATTATAAAAGATGCCATAATTGATAGTGAAAATCGGCGCCATCTTATCATTGGCGCGCGCCGCCATGTCTGGCGTAAGATTGGCTATGTTCGGAAGCCCGCCATGCGGCGCAATCGTCTTGTCGCTATCGAGTCCCACTGACGTAATGGCTATGGCCATATGATAGACATCGACCAGAAAGCGGTTTGTCTGATGCTCCATGCGCACGCGCTCGCGCAATTCACCGCCCCGCGCAGAGAGAACATCGACGCTGATGCCATATTTCTTCTTGAATTCCGCGTTGATCGCGTTGTGCGTCTCTGGCGAGACATAGCCGGAATAAACGACCGCCTTACCCTCTTTCTTCGCGGCCTCGATGACTTTGTCCCATTCAGCCGGCGATTGCGCCTGCGCCATTGCGGGCAGAAGAACAGCAGCAATACAGGAAATAAGTTTTTTCATGCATACTCCCTGACGATTTTGAATGTCTTCCCGGATCGCTGGCAGCGTCCAGGATGACATTGTGCGCTTAATACTAAGCTATATCAAATCTTGAATGCTTCCAGCGTCTCTGGCGCGAACAGATCTTCTGGCTTCAACAGTTTTGGCGACAGACCGCAGGCGTGGTGATAGCGCAGGAAGCGATCAAACACATGCATATTGTTTTCATAGCCATATGACCAGTAATCGTCGCCCATTTCGCGTTGGGCTTCCTCGATGTCGTGCGTGAGCCAGGGCACCATGGCTTTCATGGCGGCGGTCTGCGTGAGGTCTTCATACGTACGGCGCTGAGATTCCTGGAACGCCTTGAACAGGGACTGCGCAATCCAGCGGTTGGCTTCATAGACCTCGCGCTTGATGGCGATGGTGTGCATAATCGGAAAGGTCTTGGTCTTGCGATAAAAGTCGAGCTCGACTTCGCGGTAATTCGGGAACAGGCGCAGCACACGTACGCCATCCAGCGTCGATGGCGAGCGGGCGGAATGAAGTGCGTCGATCTCGCCATCGGCGAGCATCTGGCTCAGCGTCTTGCCTTCGGGAATTGGATTGACCTTGATATTCCCTGGCAGATTGATCGATTGCTTCTCGGGCCGTCCCGGTTCTTCTTCACCGCCAGTCCAATAGGTCACGCTGTCGACAGGTACGCCGTGGAATTCATCGAGAATTCCGCGGATCCACACAGGCGCCGTCATCTGGAATTCCGGGACGCCGATCTTCTTGCCAATGAGATCCTTGGGCTCGCGAATGTTCGATTTCGCGCTGACGAAAATGCAGGAGTGTCGGAAGAAGCGTGAAGGAAACACGGGTATCGCAATAAACGGCCGGGGATTTCGATGCAAGGATACAGTGTAGGACGATAACGACATTTCCGCGACGTCGAATTCGCGATGGCGCACCATGCGAAAGAAGGTCTCTTCAACGGGCAGATCGAGATAGTTGAGATCAATGCCATCGGGCTGCACGCTGCCATCCTGAATAGCGCGGGTGCGATCATAATTCCAGCAGGCGAGTGTGAGCTTGAGTTTTGACATTGTTTCCTCCAGGTCATCCCGGTCGAACGATATGAGAGCCGGGATCGTATTATTGATTTATTTTAGTGGCGATCCCGGATAATCGCGCCGCGATTTCCGGGATGACCTCGTGGCTTACTCTCAATAGAACTGATCAAAGTGCATCTGTGTTGCCGGCACTTTCGCCTTGATCAGCATTTTCATCACGGCCTGCGCCATGGGTGGCGGGCCAGCGAAATAGACTTCCATATTGGCGAGCTTGTCGCCAAAAAGCTTTTCGGCGATGTCGTGCACAAAGCCGGTGTGGCCTGTCCAGCCTGCCGCGGCGGGATCGTCAGGCATAGATATGGCCGGGTGATAATGGATGCGCGAACCGAAGCCTTGCAGTTCCTTCAGCATCTGTTCGCCGCATATGTCACGCGGCGCCCGCCCGCCATAAATGAAATGTATATGCTGCCCCTGCAGGCTCGCACTTGCTGCCGCAGCGCGTGAAATGGAAATCATCGGCGAAAGTCCAGAACCACCTGCAAGACAAAGAATATCGCGCGGCGCATCTTCACGCAGATAGGCCATGCCATAGGGGCCATCGAGGCCAACGCTGTCGCCAACCTTTACGCTGTCAAACAGGCCTGACGTCGCCTTGCCATTGGGCACACGCTTGATCTGGAAATGCCATTGTTCGCCCGAGGAGGTTACATTGCACATGGAATAAGCGCGCGCCCCGTTCACACCGGGGACCGAGATCAGGCCATATTGCCCGGCGAGAAATCCCACGGGCTTTTCCAGCGCAAACCGAAACTCGCGGATGTCATGGGTGATGTCGATCATCTCGACAAGTTTGCCTTTGGTGCGCAGTGGAATGAATTTGCTCTTGTAGTGATCGCGCAGCGGCACCTTGATCTGACATTCGCCATGCGGCAACGCTTGGCAGCCGAGATAGCGTTTGCGCTGGACATCGCGATCATTCACAGCCGGCGGATTTTCGCGCAGATAGGTAACCTCGCCCTCAAGCAGTTCGAAGCGGCAATTGCCACATTCTCCGACATTGCATTCATAGGGAAAGCCAAGCCCGGCGCGCGCGGCAGCACGTGCGATTGTGTCGCCTTCGCCAACGTCAAAGCTGATGTTAGCAGCGGGTATTGTGATTTTCGTCATGCGTCCTACCGCTTTCTTCTCTTCAGAAACTCGCCGCCCTGTAACCGAGGCGGGAAGAAATTATTCGCGCAGTCTCAACAACCTGAGGCGCGAAAGTCTCCATCACATCGTCAGACAAGCGCTGGCGTGGGCCTGCTATGCCGACCGCAGCCACCACCCGCCCGTCCGCATCGCGTATAGGTGCGGCAAGCGAGCGCATGCCAGCTTCACATTGCTCATCTTCAAGCGAATAACCCGTCTTGAGCACTCTTGCCAGAGCCTTTCGCAACTGGGCAGGATCGGTTTCGGTTTTCGCCGTGCGCGGGCTGAGTTCGCCGCCCAAAATGCGCTCGATGGCCGCTTCATCCTGAAAGGCAAGCATGGCGCGGCCTTCGGAAGAGCAGAACGCCGGTTTGCGGTCGCCGAGGTTGGCACGCATGCGGATCGCCTGCGTACTTTCCAGATCGTACACAAACATGATGTCGGCGCCATCGAGTATAGCCAGACGCACAGTTTCATTGGTGGCTTCGCGCAATGCAAAAATATGCGGACGCGCTTCGTTGGAGACGTTCATGCGCTGACGCACTAATGCGCCGAGGCCGAAAAGCGCGATGCCAAGCCTGTATTTTTCATTCTCGCGATTCTGTTCCAGCATGCCTTCGGCAACCAGCGTCGAAGCAAGCCGGTAAACTGTACTTTTGGCGACTCCCAGCCGTTTGGCCAGAGTTGTGACGCCCAGTTCCGCTTCGCCTTCGCTGAACGTTTTCAGAAGATGCATGGCTGTGGCGACGGAGGAGAGCCTTTGTGGCTCGGCGCGCTTTGCCGCCTTTTGCTGCTGGGGTTTTTCTTTTTTCATGTCGAGCGCCGTGTCCATGTCAGCTCCCCATGCGCTGGGGAAAGACCGGAAGAGCCGCGCTTGTTTCCGTCACCGTCAACATTGACAGAAGATCGCGTGCGATAAGCTCGGCCGGCACAAATTGGGCGATGATGGTGATGCCGGTTTTGCCGCCGATTTCGCGCGTGTTGGCGGTCAGCATGGTGCGTTCAATGGGTTCGTCCGAAGAAGCTTGAATCACCTGTGTATTGCCTGCCCGGTCGAAGTCGGCAATGCCTTTCAGGCGCAAGATGCGCTTGCCATAACGTTGCAGAATGGTTTCCAGCGCGGCTTCAAGTTGCGGCCAGGTGACCGGTGCAGCCAGCGGTGCAAAGGCGCTTGTCACATCTGCGGAATGCTCTGCTGCCGCCTGAGACAGATTGGTGCGGGCTAAACCTGCGAGGGCGTTCAGTGCATTCACAATGGTGGCCGCAGGCAGGTTGCTGTTAGCGGATTCCATGATGTCCGCATACGGGCGCAGTCTCAGGATTGCCGCTCGCGTGGCGTTGGCCTCTTCAATGGAGGCCGTATCCATCTTTGTCAGGATAATCAGGTCAGCCTGCATGATCTGATTGCGGCATTCGGGATGCTGCGCGATTTGTTCGGGGCCGCGCCGCGCGTCAACAGTAGTGACGACACCAGCAAGGCGGTAACGTTCGGCCACAAGCTCGTTTGTGCCAATTGAAGCCATGATAGGGGCAGGATCGGCGATGCCAGTGGTTTCGATCAGCATCCATTCGAATTTGGGAATTTGGCGATGCAGGCGTTGCCAGAAAAGCCGCTCCAATGTCGCGTTCAGGTCCTCGGCTGCTTCGCAGCAGGCGCAGCCATTTTCTAACAAAATCGGCGCTTCACTGGAAAATTGCACCAGCCGGTCGTCAAGACCGACTTCGCCCAGTTCGTTCACGATCACCATCGAGTTGGAAAATTCAGACGCGCGCAACCATTTCGACAACAGGCTGGTTTTGCCGCTGCCGAGAAAGCCTGTCAGAAGCAGGACCGGTATGCGCGTGCGCTGGACCATTGCGTTCTCAGGTTTCGATAAAGACCTTATCGTTCTCAACGAATGTCTTGTAAGTCTTTTGCGGAATCATGCAGGGTGGTTCGACGATTTCACCGGTTTTGATGTTGAAAACACCATTGTGAAAATCGCACTCAATCGTATCGCCGCTGATGAAACCTTCCGACAATGAACCCGGGCCGTGACTGCAGACGTCGTCCATCACATAAAAGGCGCCATTCAGGTTGAACACGGCCAGTTCGAGACCGTTCTTTTCAACCTTGATGGCGGAACCTTCATCCACATCGGCAGTCTTGCAAAGTTCGAGTTTTTCACCGGCCGCAGCCATTTCCATTCTCCTGTCGAAACGGCGGCCCCGCATTTGACGGCCTGCCGTGGGCGATGTATTGATCTCTCCGCCAGAGCGGAACATTGTTCCGCATAACGGAACTAGCCATTCGCATAGCAAGCCGCTTGAAACGGGTCAACGCCCCAACGCGTACTATTTTACCGTGTGGGTCGCCGCTCTCAAAGCGCATGAGGGAGCCAGATATGCTGAGAAAAGAGCAGAACGACTATCTCTGCCAGACAGACCCGGGAACGCCCATGGGCAATATGTTCCGGGCCTATTGGATGCCGGCGTTGTTGTCCGAAGAACTTCCCGAACCTGATTGTCCACCCGTGCGGCTCAAGCTACTGGGCGAACGCCTGCTCGCCTTTCGCGACAGCGAAGGAAAGCTGGGCCTGATTGACGAATTTTGCGCCCATCGCGGCGTCTCGCTCTGGTTCGGCCGGAACGAAGACTGCGGCCTGCGCTGCCCCTATCATGGCTGGAAATATGATGTGACCGGCCAATGCACGGAAGTGCCATCCGAACCGGCAGAATCCGGCTATGCGAAGAAAATCAAACTCAAGAATTACCCGCTGATCGAAAAAGGTGGCGTACTCTGGACCTATATGGGCCCGCCGGAAAAAACGCCTCCGGAACCCATGTATGAATTCTGCACGGTGCCGTTGAACCAGACATTCATGAGTAAACGGCTACAGGAGTGCAACTGGTTGCAGGCAATGGAAGGCGGGATCGATTCTTCCCACGTCTCCTTCCTGCATCGTGGCGATCTCTCAAACGATCCGCTGTTCAAGGGCTCGGCCGGCAACAAGTACAACATGCAGGATTTGTCGCCCGTTTTCGAAGTCGTTGAGAACGACGGCGGGCTGCTGATCGGCGCGCGCCGCAATGCGGAAGACGATCAATATTACTGGCGTATCACGCCCTGGGTCATGCCTTGCTATACGGGCGTACCCCCGCGCGGCGATCACCCGATCCACGGCCATTTCTGGGTTCCAATCGATGACGAAAATTGCTGGGCCTGGAGCTATGACTATCATCCGACGCGTCCGCTGAGCGAGAATGAAGTCAATGCGATGAAAGACGGCAAGGGCATTCATGTAAAATATGTGCCCGGCACCTATCGTCCGCTCGCCAACAAGGACAATGATTATCTGATGGATCGTGCAGGCCAGAAGGCCGGCAAGACTTTCTCGGGCGTTGAAGGCATCGGTATGCAGGATGCCTCGCTGCAAGAGAGCATGGGGCCGATCTGCGACCGTGAGAAAGAAAATCTCGTCGGCACGGACAACGGCATCATCATGGCCCGCCACCGCCTGTTGCGTGCGGCGCGTGCGCTCAACGAGAAGGGCATCACCCCGCCAGGAGTTGATCCCGAACATCACAAGGTCCGTCAGGCTGCGCTGCTTCTCAAGCGTGACGTTCAATACAAGGACGGCGCAAAGGAAGCATTGAAAGTGAAGCCGGGCGTAAGGCAAACGAGCGTTTAAGCCGAAAACGTCATCCCGGACTTGTGCTTCACAGCGTCCGGGATGATCAATGTGTAAAGGGAACGGACGATGCTGAGCGAATCTGCCCGCATGACAACGGCTCATGAAGCGAGCTTTCGCATTCAGTATCCAAATTCCAAGCCACGCGCCGCCAGGATCATTGCTCTCGATCCGGAGAGTGCGGCGCTCGTAAACGAGGTTTCAAAGCAGAAATGGAACGGCGCGAAGTTTTTCACTTCGCTATCGTTCACTGCCGATAGCGGCCCCGGCACGACCGACCAGGGCATGAAAGCCTGGCTCGGCGATCTCGCCGGCCGCGCGATGGATCTGGCTGGCGAAGTTGCTGAATCTGATTTTGTCGTCGTGATTACTGCTGCGGGTGAAGACGGCCGCGCAGCCTCGGTGATCGCAGCTGCCTGCAAGGCGCATAACAAAAGCCTTATCGGTCTTGTTGTGCCTAAAGATGGCGCAAGCGAAGAAGATGTTGCGACGTCACTGGATCATCTGCGTCCCCATACGCGCATGCTGGTCGTTGCGAGCGGTCGGGACTATATCGAAACCATGTTGACCGCTTTGCGCGCCTGATGGGCGCCAATCTGTGAAGGCAAAACCGGCGTATGAACGCGAAAAGCGCCAAGGATGTAAAAACTGCCGGGTTCAAACCGATTGATTGGCGGGGCATGTTTTTCGATGGCTCCATGCAGGTCATGTATGTGCTGATGCTGATCTGTGGCGCGGCTGTCTGGTATCTGCGCGGCTGGGATGAAGTCGTCGAAAGTGCCGTTGCGGAATCCTGGCTCCTGCTCTCATTCGTGCCGAAGATGGCTATCGCCATGGCTGTAGCGGCCCTGGTCACAGCGCTTGTTCCGCGTTCTTTGATAGCGGCGTGGATTGGTGACAAGGCCGGAATGAAAGGCGCAGCGCTTGCTACCGGCGTTGGAGCCATCACACCGGGTGGCCCCATGATTTCATTTCCACTTGTGGCGGCGTTATCAAGGGCAGGTTCTGGCCGCGCTTCTCTGATCGCCTATCTGACGTCGTGGGAAGTTCTTGGGTTTCAACGCATTCTCATTTGGGAATTGCAATTTCTCGGCGTGGAATTGATGAGTATCCGCTGGCTGGCTTCGTTGCCATTGCCCTTCATAGCAGCTTTTATATCGCAATATCTGCCGCAAGAGCGCATTGAAAATGAGACGGACGACACGCCGGCTGCGGAGTCAAAAGCATGATGGAAGGCCTCGCCTTCATGCTGCCGCTGGCTATCGTGCTGGCGATTCTCGCATACCGTAAATCGCCAGCATTGTTGCGCTCGTCGATGACTACGGCCTTCAAAAGATTTGTCGAAATAATACCCCGTGTTTCCTGCGCTATCCTGGCGGCAGGCTTCGTGGGCAAATTGCTGCCAGCGGAAACTGTCGGCCACCAGATAGGCCCCGATAGCGGATTTTATGGGATCGCGCTGGCGTCATTTGCTGGGGGAATAACGCCAGCAGGGCCGATCGTCTCGTTTCCTATCATCGTCGTTTTGATGAAGGCTGGTGCAGGATTTCCGCAGGTGGTGGCATTCCTGACTGCGTGGTCAGTTTTCGCCTTGCATCGCGTGCTGACTTACGAAATTCCGATGATGGGCTGGCGTTTTTCGGCAGCGCGGCTTGCGTCGTCTGCGCCCTTGCCGTTTCTGGCGGCCTATCTGGCGCAGGCCATGATGTATTTTTGGAAGTCTGTAACGTAGCTCACTCTCGCAAGAAGTCACGATATCTCCGTCCCGGACAGCTTGAAACTGTCCGGGACGCAGTGTTTTCTGATCAGGCCAGCCCCGCCTTGATACGCTCTGGCGTAAACGGCGCCTGCCGGATACGTATACCCGTTGCGTCATAAATCGCGTTCGCGACAGCCGCTGTGACGGGACGCATCGAGCCTTCGCCAGCGCCTGTGGGCGCGATGTCCTGGCGATTGATCAACACCACATCGACAGTTTCCGGCATCTCGGTAATGTCGAGAATGCGATAGGTTTCCCAATCGACACTCGTGACATTCTTGTTGTCGAACATCACTTCCTCAAGCGTCGCACGGCTCAACGCCTGTACGATATTGCCTTCGATCGTTTGCGTAAGGAGCTGAGGGTTGATCACAACGCCGCAATCATGCGCCACCGTAAACTTCTTGCCCCAGACCTTGCCTGTTTTCAGATTAACTTCGACTTCCGCCACGATGGCGACACGCGTACCATTTCGTTGTGCATAGGCCATGCCGTGTCCGAACGCGACGTCGCCGCGCCGTTGTTTGCGCGCCGCTGTGTGTTTTTGCCAGCCGGACTTTTCAGCCGCCGCCTTGATGACATCCTTGTCGCGCTGGTCTTCTGCATGTTGCAGGCGGAAATCGACGGGATCAACGCCGATGGCAAACGCAACTTCATCCACAAAGCTTTCACTGGCGAAGTGGATTTCCGGCCCCAACGGATCGCGCAGATGCGATGTACGCAGTGGCGAGGAATGCTCCAGCAGCGGCGGGATAACGTCCCATGTGAGCGACTTCGCCGGGAATTTGTAAGACTCCGATGGCGAGCCATACACAAGTTGCGGCTTGGGTTTTGCGCCGGTCATCTGACCGAAGAGATTGTCAGATGAATTGCTCTCGTTGGAATGCACGTTCAGCCGGTCAAAGGACTTCGAATGGAAGTGCCACGCAACAACCTTGTTGTCCTTGTCGAGACCTGCGCGCACCTTGTGCACCGAGGCCGGCGATTTCGGATCCCAGCCGTGGCCTTCATGGCGCATCATCTGATAGCGCACAGGCTTGCCAACGGCTCGCGACAGAATGGCTGCGCCCACAGCGGCATCGCCCGCATCGTTGCGGCCATAACAGCCAGCGCCGGGCACCCAGATGCCGCGGACCTGCTCGTTCTTCAGGCCAAGAATATGCGCTACGCCATCGCCGGTGTAATGCGGCTTCTGCGATCCGGTCCACAACGTCGTCTGGCCATTGGGTTGATAGTCAACGACCGCTATACCCGGTGTCATGCTGGCATGAGACTGGAACGGGAACTCATATGTCGCTTCGACAATGCGCACAGCGCCTTTAAAGGCCTCTGCAAGTTTTTCCGCCGAAACATTCTCCTTTTCGCCGCCTGACTTGGATACAGGTGCGTTGGTGATGTGCTTGTAGATGTCCTTCTGATCAGGGAAAGCTGGCTTGACCTCAGACCAGGTGACTTTGAGATCGCGGGCTGCTTTCACCGCATCCCATTCGCGCGCGGCGACGACGCCCAGAAAGCCTTTTTCATGCACAACGGTCACGCCAGGTATATGCTTGATCGAGCTTTGATCGAACGAAACCGGCACAGCGCCAGCCACCGGCGGCAGAACTGTGCGGCCATGCATCATGCCGGGCACCTTGATGTCGATGACCATATCAGCTGTGCCGAGAATCTTGGCTGGCACATCGCGGCGCGGCGGCGACTTGCCATAGATCTTGTAATTCTTGGGGTCCTTCAGTTTGGCGCGGGTTTTGAGCGCAAGGGGATTGCCGTACTGACCGTTCCAGGCGATTTCCTGATCGAACCAGCGTCCGCCGATTAATTCGCCATAGCTGACGTTTTTCTTCGGGTCGCTCTTCGCCGAAATCATGCCGTTGTCGACCGTGAGATCGTCTACGGGAACGCCCAGCTGCTTGGCCGCCATCTCCACAAGAATGAGGCGGGCCTCTGCTGCGGCATTCTTCAGTGCTGCGCCACCAAGCCAGACCCCGGTGGAACCTGATGCGCCGCCCTGATTGATACTGGTGCCGCTGTCCCCCATGACGATGTGAACACGCTCTGCGGGAAGATCGAGTTCCTCGGCCACCATTTGTGCGACGCCGACATCGGTGCCCTGGCCCATATCCATCTTGCCGAAATAGGCAATGGCGCTGCCATCAGTGGTGATTGAAATATAGGAAGCCAGCCGCTTGGGATCGAGCGGCGGGCGCAGGGCCGTGCCAGCGGTAGACACGAAGGCGCGCGCTTCCACGCCGGGCAAGAGTACGGAAACGGTGAGAGCGCCAACGCCCGAAAGAAGCTGACGGCGATTGATCTGATGATTCATGTGAGCCTCCCTCAAGCCTGAGCCGCGCGCATCAGCGCGCGCAGGATGGACATATGGGTTCCGCAGCGGCACTTGATGCCTGTCAGCGCTTCCTTGAATTGCGCCTCGGACGGCTTGGGGTTCTTCTCAAGAAACGCCGCCGCCGTCATGATCCAGCCGTTCATGCACATGCCGCATTGCGGTACCTGTTCGGCCAGAAAGGCTTCCTGAAGTTTGTGGGCTTTGCCGCCGCCGAGACCGGCTAATGTCACGATCTTGTTCTTCTGAACAGAATCAACAGGCGTCACGCAGGAGCGTGTCGCTTCGCCATCAACGATGACTGTGCAGGCGCCACATTGGGCAAGCCCGCAGCCAAATTTGGGATTGCGCAGGCCCAGATCATCCCGCAACGCATAAAGCAGCGGCATATCGGGATCCGCCTCTATACTATGGGATTTCCCATCCACATTAAGTGCAATTTTTGCCATGTTGAATTTCCTCCTTCTATATTCCGGCGGCCGCACTGCTTCCAGCACGGTCACGTCCGGCTCCCACGTCCATTGAGCCAAGTGCAAAACCGCGATTGCGCGCTGATTTTTCGCCCTGAAAGGGAATAAATCGAGGCATCCGGGTCCGAACCTGGCATGGTGTTTCCACGACAAATCACCAACAGGCGAGTGCCTCGAAATGCCTCTGCGCGAGACGCTATCAAACACAT
>CANJJI010000028.1 GCA_947474545.1 Beijerinckiaceae bacterium | reverse complement strand
TGCGGCGATCGGCCAGCACTTCATCAGCTTTGGCCAAAGCGCTCTCCATCACAAAATCACTGACGGTTTTATGGCTCACTTCAGCGGCGAGACGCAGTGCCTGTTTGGCGCCGAGCGTCAGGCGCAAGTCGAGCTTTTCGGTGCGGTTTGTGCGGGCTATGGTCATGGTATGGGAATATATACAAATGACGCCTGACATTGTCAAGACAAGTAGCAGAAGTCCATAAAACGGAAGCGGCATGTTGCAAAGTTGAGTTGACTGACGTCTGCCCCGGTATTGCGATGCAAATTGCCACGATTTCGCCCCCGGCTCGCCCGCGGCGCTTCATGTGGCAGCCGCATTCACCCGCGACCTTGAGCTTCCCTCAGGAGGAAGAACCATGGTCAATCGTTTGTGCCGCCGCAAGTTTTTAGCCACTGGCCTCGCGCTTTTCCTGCCACTTGGACTGCCCGGATTGGCACATGCCGGGGCGCTTGCCGGGCGCAATGTTTCTGCGCCGGTTATACACGAAAACCTCGCGATCTATTTCGTACGCGGCCCCTCGGCGACCGGCGCCGCACCCTTGACGCTGGCGGAAGCCATGACGCGCGGGAGCATGATCGTCCACGAAACCGGCAATGTGAATTCACTCGAGGTCGAAAATAACGGCAGCGAACCTGTCTTCATTCAATCGGGCGACATTGTGAAAGGCGGCAGGCAAGACCGTGTGCTGACCGTCAGCCTCATTGTACCGCCGAAATCGGGGCGGATTCCGATTGATGCGTTTTGCGTAGAGCAGGGCCGCTGGTCAGCCCGCGGGAAAGAGCAGGTCGCCCGGTTTGAGACATCGGCGGCAGCGATGCCCTCGCGCGCAGCGAAACTGGCGATGAAAGCGCCAGAACCAACTCCCGTCGCGCCTGGCAACGTGGGAGATCGCCGGGTTGTTGGGGCCGGGACAAGTTCGCGGCAATCGGAAGTCTGGAAGGAAGTTTCGCGCAAACAGGCGCAGCTGACGCGCAGCGTCGGGGCGCCGGTCGCGGCGGCGCAATCCCAAACAAGCCTGCAACTGGCGCTTGAAAACGAAAAGCTTGCAACGGCCCGCGCGGCTTATGCTGCGGTCCTGAAACAGGCTGGCGAAAGCAGCGGCGATATCATCGGCTATGTGTTCGCCATCAATGGTAAGATCAACAGCGGCGATGTCTATGAATCCAACGGCCTGTTCCGGAAGATGTGGCCGAAAATGCTGGACGCCAGCATCACCGAAGCACTGGGAGAAAAACCCGGCGCCGAGAATGGCGCGCCTCCTGCCATCGCTGATGTCGAGGCCTTCCTGAATGGCGCGGAGGGTGGCAAGTCCAGCCGTCAAACCATTGCTGGCGTCGTGGAACTTGAAACGCGCAGCAGTGGCGACGCTTTGATGTTTGATACACACCGCACAGCAGGCGGATTGGTGCATCGTAATTATCTCCGGGCCCATTAATAGTTGGTCTGGAGAAGTTCCTCACGGCGGACTGGCGCGAACGTGAACAAATATTTGGGAACATGAGGTGCGAGGTTGCGCGCACTGACCTATGTTGCGCGCATGTCCAATGCCAAAATTGCAAATTACCTTCCATGGAATGATCGCAATGGCCGTTTCTCGGTCTTGCGGCTGAGTGTGTTCGCGCTGGCGCTGATGCCAGCGGTCTGGATGGCGCTGAAATGGAACGCGGGCTGGCTATCGCCCAAACCTTTCACCGATATTTTGCGTGAATCCGGCGACTGGGCGATGCGATTCATCGTATTGGTTTTGGCAATCACGCCACTGCGGAATGCCGCGCGCTGGAATAGAGTGATCGCTGTGCGGCGGATGATCGGCCTGTTCGCGGCCTTTTATCTGCTGGTGCATTTTTCATTCTATTTCATCGACCAGAATTTCGTGCTCTGGCGCATCGCGATGGAAATCATCCGGCGGCTCTATCTCACGATTGGCTTTGTGGCGTTGATACTCTTTTTTGCGCTGGCAGCGACATCCAGCGACGCGATGGTCAAACGGCTAGGCTCCGGGCGCTGGAACACATTGCATGGCCTGATTTATTTTGCCGCTTTTCTCAGTATCCTTCATTACTTCATGCAAGTGCGCCTGAAAGCCTATGAGCCCTCGCTGATTGCGGGTCTTTTGATCATGCTGGCGGGTTATCGCCTGTTGCGGAAAAAGACTGGCGGGCTTGCATTCATGCCGCTGGTGTTCATCGCTGTATTTGGCGCGATGGCGGCGGCATTGATTGAAGCTGGTTACTACACCTATTCGATGAACGCGCCGTTCAAGGTTGTGCTGGAAAGCAATCTCGATTTCAGCGCGCTTGAATATTCATGGGAGATCCGGCCGGCCTGGTATGTGCTGGCGGCGGGCCTCGCCTTCGCATTGATCCCCGTTTTAAAAATGGTGAGCGATAAACTTATTTCACTTCGTTCTTTTTCCCAGATGAAAACAGAAACGGCGCGACATCGCTGACTCCAGGCGGGTCGATCGCTGCAAAGGGCATGGGGCGGCAGACGGACATGGCCGACAGGCCGACGCGCGTGGTGAGCAATCCATTCAAGACGCCCTCGCCGAGCCGTGCTGACAGCCGGGCAGCGAGGCCGTGCCCCAACACCTGCTGAATGATGGAATCGCCTGCGGCCATGCCGCCGGTGACTGCCAGATGCGCGAATACAGACCGCAGCAATTTGAAAAATCCGAACAGGCCGGGCCGGCCGCCGTAAATCACGGAGATGCGGCGGATGAGTCGCAGGACTTGCGCGGCGACAAAGGCAAGATCGACAATCGCGCGCGGGCTGATGGCTGTGACGACGGAAACGCGTTTGGCGGCATTGGCAATTTCGAGCTGCACCTGCGCATCAAGCGGCGCCATCAATGTGCGCTCGGCGATGTCGATGAGGTCGCGCCCGTCGACAATTTCCTTTGTCAGCTCGGCCAGATGGGCGCGCGCGCGCGCCGTCCCGGGCCGCGTTTCGTAAAGCGCGTTGAGTTCGTTGATACGAGAGCGGGCGGTATCCCGGTCATCCCCGGCACGCGCCTGCGCCAGCGCGATATGCAGGGTCGCAATCCTGCGTTGGCGGCTGATGGCGAAAATTTCGCGCGCGGCGAGCACGATCAACGCGAGGGCGGCCAGCGCCAGCAGGGCCAGGCCCACATAGCCAAGCGCCGGAGAGCGGCGGAACAGATCTTCCACCAGATTTGTGAACCAGAGGCCGAGGGCCAGAGTCAGCAGGCTGACGAAAGCCGACCAGAACAGCCCGCCCCAGGAGATGAGGGTGCGGCGGACCATGCCCTGTCTTTGCGCATCTTCAACCGCCGCTTCTCCTGTTGGCGCAGCGGCTTCTGCGGCTTCGCGCTCATAGAAATCCGGTTCCGGCTCCACCGCCGGGGTCGCGATTGTTGCGCCGTTGTCGAGGCGAAAAGCGCGCGGGCGGCGCTGGGGGGCGGTGGTCGATGTGCTCATGGCGCTAATTTGGAGGTGGAGGCGGGCGGGTGCAAGCGGGACGGGGCAGGAGCGCCGCATTCCCAGCGCCCATAACCCCGCCGTGCGTTGCACGCGAGGGGACGAGAGCGAGGAATGCCGGATTGTCAGGATGTATCAGTCGCAGGCGGCAGCGCATTGCGGGCGAGCCAGTCGCATTCGTGCAGGACGTGATCGATCTCCAGACGCGGTTTGACGCGGAAGCCCGGCGCACGGCCGGGCCGGACGGGCATTCTGAGTTTCAGATGGGGAAATTTCTGGCGTCTGGCCAGCGCGCGGACGAGACGTTTGGCCTGATGCGGCAGATTCTCAAGCGCGCCAATGACAGCCTCAAGCCGCCGCAGGAGATTGATGGGGCTGATGTCCTCAGTCTTTTTGTCCGCTGTGGATGGGGCGTTGAGACTCTCCTTGAGTCTGCGAAGTCCGTCGTAGTCGAGAGAAAGAATGCGCGGCAGCGCAGAGGGGGCTTTTTTCGCAGGAGGCTGACGCCAGAACCGCTGCCAGGGATCGAAAAGCGGGAAAGACTGGCGCTTTTTTGCATCTCCCGTGCGGGCAAGGCCTGATGGAATGGAGGAACGCGACTGCGCGCGTGGCGGCGGCGCTTTCATTCCCGTGATCGTGACCAGCAAGACAATCAACCGCCGTACAGAGGATTCAGCGGGCCGCAGCACGCGGACAATCCTGCGATGCAGTTCTGCAGAAATCCGCGCAGGCCCGTTCCCCCCACCCAGCAAGGTGAAAAGCCCCGCAATGATGCGGGCGAGGAGGGTTTTATTGAGATCGATGGCTGCGGGAATATCCATGGCGGGGTGAATAGAACAAAATAGGAACATTAGTCAAGGATTATTTTCACAATTATCCCTTCTCCCCGCAAGCGGGGCGAAGGGATCGCGCGGAACCGTGAGTCTCACATGACATGACGTTGCATACGGCATTCATTCTGATTGCATTCTTCGACAGCAAGACATCATGGCGCATCGATGCCAGTGCGGGCGTTGTCCACGCCATCACCGAAACCCATATTGCCGAAGCTCGGCGAGCGCGCCGCGCACATAACTCGGCAGTTTCTTGCGTTCCTCATCGCGATGCGGATCTGGATTGAGCGCAGTTTCGTGATCGGAGGTGCTTTCGGCTTTCATCCGAATCGACTAAAATACAGTTACGCGGAGTTACCTCCCGCGCCGTCCACAATGGCGAAGCCTTACGGGCAAGGTGTTAGATCAACCGTGGTGACCACTCTTATTGGTGCCATCGGGCTTAGTGGACACGCCTTCGATACGTGCACCTTAGGAGAACGTCATGCGGATTAATTTCCCGAATTCAACACGTCCGAAGAAGGCTGCCAAAGCTGTCTCTGTTGCAACAGGACAGTCGCTTGCCGCCTGTCAGCAGGCAATTGCCAAGGCTTGTGGTTATCGAGACTGGCACGATCTCGAAACTTCATTTTCGTCCACAAATGAACCTCCAAACGTCAACATCATCGAAAGTGAGATCGCACTCGTGAAGGAGTTGGTGCAGTCGCTTGACGCGAATGCAGGTGATGTTCAATACGCGCTATCAACAAGTCGGCTCACGGGAAACCGGCCAGCCGATCCGCGCCAGTCACTCGAGATCCGCCGCAGGTTATTTGAGGCCGCTGAACTTCCTCCAGCTGGCCGGAGGGAACGAGGGGCAATAGGCAAACTCAAATCCGCTGGCAGGAACGGCGAGCACGTGATTTTGCGGAGCTTTGGTAGATCGACGAGGGTCATTACTCACAAATCTGCTGACGCGATCGTGTCGGATTTTGAATTTGTTACACCAAGAGTCGCTTTACCGCTGTTCATACCGATGCGCCTTTATATCCCATATGGCTCATGGACGGAGCCGGATGGGTCAATAGTTGTTTTCTCTAGGGATTATTTTCCAATGTGGCGTCTGCGCGTCGGGCGTACTCCAGAGCGGCTCGACCCTTGGCTGCGGATCGAACACGATGACAAGGATGACGTTTGGTTTTGGGATGATCGCAAAACACCGTGGTCAGAACCCAAGAATTATGAGCGCGAAATGGAACGCTTGGCGGAGTTTGGCATTTTCGGGATGCCGAAACTTGTCGAAGTGTTGCCGATCGTTGCACAGCGCGATGATGTAAAGGACTTTAAGAACGCTGTACCAATTTTAGAAGAGGTGAAGTTAAAGCGATCTGATTAGTACCCGCCTGTTCGGGGTTCAGCCAAGGCCGGTCGATATGGCGGCGCTGGGCGAGCGTCCGGGCGCATCTTGCGGGCGGGGAGGATTGCTATGTCACAACAGCGCCGCTGCTGGAGCGTTGCGGCGGCCGGTTCGCGGACCTCATCGAACGCGCGCCCGCCCCAGCACTGATGTGTGCCCTGCGATCAGCCAAAACCATAGGCTGCCCTGACAGGCGGGCCGGATATTCTCGATAACATAGAAGCGCTGATAGACCGCGAAGTCCGCCCCCGCAAGAGAGGGCCGAAGACGGGGAAGAACTGTGGGACCTAGTAAGAT
Source organism: Beijerinckiaceae bacterium (assembly GCA_947474545.1). Classification (GTDB taxonomy): domain Bacteria; phylum Pseudomonadota; class Alphaproteobacteria; order Rhizobiales; family Beijerinckiaceae; genus Terripilifer. The sequence continues at coordinate 31,026 of CANJJI010000028.1, read as the reverse complement.
GTCACTATAATGGCGAATCTCTCGAGTGACCCCCACCCATGGGTTGCGCGCCGGCTCGCTGCGCAGCGCCTGCGCTCTACCCGTGGTTACAGTCCCGCGCCCTGCTGGGGCGCGAGAAAATGGGCATGCGGCATCTGTATATGCGGCAGTGGCGCCAAAATAAACTTTAGCCCACCTCCCCACCTTCACACCAGCCTGTCCCCCACTAAAAATTCCAGCGCTCGATCAAGCCTGATATGCGGGAGTGGCGTCACGCGGCCATCTGCGGAAGTTTCCAGCACGGGCGGGCGAAACCGCAGAAAGCGGTAGTCGGCGTCTTCGTCGGGCAAAGCGAGGCCGTCGCCGCGGAAGACGCGTTTGGGGTCATCGGGCAATTCGCCGGGAAAGATGGCGGCTTCGGCCATGCCATCGAAGACATCGCCATGCAGGCTCTCGCCTTTCAGCGGCGTGCCGGTGATGGCGTCGAGCATTTCGCCGGAGTGGCGGACCTTGGCTTCGCGAGTGGCGCGCACGGCGGCGAGCGCAATGACGTCGATCGATGCGCCCAATGTTTCGGCGCGATTGATGGCGCGATCCACGAGCAGGCGCAGAATGGCTTCCAGCCTGTCGTGGCTGGTGTGATGGAGGTGATCGGCCTTTGTTGCGGCAAACAATATGCGGTCGATGCGTGGGCGAAACAGCGTCGCCAGAATCGAGGAGCGGCCCGTGCGAAAGGCGCTGAGCACATCGCCCATCGCGGTTTCCAGATCGCGCACGGCTGAGGGCCCGGAATTCAGGCTCGCCAGCGCGTCAATCAGCACGATCTGCCGGTCGAGACGGGAGAAGAGATTGCTGAAAAACGGCCTGACAACGTGGGATTTATAGGCCTCGTATCGGCGCTCCATCATGGCGGCAAGGGAGCCCGATGGGATGGGCGCGCCTTCTTCCAGTTGCAGGGGCGCAAAAGTGAGAGCAGGCGAGCCTTCGAGATCGCCGGGCATCAGGAAGCGGCCGGGCGGCAGAGTGGAGAGCGCATAACGGTCGTTCTTGCAGGCGCGCAGATAGGCGGTGAAAACTTCCGCCGCCTTGCGCGCCTGTTCCTCGTCTGCAGGCGCGCTGGCGTCGAGCGACGCCAGCATCGCGCGCCAATCTGCAGCGAGGGGCGCACGGGTGGCGCTCGTCGAACTTTCGATGGTTTCGCGGGAGAATTGCGCATAATCCTTGCTCAGCAAGGGCAGATCGAGCAGCCATTCGCCGGGATAATCGACGATATCGAGGGTGAGAGATGACGGCCCCTTGCGCCAGCCTTCGCTGCGCTCAAATTCGATGGTCAGGCGCAATTCCGAAATGCGATTGGTGGACTCAGGCCAGTGGCGATGGCCGGGCCCCTCGGCCCCGCCGGTCAATGCCGCCAGATGCTGCTCGTAGGCAAAGCGCGGCACGGCGTCGTCAGGCTGTGGCTCAAGGATGGCGCGGGTGAAGCGGTTCTCCGCATGCACACGAAAGACCGGAAAGGTGCGGCGCGGATCGGCGGCGGAGGATTTAGACAGGCGCGTCAGATGATGCACCAGCGCGGTGAGAAACACAGTCTTGCCCGAGCGGGAGAGTCCGGTCACGCCAAGGCGCAAGCCTGTGCCGCTGACGTAATCAGCCAGAGAGCGGGCGGCGAGAGCGGTTTCGTTGAGAATGCTGTTGAGGAGGGACAAAATAATTCCTTGAGCGCTGCTATGACGCCGCCAGTATATCGTGTTCGCATCTTCATCGTGCAAGCACGGGACTTGGCCAGTTATCTCGCCGCAGCCTCTACATCCGCTACCGCTTTTAAACGCTTTTCTTCCACCGTGCGAATTGCCGTTGCAATCACGCGGTCAATCAGCGGCTGGCTCGCACGGAAAGGACCGATTTCCACAGCCGCCATATTGGCCATGGCGCGGGCGAGATTTGGCGTGGGTGCGCCATTGGATTCGAACAATTTCAGATCGTCGTTGACTGTTTTCACAAGGCCCTGGGCGATGCTGTTGGCATAATTTTGAATACGTTGGTTCTCACCAGCGCAGGACAGGCGAGGTCCGGAAGCGGCTCCGCCGGGAAGTGCGCCGCCGCTGCCGCCGATGGATCCCAGCGAAGCCAGGGACAGCGATCCCAGCTTCATCTCACGCTCACCCATGCCGGATGCTATGGAGGGCGCGCGCAACATCGGCGCGACACGATCGGGCACGACGGAGCGGATGACCGGCCGCCGTCCCCCTCTCACAGCGCCGCCGCGTCCCCGGCTTGCCAGAAAGCGCGCGCGCAACGTGCTGCCAATGCCTTTGGTGGTCAACGAATCCGCTCTTGAGGGCGCAGATGATTTGCCTTTCGCGCCCTTTTTGCCGCCCGCAGGCCGCGCTGCGATGTATCCGCATTGAGCCGGGGCCCAGCGCGTGACGATAGAAAGGGCCGACTTGCGGTCGAATTCGAGATAGTACCGGCGGAGCAGGGCCGCGGCGACCGTTGCGCCCTCAACAGCTGAAGAGAACGCCACGTGCCCCTCGTTATCTGTCGCGATTTCGCCACTCCAGCGCGCGCTCTTGATGCACCAGTAATTATTCAGCTTGACACAGCGGGGCAGGCGGGCCGGCTCCTTGCCGGAGAGGATAGCGGCAGCGTGTTCCTGCGAAAGATCGAGAAAACGCATGGATTCCAGACGCCAGTTGGTGACGGCCTTGTCGACCGGACGATAGAGCGCCGGGCCAAAGGCCGCAGAATAAAGCGGGCCAGCGGAAATGCCTGTCACCATCAATATTGAAGCAATTTCAGCAATCATCTTGCACTTCCGTCAGAAGGCCATCAGGTGCGGAATGAATCTCTCTCAAAGCTTTGGCGGTCATATAGCGGTCGAGGCGGCATGTTGATGGGTGAACATCGCGCCATGAAGCTGTCTCGCAATTTATAACAGCGAGACAACAGGTGGGAAAGCCCGCCGCCAGCGCGTTTGTCAGCTTGCGCGGGCCGCGCTGGCCCAGATCAAACGCCAATTGGTGCAGGCCGGGATTGTGGCCGATGACAAGCACGGTTTCTGCGCTATCGGGCGCATCGCGCATGATATCCAGAATGTCCGGGGGTTGGGCAAGGTAAAGTGCAGGAACGATATCTGCCGCCGGGCGTACGCCAATGCCTTGAACCAGGCTTTCAAATGTCTCCATCGCCCGCGTAGCGTCCGACACAAGTGCATGGTTTGGGACAAGAATTTCGCGCTGGAGGAATTGGCCCATGCGAACAGCGTCTTCGCGCCCGCGATCTATCAGCCTGCGCGCGTGATCGCCGTGGGGATTGGTGCGTTCGGTTTTGGCGTGGCGGAGGATCAATAACTGGCGCATGGCGCTTTCATAATCTGCATGAAATCGTGACGCCAGCGTGATCAACGACGGCGGTTGCGGCAAACGCTTGCCAAAGTCTGATTTTCCAGCAAATTGGGCGGGATAATAATTTGCAGCGCGCAAATAATGCGCCGCACCGGGAGGCCAATATGCTCTCACGCGAAGACAATGAACTGCTCTGCCGGGTGGGGCCGGGGACGGCCATGGGCGAGTTCATGCGTCGTTACTGGATACCGGCGGCTTTCAGTCAGCAAGTTGAGGACAATGATGGCACGCCCGTGCGGGTGAAATTGCTGTGTGAAAATCTGGTGCTTTTTCGCGACACGCAGGGGCGGCTTGGCCTGCTGGAAGAAGCGTGTCCGCATCGCACGGCTTCGCTCTATTACGGCCGCAACGAGGAAAGCGGACTGCGCTGTGTTTATCATGGCTTGAAGTTTGATGTGGATGGCAAGTGTACCGATGCGCCCTGCGTGCCCGGCGACAGCAATGTGCTGCAGCGCTTGAAGGTTAAATCCTATCCGGTGATCGAACGGGGCGATCTTGTCTGGGCCTATATGGGGCCGCCCGAGTTCAAGCCGGAATTTCCTGAGCTCGAATGGACGATGCTACCCGCCAGTCATCGCTATGTTTCGCGCCACGTGCAGGAATGCAACTGGCTGCAGGGGCTGGATGGCGGCTTTGATGCGAGCCACCTGTCGTTCCTGCACAGTGGTCAGGTTGATATGCGCAAGGGCCGCACGGACGCGCACCGGCGGATCATTCCTACTCATTACGAAGTGGAGCCGCTGGATTTCGGCTTTGCCTGCGCGGGGGGGCGTGAAATCGAAGATGGCGCCATCGCGTGGCATGTGGATGTCATGTTGCTGCCGTTCCACAAGATCATTCCCTCAGTGCCGAAAGGCGCGCATGTCTGGGCGCCGATCGATGATGAAAACACCATGCTCTACAGCATCAATTTCGATGAACATAAACCGCTGACCGAGGAAACGCTTGAACGGGAACTGGCGTGGCGCGGCATCCATACCGAAAACCTGCCGGGCAGCGATTACGCCATCGCGAACAAGGACAATGAATATCTGATCGACCGCGCCTTGCAGAAAAGCGGGCGCTCCTACACAGGCATCAAGGGGCTGGGTGTGCAGGATTGCGTCATGCAGGAAAGCATGGGACCGATTGCCGACCGCACGAAAGAAAACCTTCTGCCTTGTGATGCGGCGATTGTGAAGATAAGGCGGTTGTTGCTGCAATCACTGCGCGAACATCAGGCTGGCAAGCCCCTGCGGGGCATGGATCCCAAAGGCTATCGTGTGCGTTCGGCGCGTTATACGCAATCCAAAGACATTCCCTTCGCGCAAACCGTGGAACAACATTTGCGCTCGGGCACACTGATCGCCGGTTAAAACTTCAAGAAACACAAACAGGGCAGGAAATACAATGAATGGTGCAGATGTTGTCGCCGAAATTCTCAAGCGTGAAGGCACGGATTTCATATCCTGCTATCCGCGCAATCCGCTGATCGATGCTTGCGCGGCCGTCGATATTCATACGCTGCTCTGCAGGCAGGAACGTGTGGGCGTTGGCATTGCGGATGGCTATTCGCGGATCAAGCGCGGTCGCAAGAATGGCGTCTTTGCTGCGCAGCAGGGGCCCGGCATCGAGAATGCATTTGCGGGCGTGGCGCAGGCCTTTACGGAAAACGTACCGCTTCTGGTGATCCCCGCCGGATTGCCGATGAAGCGCCAATATAACAAGCCGACTTTTCGTGCGGCGGATGTGTTTGCGCCTGTCACAAAATGGTCGGCTATGGCCCATGACGTGCAGGAAATCCCCGATCTGATGCGGCGTGCTTATCACGCCATGCGCAGCGGCAAGGGCGGGCCGGTGCTCGTGGAAATTCCCAACGAAGTTTTTGAAGCCGAATTCCAGGGCAATCTGAATTACAAGCCAATGCCGTTTGTGCGCATGGCGCCTGATCCAGATGCGATCAAGGCAGCGGCCAAAATGCTGGTAGCTGCCAAGCATCCGGTGATATGGGCCGGACAGGGCATTCATTATGCGCAGGCGTTCGATCAGCTTGCCGCCCTGGCCGAACTCATTCCTGCGCCCGTCGCCTGCACCAATCCGGGCAAGAGCGCGATGGCCGATGTGCATCCGCTCTCGCTGGGCGCGTCCACACGAAATCAGCCAAAAATGTTTACGCATTATATGAAACAGGCTGATCTCGTGATCGCGATTGGCTCCAGCCTGACATCAACGTCCTTTGGTCCGGCGCTGCCGGTCGGCAAGACGCTCATTCATTCAACGAACGAGATGAGCGATATCAACAAGGACATTGCCTGTGATCTCGCCGTGCCTGGCGATTCAGCACTTGTGATCGAGGCATTGATTGCCGAGATCAACCGACTTCGTCCCTCGCGTGATGCACAGGCGCTGCAGGCGATGAAAGACGACATTGCCGCCATCAAGAAATCTTGGCGCGACGATTGGGCCAAGCATCTTGATTCCGAAGAGACGCCGCTCAATCAATATCGCGTCATCCGCGATCTCATGCATACAGTGGATGTCGCCAACACGATCATGACCCACGACTCGGGTAGCCCGCGCAAGCAGATCCTGCCGTTCTGGCAGACCAAAACGCCGGGCTCTTACATGGGCTGGGGCAAGTCCACTCAGCTTGGTTATGGCCTTGGCATCAGCATGGGCGCCAAGCTCGCTGCGCCTGAAAAGCTCTGTATCAATCTGATGGGCGATGCAGCGATCGGCATGACCGGCATGGATATCGAAACGGCTGCACGCAACAAGATTGCGACGCTCACCATCGTATTCAACAATGGAGTGATGGCGGCGGAGCGGCATGTGATGGAGAAATCCATCGAGAAATATAACGCCATCGACATCGGCGGCAATTACGCAAAGTTCGCCGAGTCGCTGAACGTCGCGTCGCTGCGCGTGGACAAGGTTGCTGATATCATTCCGGGCATCAAGACAGCAGTGGCGGAGACAGAAAAAGGCGCGCCCTTCCTGCTCGAATTCGTGGTGAAGGAAGGGTATGATTTTACGTGAGGCGTTTATTGAGCTGGCGCCCTCGTCCTTCGATACGCGTTGCTGCGCAACGCTACTCAGGATGAGGGCTTCAGCGGTGGCAAATTCCCTCATCCTGAGTAGCCCTGCGTATGCAGGGCATATCGAAGGACCAATGCTATGTTCGGCATGACCAATTATCGCAGCCAATCCATCATTGCCCTGTGCACACTGTCCCTCGCCTCCACTGCGCATGCCGACGAATTCTTCAAGGATAAAATCATCACCATCATCAACAGCACGGGCAATGGCGGCAGCTATTTCAACATTGCACAGGTGCTGACGCGGCATATGCCCAAATTCATTCCCGGCAATCCGGGCATGGTGGTGAAAAGCATGCCGGGCGGCGGCAACGTGCTGGCGACGAATTTCATGTATAATGTTGCGCCGAAAGATGGCACGCATATCGCCACCATCAACAATTCCATTCCGTTGCATCAAGTTCTCGATGGCAAGGGCGTTCGCTATGATGCATCGAAATTCAACTGGCTTGGCTCGCCGGGGACCTATAATTCGGTCGCCTATGTCTGGCATGATGCGGGTGTGAAAACGATTGCCGATCTCAAGCAGAAAGAAATAACGCTGGGCGGCACGGGCGTTGGCTCCAGCATCGTCATCTATCCCATGGTGATGAACAAACTTCTGAATACGAAGTTCAAGATCATTCTTGGATATCAATCGACGATGCAGATCGATATTGCGATGGAACGCGGAGAAGTGGCCGCACGCACGGGCTCTTATTCCGCGCTGATGGCCGATCATCCCGACTGGATGCCTGAGAAGAAAGTTGTGCTGCTGGCGCAAATCGGCGGCAAGCGCGAGATTGGCCTTGAGCATGTGCCGCTGCTGACCGAGCTTGCAGAAAATGAAGAGCAGCGGCAGATCCTGAAACTGGTTTCTTCACCCATTGCGCTCGGGCGTCCTTATCTGACGCCGCCGGGCGTACCCGAGGAGAGGGTCGCCATTCTGCGCAATGCCTTTCAGGCTGCGCTGCGCGATCCGGCCTGCCTTGATGAAATGAAGCGCATCCAGACCGATATTGATCCGGTGAGCGCAGAGGATATCGCGCGCATCGTCCGCGATACCGTGGATGCGCCAAAGGACATTATCGAGAAAGCGAAAGCGGCGATGGATAATATGTGAGGGGTGCTTGCGTTAAGTGGTCATCCCGGACGCCGCAGGTGATCCGGTATGACAACCTGGTGATTTTGAGCGATGCAGACCGCTACCGCTCCCGGCGTGTCAGAAACGCCAGCCGCTCAAACAAATGCACGTCCTGTTCGTTCTTCAGCAGTGCGCCATGCATGGGCGGGATGATTTTTTTGGGGTCGCGTTCGCGCAAGGTTTCGACGCTGATATCCTCGTTGAGCAGCAACTTCAGCCAGTCGAGAAGTTCTGATGTGGAGGGCTTTTTCTTCAGGCCGGGCACTTCGCGCACTTCAAAGAAAATGCGCAGGGCTTCTTCAATCAGGCGCTTCTTCACGCCGGGAAAGTGCACATCGACGATGGCCTGCATCGTCTCATGATCGGGAAACTTGATGTAGTGAAAAAAGCAGCGGCGCAGGAATGCGTCCGGCAGTTCCTTTTCATTGTTCGATGTGATCATCACCACGGGCCGTTGCGCGGCCTTGATGGTTTCGCCTGTTTCGTAAACAAAGAACTCCATGCGATCGAGTTCCTGCAGGAGATCGTTGGGAAATTCGATATCCGCCTTGTCGATTTCGTCGATCAGCAGAACGGGGCGCGCATCATGGGAAAAGGCATCCCAGAGCTTGCCGCGCTTGATGTAATTGTGAATGTCGCTGACCCGGGGATCACCGAGCTGGGAATCACGCAGGCGCGAAACGGCGTCGTATTCATAAAGCCCCTGCTGCGCCTTGGTGGTGGATTTGATGTGCCAGGTGATGAGCGGCGCGTTGATCGCCCGCGCTACTTCTTCGGCAAGGACCGTTTTACCCGTTCCCGGTTCGCCCTTGATGAGCAAGGGGCGTTCCAGAACGATCGAGGCGTTGACCGCGACCTTGAGGTCGTCTGTGGCGATGTAATTGTCGGTTCCGTTGAAGCGCATGGTGAGATCCTTCGTTGTGCCCAAATTGGCATTTGAGGGCGCAAGGAGCAAGATGGCTTCCGGAAGCCTGGTATTTGGCTGGTCTGCGCCATATCAAGGCATCCGTTGGAAAACTCAACGATATTGCGTATGAGTTGCGGAGCTTGAAATGCAGAGTGATGATCAGGCTGCGACGATTGCGTTTCTGGCGAATGCGGGCAAGGATCCGCAGCGCATTGACACGCATATTTCGACGGTCATCCTGTTTGAGAACATTGTCTACAAGCTCAAGCGCGCTGTGAAGCTGCCCTATCTTGATTTTTCTACGCCCCAACTGAGGCTTGCGGCTTGCGAAACCGAATATTCCCTGAACCGGCGAACTGCGCCAGTGCTCTATCTCGGTGTGCGGCATATCACCCGGCAGGCAGACGGCCAGCTGGCGTTCGATGGCGCGGGTGAACTCGCCGATGCCGTGGTGGAAATGTTGCCATTCGCGCAGCGAGATCTGTTCGATACGATGGCGCGGGAGGGGCGGCTGACGGGCGCGTTGCTGACGCGGCTGGCGCGGGTCATTGCCGATTTTCACGCACAGGCTGCGCAGGATTTTTCGCGATCAGGCTCTCACGCGGTTGAGGCGGCACTGGAGGCGAATGAAGGCGGATTTGGTGAAGCGCGGATTTTCGATCCTCTGAAAGTGGCGCGTCTGTTCAATCTTTGCCGCGCCCGGCTTGAATTGTTTCATCGTAGTCTCGACGCTCGCGGCACGGCGGGAAAAGTGCGACGCGTGCATGGCGATCTGCATTTGCGTAATATCTGCCTGTTCAAGGGGGAACCGGTTCTGTTCGACTGCCTTGAATTCAGCGAGGATCTTGGCACAACGGATGTTCTTTACGATGTGGCCTTTCTGTTGATGGACCTTGTGCACCGGGGCCTTCGCTATGAAGCCAATCTCGTTTTCAATCGCTACATTGACGAAACCGGCGATGACGAAACGCTGGCGTTGATGCCGTTCTTTATGGCGATACGCGCCGCCGTGCGGGCGCATGTGGGCGCGGCATCTGCGGGGGATGATGAAGCCAAGGCTGCGGAGGCGCGTGACTATCTCGATCTCGCGCTGGAATTGCTGGGACCACATCAGCCGCGTCTACTCGCCGTCAGTGGCTTGAGCGGATCTGGAAAGTCGAGCGTCGCGGCGCAGATTGCCGCCCGTGTCGATCTGGCGCCGGGTGCGCGCATTCTTTCGACCGATCGTATTCGCAAGAAGCTGGCAGGCATAGGCGCTGAAGAGAAGCTGCCGGCCGAAGCCTATACGCAATTGTCGTCAGCGCGCGTTTACGCCGAGCAGCGGGCCCAGGCCGCGCGTGTTCTGGGCGGCGGCTGGAGTGTCATAGCGGATGGGGTGTTTCTCAAACCGGAGGAACGCGAGGCGATTGAGGCGGTGGCTTCAACCGCACATGTGCGTTTCGCCGGGCTCTGGCTTGATGCGCCGCGCGAGGTGCTGGCGGCTCGAGTCGCCGCGCGCGTGAACGATCCGTCGGACGCCACGGTTGAAGTGCTCAACATGCAGCTGGTGCAGAGCCCGGGCGCGCTCCATTGGCATCAGGTGGATGCGTCCGGTTCGCTCGATGAGTGCATAGAAAAGGTGCTGCAGGCGCTGGCCTGATCAGCGTTTCTTCGGAATCAGGCTCCTGAGATAATCCAGGAGATCGGCGATGGCCTCCGGCTCCATTTCGAAGGGTGGCATTTCCGGCGAATTGTGGCTGACGACTATGCCTTCGGCAAAAGCTTCCTCCAAATTTTCCAGCGGATATTTTTTCGCAACAATGCGTAGCGGCGGGGCCTTGGCGAGCGGGCTTTTGCCTGTGCGGCCGACGGCATGGCAGCGGGAGCAATTGTCCTGCACGATCACACGGCCACGGGCTGCTGAGGCCTGAGCCGGCTGAGCTTGGAGACTTGAGAGAAGGACGGCTGCTATCGCAACGCAAAGCATATTTTTCATCATGACTTCTTGATATCTGTCTTGCAGCCAGCCGCGCCATGATCCAGAACAAGGCAGCTTCAACCAAAGAGCTCTGCCAGAGGGCAGACATCCGGACCGGGAGGAACCCATGCCGAAGATCGACGTTCATCACCATGTCCTGCCGGAGTTTTACAAGGACGTGCAGCGCGCGGCGGGCATTACCGGCTCGGCCTATACGGCGTTCCCGGACTGGAGCGCGGACAAGTCCCTCAAGCTGATGGACGAACTTGATATCGCCACGACGATCTTTTCGTTCACGTCGCCGGGCATCTGGTTTGGCGATATTGTCCAGACGCGGGGCCTTGCGACACAATTTAATGACTGGCTGGCGGAACTCGTGGCGCAAAATCCGGCGCGTTTTGGCGCCTTTGGCTTTCTGCCATTGCCGGATGTGGAAGCGTCGGTGAAGGAAATCGGACGCATTCAGGATGAGCTGAAACTTGATGGCGTTTGCCTGCTGACCAGTGTCGATGATCGCTATATCGGCCATCCCGATTTCTGGCCGGTGTATGAAGAATTGCACAAGCGCAAGATGGTGGCGTTTATCCATCCCTGTTACCCGCCGGGTGTCGAGGCGAAAGGCTGGGATATTCCGCGCATGCTGATCGATTATCCGTTCGAGACAACGCGGGTGGCGGTGAATCTGATCTTCAACGGCATCATGGAAAAGCTGCCGGATATCGATTTCATCCTGTCCCACGCGGGCGGCACATTGCCGATGCTGGCGCACCGCATTTCACTGTTTGATAAAAAGACCAAACAGCAGGGCAATTACCCCAAGGGTGCGCTGCATTATATCTCGAAATTCTGGTACGATACCGCGCTCTGCGGCGACAAGGCGCCGCTGGATGCGCTGATGGCGTTTGCCGATCCCTCACGCGTATTGTTCGGCACAGATTATCCCTATATCGCCGCCGATGCCGCCATTCAGGAAACGCGCGGCTATGAGGGATATAAGGGACTGGATGCGGCCACGCGGGCGAAGGTTGATAACGGCAACGCCAAGCGATTGTTTCCGAGACTGGCGAAGGGGTAGGGATAACGGAGTGCGGCATGGCGATCAGGAAGCTTCCACCTATTACGTCTAAAAAAGGCAAAGTGAGCGAAGAGGAGTGGGAAGCGCGGCTTGAGCTGGCTGCGGCCTATCGGCTGACGGCGCATTTTGGCTGGACACATCTAATCAACAATCACATCTCGCTGCGTGTCCCAGGCACCGAGGATCAGTTTTTGCTGAATCCCTGGGGTTTGCTTTATGAAGACATCACAGCTTCGTCGCTGGTGAAGATCGATTGTGATGGCAAGGTGCTTGAGGATACGCCGTTCGAAATCAATCGCGCCGGATTTATTATTCATTCGGCGATTCATATGGCGCGGCCTGATCTGCATTGTGTGATGCACACGCATACGGTGGCGGGGCAGTCGGTGTCCGCGCTGGATTGCGGAATCCTGCCGCTCAATCAGGGTGCGATGCGCTTTTACAATCACACGGCGTTCCATGAATTTGAAGGGATCGCCGTGGAGCTTGGCGAACGTGAACGTCTCGTGGCTGATCTGGGCAATCACAAGGTGATGGTGCTGCGTAATCATGGCCTGCTGACGGCCGGTGTTGATACGGGCGAAGCGTTCAATCTGATGTATCATCTGGAAAAGACCTGCGAAACGCAGATGCAGGTGCTGGCCTCGAACCAGACCTATTCCCTGCCATCGCCGGAAATGTGCGAGAAAGCAGCGCGGCAATATTGGGGCAATGGCGACAGGGTGTTTGGCACGCGCGACTGGCCGGCGATGATGGCTCGGGCCGATAGGTTGTATGGGGATTATCAGGAGTGAAATTCTGTCACACTGACCGCAGCGAACCAGAGCTACGGGATCATTTCATCGCCTGCCTTGGTCACGAAAATTCTTCCATTCCTGCCAATCGTAAGCGCCGAGATTAATCGAATTCGCAAGTTCCCTGATGCCGGCTGCGGCTTTGCGGGCGAGAAGGCGGTCGTGTCTGCCAGGTTCCGTAATGAGTCGTGCGACGGGCCATCCGTCACGGGTGATGACAATCTGAGCCCCCCGCTCGAGCTGATCGAGAAGATCGTCAAGAGTTCTCTGTGCTTCGCTTTCGTCGATCTTGCGCATGGCTCTTTTTGTTCACGGCAAAAGGATTCCGGGTAATCTGCTCCGCATTTTCCAGGATGCCATTTTCCGATTATTCGAGAGGATGACAACCCCTCGTCTCCGCGCTACCTTCCCTCCATGTTCCTCAACTTCTTCACTTCCCTCCGCGATGCGCAGGTGCCTGTCACCCTGCGTGAATATCTCATGCTCATGGAGGCGCTGGATCATGATCTGGCGGATAAATCCGTTGAGGATTTCTATTATCTTTCGCGCACGGTGCTGGTGAAGGACGAGCGCAATCTCGACAAGTTCGACCGGGTGTTTGGCACTGTATTCAAAGGCTTGGAATCGCTGCTCGACGGGCTGGACAGCAAGGAAATCCCGGCTGACTGGCTGAAAAAGCTGGCGGAAAAATATCTCAGTGATGAGGAGAAGGCGCAGCTTGAAGCCATGGGCTGGGACAAGCTCATGGAGACCTTGAAAAAGCGTCTCGAAGAACAGAAGAAGCGTCATCAGGGTGGCAATAAATGGATCGGCACGGGCGGCACGTCGCCGTTTGGCGCGCATGGTTATAATCCCGAGGGTATCCGCATCGGGCAGGAAGAGGGCAAGAACCGGCGGGCCGTAAAGGTCTGGGACAAGCGGGTTTATAAAGACCTTGATGACGACGTCGAAATCGGGACGCGCAATATCAAGGTGGCGTTGCGCCGTTTGCGCAAGTTCGCCCGCACCGGCGCGCCGGATGAATTTGATCTCGACAGCACCATTCGCGAAACCGCGCACAAGGGCTGGCTTGATGTGCAAATGCGGCCGGAGCGGCGCAATGCGGTGAAGGTCTTGCTGTTCTTTGATATCGGCGGGTCCATGGACTGGCATATCAAGCAGGTGGAGGAATTGTTTTCCGCTGCGCGGGCCGAGTTCAAGCACATGCATTATTTCTATTTCCACAATTGCCTTTATGAGCGGTTGTGGAAATCAAATCAGCGCCGTCACACCGAGCGCACGGCGACATGGGACGTGCTGCACACCTATGGCAATGACTACAAGGTGATCTTTGTTGGCGATGCCTCGATGTCGCCGTGGGAAATCACGACGCCGGGCGCGTCAGTCGAGCATACCAATGAGGAGGCTGGCGCCGTCTGGATGGACCGCGCCTTGCGTACCTGGCCGCATGCGGTGTGGCTCAATCCGCTGCCGCGCAATCAATGGCGTTACACCGAATCGGTGAGCATTATCGAGCGATTGATGAGCGGACGCATGTTTCCGCTCACTCTGCCGGGGCTTGACGGGGCGATGCGGGAGCTGGTGCGGTAGCGATTATGCTTTGAGCGCCGCGCCAGCGGGCGTGATGGCGCCAGCCGTTTTGCGCGCGTCATAAAGCAGGCCCGCCCACATGCCGGCGGCAATTGAAGCAATGGCCGCAAAAGACGCCGGAGCGAGAACCGAAACGCCGGCAAAGCCCTGGCCGGTCGTGCAGCCCAACGCCAGCACACCGCCAAAACCCATCATCACTGCGCCGAGCAGATAGCGCAGGGTCTGGCGGGGGCTTTCAAAACTATGCAGGCGGAAGCGTCCCCCAGCGATAGACGACACGAGTGCGCCGATCATCACGCCGCCAACAAAGGCGATGCCGAAATCGATCTTCGCGCCTGTAAAGGTCATCAGATATTGCAGGCCATTGGCGAGCGGGGCGACGAATGTCGCTGTCCACGGTTGTAGTTTTTCGAGCCCGTCATCACCAAGAATGGCAGAGGCTCCCCAGCCTGCAGCCACAAGCCCGCCAACGGCCAGCGAAGCAAATGTGCGGAAAGCGCCGGCAAACCGGAAAAGAGCTAATGCCAGCGCCAATGCGCCAGCGGCCAGGACGATGCGCGCGCTCGCGTTGAGGCCGGCAGCTGTCACGATATCCTGTGCTGCTGTTGCAGGCTTGGCTATCGCTTCAATCGGAAGACGCAAAGGGGCGAGAATGCCGCGCATTGTGGCATAGGCCGCAAGGCCGAGGACGATAATTACCGTCAGCGCCCTCAAATTTCCGGATGCGGCCAGAACAGTCAGGCGCCCGGCGCAACCCCGCGTCAAGGCGGCGCCGAATCCGAAGATCAGACCGCCCGTGACAATACCGGGAATGGCGGAGGCTACGGCCAGATAGACGGAGGCAGAGAGATCGATGTCGGCATACGCGATGAGCGCCTGCGTCGCCGCCAGGGAGGCCAGAACGGCGATGAAATAGGCGGCGAGGCGGCTTGGCTTTCCGTCGCGCGCTTCACGCAATCCACCGAACAGGCACAATTGCGAGCTTTCAGACAGGATTCCGAAGAACAGACCGATCACAGCAGCGGCAGCAGCGACGGCCAGGCGGGGATCTGAAAACAGGGACGAGAAGACTTGGGACACGGCAGACTCCACCCGGCAGCGAAAACAAGGACGCTATATAACAACATATTCACAATATACAATGTTTTTATATCTATATTACATAATTATAATGTATTTAATCCGGCGCGCAAATGAAAACCGGCGGTGTGAGCCGCCGGTTTCCATATCGGGATTTGCCTCTTAGCGGCGGCGTCCGCCACCACCGGCGAAGCGCATTCCGCCTCCGCCACCCATACGCATTCCACCACCCATTCTCATGCCGCCACCCATGCGGGGTGCAAAGCTGCGGCTCGGAGCGAACGAACGATGCTGCATGTGCATCGGACGCGGGTTGAACCGGGGCTGGTGCATCACAAAGCGCTGGTTGAAGCGCGGGCCGTTATTCACGAAGCGATTCGGGAAGTGCGGCGTGTGATGAACAATCCTGTTCGGGAAGCGGTTACGTTGACCAAACAGATCAGGGCGGCAGGCAGCGCTCATGGCGCGGCATGTCGGAAGGTGGCCCATCCCTGGCTTAGGCCCACCGTTGTTGCCTGCCTGTTGTCCGGGTTTGCAGAACTGCCCGAAGATGCCGCATTTCTGGTCCGGATGGTTGTTGTTGTTCCCGCCTGGTTTTGGTCCGTTCGGGTGTCCCGGCATGCACCAGGCTGCCTTGCATCCGGCTTGATCGCCAGGCCGGGGGTGGTCTTTGCGGTGATCCCAATGGGGATGCCAATGGCACCACCGGGGATTGCTGTGACAGCCATGGACGATCACGATACGTGGAGGAATGTAAACGCCTCCTCCACCGCCGACATAACCGCCACCAACATATCCGCCACCACCTGAAGGCATAGGCGCAGCGACCGGCATGGGCGCAGGCATTGCCGGCATCATGGCCCGTTGCTGGGGCGGGGGAGGCGCGCCGGCGCCGCAGCCTTTGCCGAGCGAGTTGAAGGCGACAAAGATCCAGAGGTTCGGGTCGCTCTTGAAGGCGGCGGTTTCAACCATCGCCGCATCCTGTTCGGGAGGCAGGGGCGCCCAACCCACTTCATTTCCGCGCATTTCCCACGCTACCCAGCCAGGGCCGAAATCGCTGCCGGGAACCCACAACCAACCTTCCTGCTGATCGAGTGTCCAGCGGCCGTAATGGTGCACGATATTGCCCCATTCGGTCTTGTCGTCGAAATACCAGCTCTTCATTTCCTGGTTGTAGACCCAGTGGCAGGGCTCATAGGGACGCCAGCCCTGGGCAACCTGTGTCGGTTTCCAGACGTCGCCGTATTTTTCGTGACGGCTGAACTGGCCATATTTCGCCAGGATCTGCTGAACTTCATTTTCATTCTGATCCTGCGGGTTCTGGCCTTGTTGGGACTGGCCGGGGGCCGGGGGTTGGCCGCCAGCACCCAACTGGGCGCTGGAGGAAGAGATCGTGCTCAGCGATGTGCCGAGAGCGAGGAGGGCGATAAAAGCGATACGCTTTGAAGGGAGGCGCACGCTTGAGAGTGTTGCAGTTGTCAACATGGCTTCGATCCTTGTTCCGGTGCGCTTCAGGAATTCCCCGTCGCGTTCAATCTTTCGATGAGCCGTTATCGTTGATTTCACAGCCCGCTGCGGTGCCTCCACGCACATGCTGTTCCCGTGGTGACAGAATTTGGCGAAAAGCCGCCCCAGCGATCGCATCCTGTGCGATGGCGCACGCTTGTTGCTTGCTGGATGTAAGCGTAACCGGGCGATTAAAAGCGCGGACGCGAAAAATCACCGGCGCCGGGAGCGCCGCCACGTTCCGAATGCCGCTGCGCTGCAAGAGTTTCTATCGATTCTCGAATTTCCGGATTGCGTTCCATGAGGGCGCGCACGTCAGCGGCATCGAGCATGAGAAGCTTTGTGGCCTGCAGAGTTCGCACATTTGCGCTGCGTTGTGTGTTGCGCAAAAGCGAGATCTCACCGAAGAAATGTCCTTCGTCAAGCCTGATAGGGTTAGTGGGTTCTTCAATTTCGACAGCGCCGCTCGCGATAAAATACATGCAGCGGGCAGGATCTCCTCTGCGCACGATGAGCGTATCTGCAGGCACTGTCTGCGCGCGCAGATATTGCATGAGCTCGGCAATCTCCGAAGCATTGAGACTTGAGAATAAAGGCACCCGGGCCAGCATGCCCCATGTCACCACGAATTCGCGGCGATGAATTTCCTCGGAAAATGCTGTGGCTACAATGCCAATAGGTAGAGCAAGCATCAACATGCCAGTTACCATCGTGAAGCCAGCAATAATGCGGCCGGCCATTGTGACCGGCACAACGTCGCCATAGCCAACGGTGGTTAGTGTAACGATCGCCCACCACATTGAACTTGGAATGGTCCCGAACTTGTCGGGTTGAGCGTTGCCTTCCGCAAGATGAATCAATGATGAGGACAGCAGCATTGCGCCAATCAACAAAACGCCGGACGCCAGCAATGCGTTGCGTTCAGACTGGATGGCCGCTGCCAACGAGCGCATGCCCGGGGAGTATCTGGCAAGCTTGAAGAAGCGTAGCAGCCGGAAAATAAGCAGGACGCGCAAGTCTGCATCCACAAAAAGCACGAGATAAAGCGGTAACGTCGAGAGCAGATCGACAAGCGCCAGCGGCGTGCGAACGAAATGCCAGCGTGCAAGCCACGGGTGCATTTCGGAATAGGGCGTATGTTCGGGCGCGCTCCAGATGCGGAGCAGAAATTCGATTGTGAAAATAAAAATAGCTGCAAGTTCGATGAACAGGAACAGTTTTTCGCGACCGTGCGATATTTCAGGAACCGATTCAACAACGATGGCGGTTACGCTCAGGATAACCAATAATACCAGCACGCGGTGAACAGCGACAGAAAGCCGGTCATTGGGTGTGGAATAGTCCAGCGCAAAATGGATGCGCTGCCGCAAGCGCGCGAGGCCATCGCGCTGCGGCGTTGAAATCACGCCGCGCTCCCGCCGATCAGCGCCGCGATGGCGTCAAGCGCCTCTTGAGCCTTTGCGCCGTCGGGGCCTCCCGCCTGAGCCATATCGGGCCGTCCGCCGCCGCCCTTGCCGCCAAGCTTTTCCGCGCCCGCGCGGACAAAATCGACCGCGTTGAAACGCGCGGTCAAATCTGCTGTTACGCCGATGACGATGCCGGCCTTGCCATCGGGGGCAATTCCGACGATGGCGGCGATACCTGAGCCGATGGTCTGCTTGGCTTCATCGGCCAGGGATTTCAGGTCTTTCATTTCGACGCCGCTGACGGCGCGGGCGAAATATTTGACGCCATTGATCTCGCGGACCGTATCGTCCGCACCTTTGGACTCGCCGCCGCCCATGGCAAGTTTGCGGCGTGCTTCACCAACTTCCCGCTCAAGCTTGCGGCGATCTTCGATCAGTGCAGCAACGCGCTCGCCGGCATCGGCTGCGGATGTCTTGAGCAGGCGGGCCAGTTCGCGCAATTGACGCGCTTCCTCGTTGAGATGGGTGCGCGCTGAATCGGCCGTTTTGGCCTCAATGCGGCGCACACCTGAAGCGACAGCCGATTCCCCCACGATGGTCACAAGGCCTATATCGCCAGTGCGATTGACATGGGTGCCGCCGCACAATTCGATGGAGAAATTGCGCCCGCCGTGTTCAGCGCCGATTGTGCCCATCGAGACAACGCGCACTTCATCGCCGTATTTTTCACCGAACAGAGCACGTGCGCCTGTCGTGACCGCATCATCCACCGCCATCAACCGTGTTGTAACCGGCTCATTCTGCAGGATATAGCGGTTGGCGATGGCCTCGACCTCTGCCAGCTCGCCGTCAGAAATGGGCTTGGGATGGGAGAAATCGAAGCGCAGGCGCTCATCCGCCACCAGCGAGCCCTTTTGCGCGATATGATCGCCCAGCACCTGGCGTAAGGCTTCGTGCAACAAATGGGTGGCCGAATGATTGGCTCTGATGGAGGAGCGGCGGGCGTGATCGACGATCAGTTCGCAGGGCAGTCCGATTTTTAATTCACCCGATTTCACTGTTATTTCATGGGCGAAGACATCGCCGAGCTTTTTCTGAGTGTTGGTGATTTCGGCTTCAACCCCGGCGGCGCGCAGAGTGCCGGAATCGCCAATCTGGCCGCCTGATTCTGCGTAGAAGGGCGTCTGGTTGAGGATGACGATGCCCTTCTGCCCGGCTTTGAGGCTTGCCACTTCGCTACCTTCATGCACGAGGGCGCTGACGATGCCTTCGGCCTTTTCGGTGTCGTAGCCAAGAAATTCCGTCGCCCCGGTCCTCTCGCGCAGAGCGAACCAGACCGTTTCTGTCGCTGCTTCCCCGGAACCGGCCCAGGCTTTGCGCGCCTCCGCGCGCTGGCGCTCCATAGCTGCATTAAAGGCTTCGAGATCGACGCCGATTCCGCGCGCGCGCAGGGCGTCCTGGGTCAGATCAAGCGGAAAACCAAAGGTATCATAGAGCCGGAACGCGGTTTCGCCGTTGAGATTGGCGCCTGCGGTGAGGCCGCGGGTTTCGTCGTCCAGCATAGTGAGGCCGCGCGCGAGCGTGATGCGGAACCGCTTTTCTTCGAGTTGAAAGGTCTCTGTGATGAGAGATTCGGCGCGCAAAAGTTCGGGATAGGCGCGGCCCATCTCGCGGGTAAGGGCGGGAACAAGCCGCCACATCAGCGGATCTTTGGCCCCCAGCAACTGGGCATGGCGCATAGCGCGGCGCATGATCCGGCGCAAAACGTAGCCTCGGCCTTCATTTGAAGGAAGCACGCCGTCAGCGACCAGAAACGAGGAGGCGCGCAGGTGATCGGCGATGACGCGGTGGCTGGCGCGCTGTTCGCCCTGAGCTGGTACGCCGGTGGCTTCTTCGGAAGCGCGAATCAACGCACGGAAGAGATCGGTGTCATAATTGGATTTTGCGCCCTGGAGGATAGCGGCCATACGCTCAAGGCCCATGCCGGTGTCGATGGAGGGTCGGGGGAGCGGCGGGCGATTGCCGGGACCTATCTGGTCATATTGCATGAATACGAGGTTCCAGAATTCGAGGAACCTGTCGCCGTCTTCATCGGGAGAACCGGGCGGGCCGCCTGCGAGTTCGGGCCCCTGGTCATAGAATATCTCTGAACACGGGCCGCAGGGGCCGGTGTCGCCCATGGCCCAGAAATTATCGGACGAGGCGATGCGGATGATGCGATCATCATGGAACCCGGCGATCTTTTTCCACAGACCAAAAGCTTCATCATCGTCGTGATAGACGGTGACGAGGAGCTTGTCCTTCGGCAAGGCATATTCTTTGGAGATCAGGTTCCAGGCGTGTTCGATCGCGCCTTCCTTGAAATAATCGCCGAAGGAAAAATTGCCGAGCATTTCGAAAAAGGTGTGATGGCGGGCCGTGTAGCCGACATTGTCGAGATCGTTGTGCTTTCCCCCGGCGCGCACGCATTTCTGGGCGGTGGTGGCGCGCGAATAGGGGCGCTTTTCAACGCCGGTAAAGACGTTCTTGAATTGAACCATGCCCGCATTGGTGAACATCAGGGTGGGGTCGTTGCGCGGCACCAGCGGCGAGGAAGCAACGGGTTCGTGGCCGTTCTTGGTAAAATAATCCAGAAATACCGATCTGATCTCGTTTACGCCGCTCATTTCGCCCAGCTTTTCGTGTGTCCCGATGATGGCCCGATGGCCTGTCCGGAACGTGTTCTAGAGCAAGTGAGCGGAAAGTGAAATCTGTCTTGGCGTTTAAGTGCAGGGGCAAATAAAGGGCCCGGCAAAAAGACGGGGCGGATGACTGGGTGTCCAGCCATCCACCCCATCAGGGAGAACGCATCCGGCTTGAGGCCTGTAGAGGGGACCTTTCTAGCAAAACCATCATAGGGACAGAGGGCGGCGGCACGTCCGCTGTCCAGCCGGGGCGCTCCCAATGGGAGTTCACGCGAATGTCTTGGAACTTGAGATTTTGGAAGCGGCTCGCGATTATTTCATCGGCTCTTATGATGATTGCCGGAGCCCACTTCTGCTAGTCGTCGGCATCAGCCTCGGCGGGATCGATCTGATCGAGAATACGTTCGGCGATGACGCCGGCGTTGCCGCGGATCGCCTGTTCGATCTTGTTGGCGACTTCAGGATGTTCGCGCAGGAAGGTTTTGGCGTTTTCCCGGCCCTGACCAAGACGCTGGCTGTCATAGGAGAACCAGGCGCCGGACTTTTCCACCACACCGGCTTTCACGCCGAGATCAACGAGTTCGCCGACCTTGGAAATGCCTTCGCCGTACATGATGTCGAATTCCACCTGTTTGAAGGGCGGGGCGACCTTGTTCTTGACCACCTTGACGCGGGTCTGGTTGCCGGTGACCTCCTCGCGGTCCTTGATGGCGCCGATGCGGCGGATATCCAGACGCACGGATGCATAGAATTTCAGCGCGTTGCCGCCTGTCGTCGTCTCCGGGCTGCCATACATCACACCGATCTTCATGCGGATCTGGTTGATGAAAATGACCATGGTCTTGGATTTGGAAATAGAGGCGGTGAGCTTGCGCAGGGCTTGGCTCATCAACCGGGCCTGAAGACCCGGCTGCACATCGCCCATTTCGCCCTCGATTTCGGCGCGGGGGGTCAAAGCAGCGACGGAATCAACGACCAGAACGTCAATGGCGCCTGAGCGTACAAGCGTATCGCAGATTTCCAGCGCCTGTTCGCCGGTATCGGGCTGGGAGATCAGCAAATCTTCAAGGTTCACGCCGAGCTTGCGGGCATAAACAGGGTCCAGCGCATGTTCGGCATCGATAAAGGCACACACACCGCCGCGCTTTTGCGCCTCGGCAATCACATGCAGGGTCAAAGTAGTCTTGCCCGAGGATTCCGGGCCGTAAATCTCGATCACGCGCCCCTTGGGCAGACCGCCGACGCCAAGGGCAATGTCGAGGCCAAGTGATCCAGTAGGAATCGTTTCAATTTCAACAGCTTGCTGGTTCTTGCCCAGCCGCATGATCGAGCCTTTGCCAAAGGCCCGTTCAATCTGCGAGAGGGCGGCGTCGAGCGCCTTGGTCTTGTCCACGGACGTTCCTTCCACGAGGCGGAGATTCGCTTGCGCCATAATATCGATCCTTCGGCTTTGGCGTCACGAAAATGCGTAACGCCCTGTTGATGACTTAATGTACGTGATTTGTTCTCATGTGCAAGTTCTTTTTTTGTTCTTTTTAAATTTTGTGGGGATTGATGGTTAATGGGGGAGTAGGCGGCAGCCAGCGGGAATTGGCGACAATTTGCATTGCTACCGCAACTGGACATTCCCCTTGCCGGGATTATGATCAAGCCGTCAGGCAAGATAATACGCTTCGACACATCCGGCAATGTCCGGGCAGGAGGACTTATGGCGATCCAGATCATCAATCCGCTTGACGTGGCGGCGCGGGAGAAGAAGCGCACAGTCGTCATGAACACTCGCAAGCTGCATGCCTGGGTGCATTATTATCCTACCCCGGGGGATCATGATGAAATGCATTGCCATAACGAGGATCAGGTTTTTACCGTGTTCGAGGGCCAGTGCACGATGACCTTTCCCGATGGCGGTGCGGCGGTGCTTGATCCGGGCATGGCGGCGCTGATCACAGGCGGCTCGTTCTACAAGCTTGAAAATACCGGCAAGGGGCCGATGATCATGATGGGCCATCGTTCGGGCTCGCAGGACAATGTCAAGATCATCGATTATGTGACGCGCAAGGATATCCGCGAAAACGGCGGTCAGCCCGTCATCCGCAATAAATACGATGCGGCGCCTGCTGCAGGCGAATAAGAAAAATCAATCACCAGAAGCGCCGGGAGTCATCATGTTCGCCAAGCTCAATCACCTTGCCATCACCACTGACCATTACGCCACGGTGGGCATGTTTTATCGCGCTGTCTTCGGCATGAAGACATCTGGCGTGACAGAACGCGAGATGTCGGCGATCTCGGTGGGCGATGGCTATACGGGCATGACGGTCATTCCGCGCCGCGCGGGACGTAAGGCGGGGCTCGATCACTTCGGCATTCAGGTGCAGGATCTCGATCTGGTCTGTGATCGCGTAGCGAAGAAATATCCCAGCATTGAAATCGTGAAGCGCCCGGGCAACAGGCCCTTCACAAGCTTCGGCATCCACGATCCTGCAGGCAATTATTTTGACCTTGGGCAGCCACGCGACAAGAACCGATCAGAAGTCTACGCCATGGATGGCTGGAAACAGGACAATACGATCAGCCATTTCGCGATGCGCGTACGTGACGCTGAGCGCGTTGCGGAGTTTTATCACGACGTATTTGAGCTCGAGCCGCGCAACGATCCCATGGAGGAAGGCGGTTATCAGTTCACCGATGGTCGTGTGACGATGATGATCCTGCCCTGGAAGATTTCGTCGTTCAATGGCGCGGGCATCGAACAGCCGGGCATGGACCATTTCGGATTTCGCGTGCCCGATGTGGAGGCCTTCAAGAAGCATCTGGCTGCGGTGACGAAACAGAACCATCAACTGACACCCAGAACCATCGACTATGACGAGGAAGGCGCGGCGCGGCTGGCGCTGTTCGCCAAATGCCCGCATGGCGAGTTCCAGCTGGCCGACCCTGACGGAACGCTGATTGACGTCGCTGGAGATCACTAGGCCAGCGTTCTCTAAGCCGGCATCGGTTACAGCACGAAAGTTGATCTATTCAATGTAAGTGGAGCATCGCTTTTGCGAAAAACCGGGACCATTTTTTCGTGCGATGCTTCAGCGTTGCGGCGGCTGTGGGTGCTGGTTGCATCGGGAATGCTGTGGGCGGGTGCAGCGTGCGCCCAGGAATCAGCGCGTCAATTCTATCAGGGCAAGCAGATCCGCTTCACCACCATGGGCACGCCCGGCGGCGGTTATGACGCCTATATGCGAACCTTGGGAGGGCATCTTGCACGGCGGCTCGGGGCCAAACTGATTCCCATCAACGAATCCGGGGCGGGCGGGCTGATCGCCATGAGCCGGGCGCAGATTGCGCCGCCCGATGGGTTATCGATTGCGCTGATGGGCGGAGAGGCCGTGGCTGCGGCGCAATTGTTCGGCGAGCCCGGCGTCAATTTTGATGTGACGAAGCAAGTGTGGCTGGCGCGCGTCAGCGCGGAAAGCAAGGTCGTGCTGATCGGTCCCAAATCGCCCTACGCGACCTTGGCGGACATGATCAAGTCCGAACGGCCCATCATCTGGGCGGGTTCCGGCAAGACCGATGGCAATACAGATTTTTCCGCCCTGCTGGCGGCAGCGACGGGCATGAAGACGCGGCTTGTCATCGGCTACAAGGGTACGGGCGGCATGTTGCTGGCGATGGAGAATGGCGAGGTCGACGGGCGCGTCGTTTCGGACGAATCGGCGGCGCTGGTCGGCCCATCCAGCGGCATGCGGGTGATGGCGATTCTCGCACGCAAGCGCTCGGCGCAATTTCCCAATGCGCCGACGATTTTTGAAGCGGTGAAACTTGATGCAAATAGCGAATATATGCTCGACTGGCGAGCAGATCTGGCCTCGCTTGGCCGGCTGTTGCTGGTGACGCCAGGAACGCCTCAGGATCGTATTGACCTCTTGCGCAGCGAATTTGCGGACATTCTGGCCGATCCCGCCGTGCTGGCGGAAGTGAAGAAGCTCGGCCTCTCAGTCAGCTATGCGCCGGGCGAAGCCGTGCAGGGTATGATCGCAAAAGTAATGACTGCTCTGGATGCGAAAGGTCTCGCCGAGGTCAAGGACATCACGCTGAACCGCTATTATTAAGCGCGCTATAGCAAGTGGCGCAGTGATTGACGCGTCAATCATTGTTATTCCCGCGCATCAGCGCGTTCGCAATTGCCAACCTGTGGAAGTCAGGACTTCGGCAAGTTGATATTATATCCCGAACGACGATCCACCATTCACAGGCAAGATCTGCCCGTCGATATAGCTGGCGGCGGGCGAGACGAGAAATGCTGCTGCGGCAGCGATTTCTCCGGCCTGGCCGATACGGCCCGCCAGGGTGCGTTTGCCGACGGCTTCCTTGGCTTCACTGCTGTATTCGGATGTCATCGCGGTTTCTGTTGCGCCGGGGCTGACGGCATTGACGCGGATTTTTATGGGCGCAAAGCAGCGCGCGAGGGCGTGGGTGAGGCCGATGATGGCGGCTTTGGAACTCACATAGGCAGTGCCGCCGCGCCCGTGACCGCCAACACCTGACAGATTCACCGAACCGGAGGAGGCCAGCACAATCGCGCCACCGCCGGTGTTTTCCATCGCAAGGGCTGCCGCCTGGGCCATCAGGAAGGAGCCGGTGACGTTCACTGCCAATGTGCGGTTCATTTCATCGGCGTCGATCTCTTTCCAGGTCTTGGTGGAATGGATGGCGGCCATGTGGATGAGGCCATCCAGCCGGCCGAATTCCCTGACGCAGGCGCTGACCGCATTGGCGCAATCGGCGTGATGGCTGATGTCGGCGCGCACGGCGATAAAGCGTTTCAGTGCGGCTGGATCTATGCCATCGGCGTTGATGACATCGCGGTCCACGCCGCA
Organism: Beijerinckiaceae bacterium; assembly: GCA_947474545.1. Taxonomy (GTDB): domain Bacteria; phylum Pseudomonadota; class Alphaproteobacteria; order Rhizobiales; family Beijerinckiaceae; genus Terripilifer. Next base: position 5,570 of record CANJJI010000028.1, on the reverse strand, counting down.
GACCTTGTGGCCCTGCGCCAGCAAGAGCCGCATACAGGCCGCGCCGATGCCGCTGGCTGCGCCTGTCACGATGATGGTCATTGATTCAGATTGCGCCATGCCTTTGCCCCCGGTTTTTGCTTTACGCTATTGTGGAGGGAATATTGCAGGCTGGCGCAACATCATGCCAGCGGCAATTTTACGGCTGTTTGCCCCATTTGACTTCACGGAAGCCACTGCCGGTCTGGCCGGGGGGCAGGGCGGGCTTTACGACAGCAAAGCCCTGGGTCATGGGCTGCGCGTCCGGGCTGCCGGGATTCACTGTGCCGACGGGCGTACGGTCTGTATTATAGCGCTGGTTGAACATGTTCGCCTGCTGGCGGGTCTGTTCGGCCTTGATTTGGGCGGCCTGCCGGGTGCGCTGTTCGGTTTCCTTGCGTTGCGCCTCCTGCAGCGCGCGATCGCGGGCGGCGGGGGATTGTGCCGGTTTGGCGGCCGTATCCTGGGCGGACTGGCGGGGTTGCTCTGGCTGGAGAAAGGCAAAAACAAGAATGCCAAAAACGGCAGCGCCGCACATGACCAGAACTTTGTCCGGCGAAATGGTCTTGGCTACCGGACGCCGGTTTACAGGTTGCCACTTACGCAATGTCGCCACAACTCGTCTCCACTCGTATGCGGAACGCCCGCAACGGTGAACAGCGTAAATGGATATGGTCAACAAAGCGTTGACTGGATACGTCAAACCTACCCCACGCTGCCCTTCACGGCCTCGATCAGCTGTTTCAACGTGAAGGGTTTGGGCAGGAAGCCGAATTCTTCGCCTTCGGGCAGGTTTTTCGCGAAGGCGTCCTCAGCATAGCCGGAGACGAAGATGACCTTGGCCTTGATGCCACGCTTGCGCAATTCGCCGAACATGGTGGGTCCGTCCATCTCGGGCATGACAACGTCAGAGACGATGAGGTCAATCTTGCCTTGTGCAGCCTCGACAGCCTCCAGCGCCTCGACGCCGGAACCGGCTTCGATCACCGTATAGCCGCGCGAGGCGAGCGCTCTTGCGCCAAAGGCGCGCACGGCTTCCTCATCTTCAACCAGCAGGATGGTGCCGCGCCCGGTGGCGTCCGCGGCAACCGAGGCTTTCACCTCTTCCACGGGCTTGGGCATTTCCTCGGCAGTGGGTATGTGGCGCGGCAGGAATATTTTGAACGTCGTGCCTTTGCCTACAGTGCTGTCGCAAGCGATATAACCGCCGGTCTGCTTGACGATGCCATAGACCATGGACAGGCCAAGGCCGGTGCCCTTGCCCACTTCCTTGGTGGTGAAAAAGGGCTCAAAAATCTTTTCCTTCACGTCAGCGGGAATGCCGTGGCCGGAATCCTCGACCTCGATCACCACATATTCGCCGGTGATGAAACCGGGCTCCTTGATCCCCGCGCTTTCGGCGCCATCCACGTTGCGTGTGCGCAGCATGATCTTGCCACCTTCGGGCATAGCGTCGCGGGCGTTGACGACGAGATTCACGATGACGTTTTCGAACTGGTTGATATCGGCCTTCACCAGCCAGAGATCGCGACCGTGTTTGAGATCGAGTTCGATCTTTTCGCCGACGAGGCGGCGCAAAAGAATTTGCAGGTCGGACAGCACGTCACCGAGCTGCAGGATTTGCGGACGCAGGGTCTGCCGGCGTGAGAAGGCCAGCAATTGCCGCACCAGACCGGCGGCGCGGTTGGCGTTCTGCTTGATCTGCATGATGTCGCCGAAGGAGGGGTCCGTCGGGCGATGGCGGGCGAGCAACAGATCGGAAAAGCCGATGATGGCGGTCAGCACATTGTTGAAGTCATGGGCGACGCCGCCAGCGAGCTGGCCGATGGCCTGCATCTTCTGGGACTGGGCGAAGCTTTCCTGCAATGTCTTTTGCTCAGTTGTATCGAGCGCAAAGACAGTGGCGCAGGCGCCGTCGCCAGCATTCTCCGCAGGAGAGACGAACAGGCGCGCAGAGCGCCGCTCGTCATTGGCGATGCCGGCGTCGACAGGTTTGATGTCACTGCGGTCGTCAGCTGCGAGCGCCAGCGCAGACTTGATGGCGTCGTGATCGCGCGCGGTGAAGCCGGACAGAAGCGGCTTGCGGCCCTCGGGGCCTTTCAGCGCATCGGGGATCAGGCTGGCAAAGGCTGCGTTGGCGCGCACGACGTTGCCCTGTCTGTCGACCGTAGCGATGGCCATGGGCGTCTGGTTGAAGAAACGGGCAAAGCGCACTTCGGCGGCGCGAAGATTTTCGGCTGGCTCCTCACCCGGCGCGCGATTGATGACCAGGGTGCGGGAGGGGCCGGGGGTGCGGTCCTGCGCGAATGCGACGCGATGAATGAGCCGGGCAGGCAGGCTCTGGCCGCCACGGCGGCGCAGATCAACATCGACCTGTTCGGTGATGACCGCGCCGGCCCCGCCCGTGATGGCCTGCAGCAACGAAGCGCCATGGCCTGCAACAATGTCTGTCAACGCGAGGCCGCCGGTGCCGACCTGCGCCAGATCATAATCGAGCCAGCCGGCGAGGGTGGCGTTCATGTAGGATATGCGCCCTGTAGCATCGGCTGAAAAGAAGCCCGCGGGCGCATGATCAAGAAAATCTATGCCGTGTTGCAATTCCTGAAAGACGTTTTCATGGCGGGCGCGCTCGCGCGTGACGTCGGCCACCTGCCAGAGCGTTGCGCGTTTCTGGGCAAAGCGTTCGAGCGGCCGGACGCGAATGCGGTACCAGCCAACGGGTCCATCGCCCGTCAAGGGCGGGGACAGGCGCAATTCCTCGGCGGCGCGTTTTCCCTCCCGTGCCGCCTGGGCCAGCCGGTAAACAGCCTCGGAGACTTCCGGTGTGCCGGAAAACAGGCGCTCGATCGTGCGAAGGTCAGCCGGGTCGTTGGCGCCTGACATGGTCATGTAGGTTTCGTTGGCATAGTGAACGCGCGTATCGCCTTCGGTGACGAGCAGGCCCTCAGTGCCGGTGTCGGCGATCAATTTGGTGATGTCGTTGCGCGCGGCCTGTCCGGAAAGCTGCAGAAATCCAACCGCATAAGCGAACAGGCCGATAACGCCGATGATGGCCAGCAAAGCCAGCAGGCCGAGCGTGAGCTTTCCGGCCCGTTCGGGCGGCAGAAAGGAATAGGAAGCCACTGCGCCCACCAGAATAACGGCGAGGAGCAATACGAGCCCGGGGCTGCCGGTCCTCTCGGTACGATCAAGCGAGACGGGTGTTGGCGTCTGGGTCATGATTTCACTTTGCGGATCCCGGCACGCTCTGGCAGCCGGGACTTCAGGAACGGGAGGCGGGACGGCCAGCCGGATTGCGATCCGGCCCAGATTATTACGATTCGGTTCAGAATGATGTGGGCTTTGTCAGTTTGCAACGGACTTTGATGTCCCAGTCCTTTTCCGCTCGCTCAAGGCCTGCCTGCGGCGCGCAGGATGTGGCCAAATCAGGGGCGGCGCAACATGTTGCGTGAATTGGTTAACCATTTGTTAATGTCGCCCCCACGGGCATGCGCGGATCATGTTATGGTGTACAGAGGCTATGATACAACTGCCCTGTCAGGTGGTCAGGATCAATGGCGGCACGCATGCCGGCGGCGGCAGCGTGAAGTGCCGGTTCAGCGATCGATTGCAAGCCAATGGCGCGCATTCTATTGCGAAGCGGGTGTGTGAGGATAGCAAGTATGGACTCGCTGAAGAAGTTTCTCGGTAACGACGTGGGCGCATTGTTGACCTATGCGGTGAGCGCCCTTGTCGTATTGATTGTTGTTTTTTTGATTATCTACGTGCTGCGGCTGATCTTCAGTGGCCGGGTTCGCGGCGCCAGCCGGGGCCGAACCAGACAGCCGCGCCTGGGTGTGGTCGACGCCTTTGATATCGACAGACAACGCCAGCTGGTCATCGTGCGCCGCGATAATGTCGAGCATCTCATCATGATCGGTGGCCCCAACGATGTGGTGATCGAACCGGTCATTTCGCGCAATGCGGGATTTGAATCACGCCCCGTTCGCGATATGGTGACGGCATCCGACGCGCCGTCTGCACCGGCGGCGCCGGCCGCTGTTGCCCCGCCCGCACCCGTTCCGGCCGTTCAGGCGGCGCCTCAAACACCGCCGCCCACGCCTGTTCCGCCGCCCGCGCCTGCGCCTGCGCCGGTTGCTCCGCCTGCACCTCCACCGGCACCCGCTCCGCCGCCTGCACCTGCGCCAGCCGTGCAGCCGGCGCTCCGTCCCGCGCCTGCTGCTCCTGTTGTTGCCGAAGCGCCGCCTGCGCCACCGCCTGTTGCAACACCGCCGAGCGCAGCCCCCGCTTCTCCAGTTCCCCAGCCTCCTGCGCCGCCGGTCGCTCCGCGTCCTGCCATGCCGGCTCCGCCCGCACCTGTTGCTCCGCGTCCTGTCGCCCCGCCGGCGCCCATAGTTCCGGCTCCTGTGGCGCGTCCGGTGGCTCCCCCGCTGCCGCCCCCGCCGCCTGTTGGCGGCGGTCCACGCCCTGTTCCGCCGCCGCCCGCCGCAGCGCCTGTGCCTGCCCCTCCTGCAGCTCCGCCGTCAATTATGCCGCGTCCGGCTGCGCCGCCTCCGCCGCCCCCGCCGCCTATCGTCCCGCGTCCGTCTGCGCCGCCGCCTCCTCCGCCGCCCCCGGCCGAGCGGCCGTCCGCTCCGCCGCCGCCTCCATCTGTGACTGCGGCTCCGCCTCCGCCGCCTGTCGTTCCACGTCCGTCTGCGCCGCCGCCTCCTCCGCCGCCGCCGCCCGCTCAACCCGTGCCGGAGGTGAAGCCCGCCGCAGCATCTTCCGCGACCGACCCTTTGGATGCGCTCGAGGAAGAAATGGCGAAGCTGCTCGGCCGCAAACCGTAATTCTGCAAGCCAGACGAACGAAAAACGGCCCAAAACAGGGCCGTTTTTTTCTGCGATGAAATATAGTGGGCTGTTTTGACCTTATCGCTACCGCTGATTATTCGTCGCGATAGACGCGCTCGCGCTTTTCGTGACGCTCCTGGGCTTCCAGCGACAGGGTCGCGATGGGCCGGGCGTCGAGGCGTTTGAGGGAAATCGGCTCGCCTGTTTCCTCGCAATAGCCGTAGGTCCCATCAGCGAGGCGTTCCAGCGCCGCATCGATCTTGGAAATCAGCTTGCGCTGGCGATCCCGCGCGCGCAATTCGATGGCGCGATCAGTTTCTGACGACGCCCGGTCGGCGATATCGGCGTGATTTTCGTTTTCTGTCTGCAGGGCAGCAAGAGTCTGTTTGGCCTCGCTCAGAATATCGTCCTTCCAAGACAGCAGCTTGCGCCTAAAATAGTCGCGCTGCCGCTCGCTCATGAACTCTTCGTTCTCAGCCGGACGATATTGTTCGTCGATCAATTCTGCGGAACTCATGCGAAACGATCTCCCTGAATTTTGCGCGTGTATAGCCGCAGCGGCGATTCCCTGCAATCACCGTTTACACACTTGGCAGGGCAATCGCATTTCAAAACAGGGTCAGAAGTCTTGACAGGTATGCGTCATCCCACCCTGCTTTTTTGATCTTGCCGCGCAGGGATACTTTTCCACCGTCTTTTTGCATGACGTTCAACGCC
>CANJJI010000027.1 GCA_947474545.1 Beijerinckiaceae bacterium | reverse complement strand
TGAAACTCAGAATGCCCGTCCGGCCCGGCCGTGCGCCGGGCTTCCGCGTAAAACCGCGTCTGGAGATCGATCACGTGCTGCGCGACTGCGACTGGCTCGCCCGCAATGCGCTGCCACCAGCGACTGATACGTCCTGACAATCCGGCATTCCCCGCTCTCATACCCTCGCGTGCAATGCACGGCGGGGTTTTGGGCGCTGGGCGCGCGGAGCTCCAGCTTCGTCCTTTTCGGTAACAGCAGGCCGGAGGCCCGCACTTGGGGATCGCGGTGTTGCATTTTTTGCATGAGGCCGGGCAGCTCAATGATTATCCCGCCGATCGTTTTGACCGCCGCCCAACTGAGCCTGGATATCAGGTAAAGGGTATCGTTCCGCTGTCCTGTGCGCGTTTTCGCAGACTGATATAATAAGTAATTTGCACTTTACCCCAAGAGGATCGCAGCCAGCATGGCGTAGGCTTCGATGCCGCCGCGCGAGATGCCGTAGGCGGCGACTGCGAGAGGGATCAGGGTAATGGCGGCGAGGCTGACAGCGGCGATCAAACCCAGCGAAACCGGCTTGCGCGGGGAACGCAGGGTGATGCTGTTTTCGAAGGTCTGTGCGGTTGCGATGCTCATGTCCGTCCCCGTTGTTTACCAGCCGTTAACCATGCTTGTTTCTCGCATGGCGGACTGGCGGCGGATGTGCGGTGACGCACACGGGAAAACGGGCTGCAGCGCCGGGCGAATTAGGGGTTGAGCTGAGACTGCTTCTGGCCGGATGCGCTGCTGCCCCAATTGCGCAGAATCCGCCGCTCGTCGCCCGTGATTTCGGTCAGATTGTTGGGCGGCATGGCGCGCGTCAGCCCGGCATGGACGATGATTTCGTGCCGCCAGCGCTCGATCATTTCCGGCGAATCCAGCAGCACCCCCTTGGGCGCCGTGTGAATGCCCTGCCAGACAGGTTCCCGTGCATGGCACATGCTGCAGCGTCCCGTCACGATGTCGGCGACCTCGGCGGGCGCTTTGGGCAATCCTGCTACCGGTTTGACCTCCGGCATGTCACCGAGGCCGAGGAAGGCCCGTCCCGCCGCCGCCTGCGGCATCGAGATATAGATGGCGAGCAACATGGCGATCATGGCAACAGGCCAGCACCACCAGTGATCGCCCCGTCCGGCATGGCGTTCGTTGTAGAAATGGCGGATCAGCGCACCTGACACCAGAACGAGGCCCACAACGATGAACGCATAGGGGCTCGAATAGCTCAGCGGATAGTGATTTGAGATCATCAGGAAGATGACCGGGAGTGTCAGATAATTGTTGTGGGTCGAACGTTGCTTGCCGATCTTGCCATATTTGGGATCCGGCGCTTCCCCGCGCATGAGCGCATCGATCACCTTGCTCTGATTGGGAATAATGACGAGGGCCACATTGCCGGTCATCATCGTCGCCATCAGCGCTCCCGTGTGGATAAACGCGCCGCGCGCCGAAAATACCTGCTGGAAAAACCAAGCCATGAACATAATGAAGGCGAAACCCGTTGCCGCAAGCGTCACGTCATTCTTCGCCAGTGGCGAATTGCATAGCGCATTATAGACCAGCCAGCCAAGCGCCAGCGATGCGATGCCGATAAAAGCTGCCAGGCCGACCGAAATCTTCTGCACGGCAGGATCAATCAGGTAGACTTCGGCAGAAACATAATAGACCCAGATCAACAGGAAGAAGCCAGTAATCCAGGACGAATAACTCTCCCATTTGTGCCAGATGAGTTCCTTCGGTAATTGCTCCGGCGCCACCAGATATTTCTGGACGTGATAAAATCCGCCGCCGTGCACTTCCCACAATTCGCCGTCGGCGGCGTTCCTGACCCGTGGCAGCGGTTTCAAAGCGGCATCGATATGCATGAAATAAAACGATGAGCCGATCCAGGCGATGGCTGTGATGATATGGACCCAGCGCAGCAGCATGCCGCCCCATTCCAGAATGATGCCTTCCATCGCCAGTCCCCTTGAGCCGCCATCCGGGCAACAGATGCATCTGCCGCGCCAATATCCATCCGGAACCTTACATAAACCGCCCCCGCAGGCGATACGGCGCGAAAGTCGTAATGATTTTCAAATCAAACTGTATAATATGAGCTATGGCTACGCTGGAGAATATAACGGTCTTCGTCCGCTCCGTTGAATTTGGCTCGTTTTCATCGGCCGGACGGGCAACCGGGCTGTCGGCGGCTGTCGTCAGCCACCGCATCAAGATGTTGGAACAACATCTGGGCTGCAGGCTGTTTCACCGCACGACCCGCAAAATGCAGCTTACCGAGCAAGGCCGCATATTTTATGAGCGCTGCCTTGAAATCCGTGAGGCGGTCGAGCGCGCGGAAACCAGCATCGCCGAAATGGGCGCTTCGCCGCGCGGTTCGCTGAAGATTACCGCGCCTTTGGGTATCGGCCGCCGCGTCGTCACGCCGATGATTGCGCGTTTTCGCGCAGAGTTTCCTCGCATTGATGTGCGGCTTCGTCTGTCCGATTATCTGATCGATATTCTCATGGAATCGGTCGATATGGCTCTTCGCATGGCGGTTATGGAGGATTCTGCTCTAATCATGCGCAAGATCAGCGATATCGAACGCTCCCTCGTTGCAGCGCCCGCCTATATTGCCCGCAGAGGCGCGCCGAAAAAGCCGGACGATCTGTTCGATCATGAATGCCTGTTGCTGCGCTTCCCCGGCAGCTCACAGGCGCGCTGGTCACTCATCGAGGACGGGCAAGCGCGTCAATTGCCGGTGGACGGCTCTATTGACGCGGATGACAGCGACGTCATTACAGACTGGGCTGTGGCGGGCCTGGGCATCATGCTCAAACCGACTTTTGAAGTGGCCGAATATCTGAAATCGGGCGAGCTTGTGCGTGTGCTACCCGATTATCCACCAGTTCCCGTGACGCTCGGGGTGCTCTATCCCTATCGCCAGAATGTGCCGGCCAAGGTGCGCGCCTTTGCTGATATGCTGGTCCCGGACATGCGGGCGCATATTGCCACGCGAATGAAGGGTTTGAAGTGACGAGCGCATAGGAATCCAAAGGGGGAGGAAGTCATGAAAAGGTGCTCCAGCTATTTGTTGCTGTTTTCCATCCTGTTGACGGTTCCCGTCAGCGCTGAACCTGTCCCGGTGACTATCGGCGTGCCGAGTTCGGCCTCTGATGTCATCGTATATATCGCCCGCAAGAAGGGTTTTTTCACTGAAGAGAACCTTGATGTGAAGTTCGTGCCGCTGGATTCAGCTGCACGGATGATCGCACCGCTGGCGTCCGGAGATCTGGATGCGGGATCGGGCGGCGTCTCCGCAGGCCTCTTCAATGCGGTGGGACGCGGCATCGGCCTGAAGATAGTGGCGAGCAAGAATTCAGCCTCGCCGGGGCGCGGTATTCAACCTTTGCTGGTGCGAAAGCAGCTTGTGGATTCGGGACGTTTCAAGACGCTCGCAGACCTGAAGGGTTTGAAAATTTCCACAGCAGCGCCCGGCACCTCCGCTTCGACAAATCTGTTCAAGGCGCTGCAGATGGGCGGATTGAAAATAACCGATGTCGAGCAGGTCTATATGGGTTTTCCGCAACAGGCGGTCGCGTTGATGAATAATGCCATCGACGCCGCTTTCACAGCAGAGCCTTCGGCCTCGCAAGTGATTGCCAGCGGCGCAGCCGTCCGCGTGATGGGAGATGATGAGATATTCCCGAATCATCAACTGGCGGTGGTGCTCTTCTCCAGCCAATTCATCGCCAAAAAGAACGCGGCGGCGCATGGCTATATGCGCGCCTATCTGAAGGCTGCCCGTTTTTATAATGATGGCGTCGTCAACGGCCGGTTTGCCGGCGCGCGCGGTGAGGAAGTCGTGGCGATCCTCAGCGAGTTCATACCCATCCGCAATAACGACCTCTACCGGACAATGGTGGCCGCCGATTGCGATCCCGATGGCGCGCTTAATCTGGCGTCGCTGCGCGAGGACCTTGAGTTCTTTCGCAACAGTGGCCTGATCAAGGGAGAAACCAGCGTCGAAGACGCAGTTGATACGAGTTTCACAGAATCAGCGGTCAAGCAGATGGGGGCCTATAAACCAGCGCGGTGAGCGTAGTGATCAGAAGGCCACCCGCACGACGATGTATAATCCCAGTGTAATCAGCGACCAGAAGAATACCAGCCTGAATTGAGGTTCGGACAAGCGTTTGCGGATGGTCTGGCCCAGCAGCATCCCGGCCAGGGCGGGAATGACAGAGGCTGCCGAGAGCAGCCCCATTTCCGTGTTGAGCAGATTCTGGTTGTTCAGCGCTAAGGCGAGGCAGAGGCTGGAGAGCGAGAACAGCATACCCATGCCCTGAATGAGCTGATCGCGCGTCAGGCCAAGCGCTTGCAGCCAGGGAACGCCGGGAATGGAGAAAGAGCCGGTCATGCCCGCCAGTACGCCATTTGCCAGACCCGATGCGATGCCCGTGATCGTCTCCCGGTCTTGCGCAAATTTGAACGGCGGACGCAGCAGTCCCATCATGCCGTAGAGTGCGAGCAGCAATCCCAACAAGCCTGATAGCAACCTCACATCCACGCGCGTCAACGCCATTGCGCCGGGCCAGATCGACAAGGTCGAAGCGATCAGAAATGGCCAGATTCGCTTAAGGACAGACATCGCCTGCCCGCCTGCAAGGGCTTGCCAGACATTGGTGATAAATGCGGGGGCCAGCATCAGCGCCATCGCAGGATGTAGCCCAATGACAGCAGTCAGAAGACCCATGGCGATGAGCGGAAGACCCATGCCGATGACGCCCTTCACCGTGCCCGCCAACACGAAGGTGAAAGTAATCCATACCAGAGTGGAATTTTCGAACGGCATATTGGCGGAACCCATATCCTTCCAAGATTCATATCAGACTGTAGTTTTGAATTCCTGGTTACGGGACAATCCGTGGGCAGATCGACGATCTTTTTCAAATATTCTTTGATAATAATCTCTTTTTCTCTCGCTATGATCAATCGTGTTGCAAATCTGCGAAAATCCCGGGCGAAATATGGGCCGTTTAACAACGCATGTTCTCGATACAGTATCCGGTGCGCCCGCACGCGGTATGGCCATCGAATTGATTGGCATTGCCGGTGACGGTTCGAGCAGGGCCTTGAAAATCATCAAAACTAATGACGATGGCCGCATCGATTCGCCTTTGCTTGAAGGTGAAGCGATGGTGGCGGGAACGTATGAACTGCGGTTTTATGTTGCCGAATATTTTACGCGGATGAATACGGCCCAGGGTTCGCCACCCTTCCTCGATATCGTGCCGCTGCGCTTCACGATTGCTGATTCATCCGCACATTATCATGTGCCCCTTCTGGTTTCGCCGTGGAGTTATTCCACATACCGGGGGTCATGATCGTGACCTATCCCCGAGATCTTCTGGGCTATGGCCGCAACCCGCCGAATCCGCGCTGGCCGGCAAATGCGCGCGTCGCCGTTCAATTTGTCATTAATTACGAAGAAGGCGGCGAAAACAACATTCTGCATGGCGATGCCGCATCCGAAGCCTTCCTGTCCGAGATCGCAGGCGCTGCGCCCTGGCCTGGTCAGCGCCACATGAACATGGAATCGATATACGAATACGGTTCGCGTGCTGGCTTCTGGCGGCTGCACCGCATGTTCACAGAACGCAATATGCCCGTGACCGTATTTGCGGTGGCGACTGCAATCGAAAAAAATTCCGAAACTGTCGCTGGCATGAAAGAAGCGGGCTGGGAAATTGCCAGCCACGGCCTCAAATGGATAGACTACAAGGATATCGGCGAAGCCACAGAACGTCAGCATATTGCCGAGGCCATTCGCATTCACGCCGAGGTTACAGGTGAGCGTCCGCTTGGATTTTATCAGGGCCGCACGTCGGAAAATTCGGTGCGGCTTGTGCAGGAAGAGGGCGGCTTCCTTTACAACGCTGACTCCTATGCCGACGATTTACCTTATTGGGTCTATAGCGCCAAAGGTCCGCAAGTCATCGTTCCGTATTCTCTGGATGCCAATGATATGCGCTTGGCCACCGGGCAAGGGTATCACACGGGCGGCGGTTTTTTCGATTATCTGAAAGATTCCTTCGACGTTCTCTATGCCGAAGGTGCGCATGCGCCAAAGATGTTGTCGATTGGTCTGCATTGCAGGCTTGCAGGACGTCCTGGCCGCGCCGCCGCGCTCGCCCGCTTTCTCGATTACGTCAAGGCGCATGAAAACGTATGGATTGCGCGGCGTCTCGATATTGCGCGCCACTGGATCAAACATCATCCTCCCAAGGGCGGCTACGTACCAAGCCGCATGTCGCGTGCGTTATTCGTGGAGGTTTTCGGAGATATCTTCGAGCATACGCCGCAGATCGCAGATCGCGCTTATGCTAAGGGCTTCAGCGCTGCCAACGATAGTTCGACTGGTATGCATGAAGCTCTTGTGACCGTCATGCGCGCGATGTCACGTGAAGAAAAACTTGGCCTTATCAACGCGCATCCTGACCTTGCGGGCCGTCTCGCATTGGCAAAAGTCCTCACAGCAGATTCCACGAAAGAGCAGGGTTCTGCGGGCCTAGATCGCCTGACGCCCGATGAGCTCAAGCGCTTTACAGACTTGAATAACACGTACAAATCCCGTTTCGGATTTCCATTTATCATGGCAGTGAAGGGCGCAACGAAAGAGCAGATACTCGCAAATTTCGAGCGCCGCGTGGCGCATGATGCCGAGAGTGAGTTCGCAGAGGCCGTCACCCAGATCGACCGGATCGCCCTGTTGCGTTTAACCGACAGGTTGCCGGTATGAGCACCACCATCGAACGTATATCGGCAATTGATGGAAACGCTCTGGCAGTCCGCATCGATGAACTTGCGCGCCTGAGCGATGATCCCGCATGCCTTACCCGGTTGACCCTGTCCCCATCCCATAAAAAGGCTGCTTCACTCGTAGTCGAGTGGATGCAGGAAGCGGGTATGCAGGTACGGCTCGATGCAGCGGGAAATGTCATTGGCCGATATGAAGCGCAAAAGCCCGGTGCGGCCAAGGTTATTATCGCTTCGCACATCGATACCGTGCGAAACGCCGGGCGTTTTGACGGCAATCTCGGTGTCATCACGGGCATCGCGGTCGTTGACGAACTCAACCAGCAGGGCAAACGGCTGCCATTCGCCATTGAGGTAATCGCTTTCTCCGACGAAGAAGGCGTTCGCTTTGCGTCGACCTTGAGTGGTTCGCGCGCTATTGCAGGCGTATTCGAGGCATCATGTCTCGATGACACGGACGCCGATGGTGTCTCGCGCAGGCAAGCCTTGCGGGACTTTGGCGCGGATCCATCGAAAATCGAGGATGCAGCCTGCAACCTTGTTAACACACTCGCTTATCTAGAAGTGCATATCGAACAGGGGCCGATGCTGGAAGCACGCAACCTGCCGCTGGGTATCGTGACTGCGATCAATGGCGCGACGCGCGGCGAAGTGGTCGTGAAAGGGGAGGCCGGTCATTCCGGTACTTTGCCCATGTCCATGCGTCGCGATGCGATGACGGCAGCAGCGGAAATGATCCTCGCGATTGAAGCGCGCGCGCGCCGCGATGCTGATGTCGTTGCAACAGTTGGGCGTGTCGAAATACCAAATGGTGCTGTCAATATCGTGCCGGGACTGGTAAAGTTCTCGCTGGATGTACGAAGCTCATCGGACGTGGCCCGCAACCGCGCCGTTACCGATATCGAAGCTGACCTCGCGAAAATCGCGATGGCCCGAAGGGTGTCTGCGCAGTTCACCGCGTCTTATGACATGCCAGCCACAATATGCGACGCAGCCATAGTCGGCGCAATGAGCCGCGCCTTCGCGCAAAATGGCCGCGAGCCCTTTATGCTCGGCAGCGGCGCCGGTCATGACGGCATGTCGTTTCGCGGGCGCATTCCTGTTGGCATGATTTTTGTTCGTTGCCGCGGCGGCGTAAGTCATAACCCCGCTGAATACGCGAGCCCTGCCGATATGGGCGCGGCGGCGCGGGTTCTATTCGACCTCCTCCTGGACTCTGGAGCTTTTGCATGACCGTGAAACTCGATGGCCGCACCCTTAAGGCCGCCAAGGTCATGAGCGTTTCTCGCCGCAGCGCGGCTGGCCGCTATGAGAAAGCGGCGCTGAGCGAAGGCGCACGCGCGAAACTTGTGGCGACACGGCAATGGCTTGATACAAATTTCATGAACGATGAAGCGCCGCTCATGTATTCGTTTAACACGGGGGTTGGCCTGTTCAAGGATCAGCGCGTGCTGATGAAGGACATGGTCGAATACCAGACCAAAACTGTCTATGCTCACGCGACAGGCGTTGGCGAGCCTTTCGATGAGGACGTAACGCGCGCCACGATGTTGTTGCGCGCCAACGCGTTCGCGTCGAACTATTCCGGACCCCGCGTCGAGCTCGTGGACCGTCTGCTTGATTGCCTGAACGCCGGTCTTCACCCCGTCATTCCACAAAAAGGTTCTGTTGGAGCTTCCGGCGATCTCGCGCCTTTGGCGCATATGTCCGGCGCAATCTGCGGATTTGCAGAAGCCGAGATGTTTTACAAAGGTAAACGCATGCCCGCGCGCGACGCGCTGGTCAAAGCCGGTCTGTCAGCTACTTTTGATCTTGGCGCAAAAGATGCGTCCTGCCTGATCAATGGTTCCACGGTCTCGCTGGCTCTCGGCGTCCTCGCTCAGGAGGATGCAAAACGTATTCTGAAACATTCGGACATTGCACTGGCATTGACGCTCGAATGCCTGCGTGGCGAACTGGCGGCGTTTCAGGATCGTGTTCACGCAGCGCGTCCGCATCCCGGCCAGGCGGCCAGCGCACGCAATCTGTTGCGGCTCATTGGCGATTCCAAACGTTGTTCGGAAGCCGCGCGGCAGACCGTATACCCTGACGAAGCGCGTGCGCCGGGAACGCCGGCGCCGCCGCGTGTGCAGGATGTCTATTCCCTGCGTTGCGGTCCGCAGGTCCACGGCCCCGTGCGGGATGCGTTGGAATATATCAACAAGATCATCGGCACTGAAATCAACTCGGCAACGGACAATCCGCTTGTGTTCGACAACGGCCGTGGCGGCTACGAAATCATTTCAGGTGGCCATTTTCATGGCCAATATGTCGCGCAGGCCATGGATCTCTTGGGCATGTCGATGGCCGATCTCGGCTCCATCAGCGAGCGCCGTCTTGCGCGCCTGATTGACCCGACTATGAGCTATGGCCTGCCGCGCAACCTACTGGCGGGCAAGCGTGGACTCAACACGGGCTTTGCCACCGTGCAATGTTCAATGTCGGCGCTGGTGATGGAAAATCGCACTTTGTCCATGCCGGGCTCCGTTGATTCAATCCCCGGCAAGTCGAATGCCGAAGATCACGTGTCCAATTCCACATGGTGCGGACGCAAGGCGCGCACAATTGTCGCCAATACCGAGGCGATTGTCGCTGGCGAAATTCTCATGACCACCCAGGCGCTGTCTTTGGTTGCGGATTTGGCAAAGGATCATCCCCTAGGCAGTGGTTCGCGCGCGGCGCTTGAGGCTGTGCGGAAAGTCATTGAGCCGGCGCTGTCGGGCGATCGCTGGTACGGAATTGAAATGCAGCAGGCACTGGATCTTGTCCGCTCCAATGCGATTGTGGAAGCGGTCGAAAGCGCAGTTGGCAGGCTCGAGTGACATTGGCCCGGTATATGCATTCATAAACGCACACACCGGCTGTTTCTGGTCTGAGCAATGGGATCAGATTTTAAAGGGGGAGTGAAAAATGGCTGACAATACGACTCATCCGGTAGATGAAATACTACCGCCCGATCGTTTGACCGCGCTCGGTATTCAGCACGTTCTCGTCATGTATGCGGGCGCTGTTGCTGTTCCGTTCATCATCGCCGGCGCTCTTGGCCTTCCGCCGGAAACGCGGACCATGCTGATTAACGCGGATCTTTTTGCATGTGGCATCGCTACCCTTGTGCAGGCATTCGGCATGCCGGGCGTAGGCATCAGAATGCCAGTCATGATGGGTGTCACATTCGCCTCGGTTGCGCCGATGCTGGCCATGATCAATGCCGGCAAGGCGGCCAATGCCTCTCCCAATGACATCCTTCTGACGATTTACGGCAGCGTCATCGCAGCGGGTATTTTTGCAACCATCATTGCGCAGTTTATGTCGAAGCTTATTCGCTTCTTCCCCCCTGTTGTCACCGGTACGATCATTCTCGTCATCGGCATTACGTTGATGCGCATCGGTATTGGCTGGGTCGGCGGTGGGTTGCCGACGCTCACGCGCGTGGTTGACGGACAACGTGGTTCGTTTCCCAACCCTGCCTTCGGCCTGCTCGACAACATGCTTGTTGCTACATTGGTGCTTGTCGTAATCATGCTGATTGCAAAGTATATGAAGGGCTTCTGGGCTAATATTGCCGTGCTGCTGGGCATTATCTTCGGCGGCGTTGTAGCGGCGGCGCTGGGCAAGATGAATTTTGGGTCGGTTGCCAACGCGCCCTGGTTCGCTTTTGTTATGCCATTCCAGTTCGGCATACCAAAATTCGAATTCTGGTCTGCATTGACAATGTGTATCGTGATGATCGTGGTCATGGTTGAATCCAGCGGCATGTTTCTTGCGCTGGGCGAAATGACCGGTAAGAAGGTCAGCGAAGATGATATGACCAGGGGACTGCGCGCCGACGGCGTTGGCACGATCCTCGGCGGTATCTTCAACACCTTCCCCTATACGTCCTATTCGCAAAACGTCGGATTGGTCGGCGTGACAGGCGTGAAATCCCGTTGGGTCGCGATAGCCGGTGGTGTGATTCTCCTGGTCCTCGGTCTCATTCCGAAACTGGCCGCTGTCTTTGCAGCGATCCCGGTCTATGTTCTGGGAGGCGCGGGCCTCGTCATGTTCGGAATGGTGGCAGCCACAGGTGTACGAATCCTGTCTTCGGTTGATTACACGGCGAACCGGAACAATCTGTTCATCGTGGCGCTCGGTGTCGGTTTCGGCATGCTCACGCTTGTCGCTCCGAATTTCTTTGAGCATTTCCCAAACCAGCTCAAACCGTTGCTTGAATCCGGGATCCTGCTGACGACGATCATCACAGTCATCCTGAACGCATTCTTCAATGGCGCGCGGGCCATCGAGTCCGCAAGTGCTGCCGAGCCTGCGCACTGAGTTTTAACTTGGCAGCAGCCGCTTCAATCGCTGTTGCCCATCGCCTTGATCCCATGCAGGAGCCGCTATAATAGGCTCCTGCCCACTGGGCCTTTCGTATTCGCGGAGATCGTAGATGAGCACGGTTGAAATGGCAGGTCTGCAAGTGGCCAAAATACTTGCCGACTTTGTCGAGCAGGAAGCCATGCCCGGAACCGGCATTGCGCCTGCAGCTTTTTGGGATGGATTTGCCACCATGGTGCGCGATCTAGCACCTAAGAACGCAGCGCTGCTGACAGCCCGCGACACGATGCAGGCGAAAATCGATGACTGGCACAAGAGCCGCAAGGGCAAGCCACTCGATCTACCCGCCTATTATCAATTCCTGCGCGATATTGGCTATTGGCTGGAGCCGCCTGCGCATTTTTCCATTACGACAGCCAATGTTGATGCGGAGATAGCCACCATCGCCGGCGCACAGCTCGTCGTGCCGGTTTCGAATGCGCGTTACGCACTCAACGCAGCCAATGCGCGCTGGGGTTCGCTCTATGATGCGCTTTATGGCACAGATGCCATTTCGGACGAGGGCGGCGCAGCAGCGGGCAAGACTTACAATCCGGTGCGTGGTGAACGGGTGATCGCCAAGGCGCGCGAAGTGCTTGATACCATAGCGCCGCTCTTCATCGGCAGCCATGCTGAGGCAGCGGGATACAGCGTCGTAAATGGCGCGCTCCTAGTTACCGTAAAGAACGGCAGCACGACGGGCCTGAAAGATCCGGCGAAGTTCGTGGGCTTTTCCGGTGATGCTGCCTCGCCAAAATCCATCGTGTTGCGCAACAATGGCCTGCACGCTGAAATTGTCATCGATCACAACCATGCTATCGGCAAGACCGATGCGGCAGGCATCGCCGATGTCGTCATGGAATCCGCGCTGACCACGATCATGGACATGGAAGACAGCGTGTCCTCCGTCGATGCTGACGACAAGGTCGTCAATTATCGCAACTGGTTAGGCCTGTTGAAAGGCACATTGAGCGCGAACCTCGAAAAAGGTGGACGCACCGTCGAACGCAAGCTCAATGGAGACAAGAAATTCAAAAAGGCAGCGGGAGGCGATCTCTGGCTCTCCGGCCGCAGCCTTATGCTGGTGCGCAATGTCGGGCATCACATGTATACTGATGCAGTCCTTGACAGTGCAGGCAAGGAAATCCCCGAGAACCTGCTTGATGGCGCGTTGACGGGCCTGATCGCTATTCACGACCTTAAGGGTTCGGCGGGTGCAATTCGCAACAGCCGCAAGGGGTCTGTCTATATAGTCAAACCAAAAATGCACGGTCCGCAGGAAGTTGCATTTGCCAACGAAGTGTTTGGCCGCATCGAAGCTATGCTCTCATTGCCGAAAAATACCCTGAAAATGGGCATTATGGACGAGGAACGGCGAACCTCGATCAACCTTGCAGCTTGCATTCATGCGGCGAGCGAAAGGGTTGTTTTCATCAACACGGGCTTTCTCGACCGTACCGGAGACGAAATTCATACCTCGATTGAAGCAGGCCCCTTCATCCGCAAGAACGAGATGAAGAACATGCAATGGATCAAATCCTACGAAGACAATAATGTCGATGTGGGCATGGCCTGCGGCCTGCCGGGCAAGGCGCAGATCGGCAAGGGCATGTGGGCAATGCCGGATCGCATGGCCGACATGCTCGCTCAGAAGATCGGACATCCCAGATCCGGCGCCAATACAGCCTGGGTTCCCTCGCCAACCGCAGCGACTCTCCACGCGCTGCACTATCACGACGTCAACGTCTTCGACCGGCAGAAAGAGCTTGCAAGCCGCACGCCTGCGAAGGTGGAGGACATTCTGACGATCCCTCTGGCGCAATCGAATTTCGCGCCTGATGCGGTACGTGAGGAAATCGATAATAACGTGCAGGGCATTCTCGGTTATGTCGTGCGCTGGATTGACCAGGGCGTCGGCTGTTCGAAAGTGCCTGACATTCATGATGTCGGCCTGATGGAAGATCGCGCGACGTTGCGCATTTCCTCGCAGCATATCGCCAACTGGCTGCATCACGGCGTAGTCAGCGAAGCCGAAGTGATGGAAGCGCTCAAGCGCATGGCGGTGATTGTTGATCGTCAGAATGCCGGTGATTCCGCCTATACGCCCATGGCGCCAAATTTCGATGGAGTTGCTTTCAAGGCGGCGTGCGACCTGATCTTTAAAGGCCGAGAGCAACCCAACGGCTATACCGAATTTATTCTGCATAGCCGCCGCCGTGAAGCAAAGGCGGCGCAATTGTGCGGCTGACCGGCCCTTACGCTGGCGCTCTTGC
The DNA here is from genome assembly GCA_947474545.1 of Beijerinckiaceae bacterium. Taxonomy (GTDB): domain Bacteria; phylum Pseudomonadota; class Alphaproteobacteria; order Rhizobiales; family Beijerinckiaceae; genus Terripilifer. The sequence continues at coordinate 23,928 of CANJJI010000027.1, read as the reverse complement.
ATCTGTGGCGGGAGCCTGCATGATGGCGCGGTAAAATCTTAAAAAAAGAAAACCGCGAACCGCCCCATGTCCGAAACTGCTTCAAGGCCTCCGATAGTCCGGACGCTGTCACAGCCGCATTTTCAACTGTTTCTGGGCGGCTTGCTGCCCAATTACATGACCGGCTGGATTTCGCGCGTCGCCGTTGGGTGGTTGGCCTGGCAGTTGACGCATTCTCCCACATGGCTTGGGATCATCGCTGCCGCAGATTCAGCGCCAATGCTGGTGCTGGCTCCATTTGCAGGCGCAGTATGCGACCGCATGGAACCTTTGAAGCTCATGCGCATTTCGCAATTCGTGATGTTCCTGCATGTGGTCGCATTGGCAATGCTGACTTGGCTCGGTATGATGCGGATCGAAATCTTGTTTGTTTTGGCGCTCGTCGTAGGCTGTGCCTACCCATTTCACTCGGCAGCGCGGCAATCCATTATTCCCTCGACTGTGCCCCGCGAACTCTTTTCTTCTGCCGTAGCAATTGATTCAGCCTGCTACCATTCCAACCGCTTTGTAGGACCAGCTGTCGCTGCTTTGATCATTCCGGTATGGGGGGTCACGGGTGCGTTTCTTGCGCATACACTTGGCTCTGGTATCAGCGTTCTGGCCTTCGCAATCCTGCGGCTGCCACCACCCGATCGATCAGGCCGATCGACGCGTAATCTCTTCGCCGACGTTGCGGAAACGATTGCCTATGCGTGGCGGCATCCGGCAATCCGGCCCCTGCTGATCATACTGGGATGCGCGTCAATACTCGCGCGTCCCTTGCAAGATATGCTGCCCGGCTTTGCTGATGTTGTGTTCCATGGCGACGCGACGACATTGGCGTGGCTGACTTCAGCAATGGGCGTCGGCGCTGTCATCGGCGCAATACATGTCGCCATGCGGGGCGGTATCAACGGGCTCACGCTAGTCGCTATGGCCGGATATCTACTCACCGCCCTTGGAACGCTGTTCTTTGTTGTCACCGACAATCTGATTGTAGGTATCCTATTTTCGCTTGTCGGCGGCTATGGCCTCGCCATCATGTCCACGAGCGTACAGGCGTTGATGCAGCTGGCGGTGGATGACCAGAACCGGGGCCGCACGATGTCGCTTTATTTGCTGATCTATCGCGGCATGCCGGCTGTTGGCGCTGTCATCATCGGCATAGCGGCGGAGGCCATCGGACTGCGGCTGACATTCGCCATTGCATCTGTCCTGTGCGTGGGAACCTTTATCGCAACGCTCCCATCCTATCGCATCATTGTCGATGCAATCGAGAACAAGCCAAAAGGCTGAATTCGCGAGTTACGAAACAACATTCCAGCCATCAGGAAGAACCCCGGCTTTCTCGCCCTTGCGCAGATAATAGGCCCACAGCTTCCCGCAATGGAAGTCGCGCATTTCATGCCGGTTAATTTGCTCCATCTCCTCATCCGTGAGAGGAAGCGGCTTGCGCCCGGCTTGCATAACTTCCATCTGCGCGCGCGCGTTCTCATCAAAGTGTACGGCGTCAACAAGCAATGCAGGAATGGATTCGGCGACGAGAGTCAGTCCGTGTGCGCGCATCAGCACAGCGTGATGAGGCCCGAGGCTGCGCGCGAGTTTCTCACCTTGTTCCTTCAGCTTGATATGGCTGGGATCAGGATCGGTGGGAATGCCGGAAGCCCAGCGCACAGCGCGCGCGCGCATCGGCATCAATTGCACGCCTTCCATCATGGTGAACCAGATTGCGATCTCCATGTGGTTATGCACAACAGCGTTCACATCAGGCCGCGCCTTGTAAATTTCGCCGTGAATGGGAATTTCAAACGGTGGTCGCAGCGGCGCGCCGGACAGCACATTACCTTCGAAATCCACCTTGATCATGCGTTCAGGCGTGACATCGCCGCGCGGGTCAGTGGCGGGCTGAATGTAATAGGCGTCTTCGCCGGGAACACGCGCTGACACGTGGCCTGAATAATCGAGCAGGTTCTCCATCACCATAAGCCGCGTGGCGGCAGCGATTTCCATGCGTAGCTTGGCGTCTGAATTGCTGCGGATATCGGTGTCAGGCATGGCTTCCTCCTACGTTTCAAATCGTCTTACCTGGAATTGCTCCACAGGCAACTATCAGCTTACGGGTGTGGTATGGCGAAACAGAAATCGCGACAAAACAATGGCGCAAAACAATTCCAGTCCGCCCATGATCAGAAATGTCGAACGGAATTGTTGCAGCCGGTCGGGCTGCGCAAGAGAGTCATAGACCCAGGTGATGATAGCGGCCCCCACGATAATGCCGAGCAGCCGAAGCACATTGACAAGGCTGCCGGCCATACCGCGTGCACTGACAGGCAGAATGCTGGTCGTCAGATCAAGGTTGCCGACCTGAAATGTGCCAAGGCCAAAACCAGCGGTGAACAGGGCCGCACCCAGCGGAGCAAGCGTTTTCAGAGTGCCAGTTAAGCCACTGGCGATCACGCCGAACGAAGCGATGATCAGCCCGGCTGAGACAAGCATCATGGACGTGACGCTTTTCGACAAGCGGCTGCCGATGAGACCCGCAAGAATTTGCCCTAATGGATAAAGCCCAAGCATCAGGCCAGCAACGATAAGGCTGGTGTCGCCGCGGATGACCAGCAGGTATGGCACCAGCAGGAACACCGAGAAATTGAAAAAATTGATTGAGAGTGTGGCCAGCTGAATTCCCGCAAAAGAAGGATTTTTGTAAAACTCGACATGCAGCACGGGATCAACCGCCTTTCGCTCCTGCCGCACAAACAGCACAGCTGTTGCAATCCAGATCAACAGCATCGCAACAGGCAATGCTGCGTATTCGGATTGCCGCGCCAGCGTCAACATGCCGACAAAACTTGCAAGCGACAGCATCAGCCAGAGCGTGCCTGCATAATCGAATGCGGGAGCCGGTCCCTTGTTAGGTATATCCCCCGGTAACAGAAACGCCAGCGCCAGAGCCGTAAAAGCAATCGGCGCGCGATACCAGAACACTGCGGGCCAGCCGAAAGTCTCAATCAGCCAGCCACCAAGAACGGGGCCTATGGCAAGGCCGATGCCAAACAGCATGGTATAGAATGACAGCGCTGCGCGTTTGCTGGCAGGCGGATAAAGAAACGTCGCCAAAGCTGGCCCGCACGACATGGATATGCCGATAGCGATCCCCTGTAGTCCGCGCAACGCGACGAGAACAGGATAATTCGGCGCAAACCCAGCCACCGCATGAATAAGCGCCGCAAGGCCCGATCCGAACATGAACACACGCCGGTGCCCATAGAGATCGCCGAGCTTGCCGAAGATGATGCTGAAGCACGATTGCATCAGCACGTAAACGATGACGATCCACTGAATATCGCTGATGCGCAGGCCAAAGGCCGCCGTGATCGCCGGAAAGGCAATATTCACAGCCGAATCCAGCGGTCCCAGCATGGCCCCGAAGCTGATGATGATCATACCCAAAGCCGCACGCGCCGCGCCGGGATAAGTGCGCTGCGTCAGTTCAGCATCTGCCGCAAGTTTGTTGCTCATTCCATGCGGACATTTTTTGAGAAGTCGTAATCGCGCCCGGATTCACTTACGAATTTCCAGCTTATACGCGTGTTCTCAAATCCCGGCGTCATGACCTTCTTCAGGAAGTCTTGTTGGTCGGCCCAGCCCGCATTGGCCTGCGGTGCGCGATAGCGGCCGGGCATTGTGTCGTTCAGCCAGCCGTGTGGCGCGCCGGGATAGATGTGCATGTCATAGGTCTTGTTGGCGCTTTCCAGCGCATCGCGAAAGCGTCTGACATCGTTGATAGATATAATGTGATCGGCCTCGCCGAATGCGCCAAATACGGGACAATCGACGGCGGCGATAACCTCGGTCAGCAGTTTTGGCTGGCGTTCATTCGTGCCCCATTCGCGCTCCGAACAGGCGCCGTACCACACGACGGCGGCGGTGAGTTTGCGCTGCGAGGCATAGACAAGCGGATGGCGCCCGGTCTGGCAATAACCCGCGACGGCGATGCGGCTCATATCTGCCTTGGGATCTTTGCGCGCCAGTTCAAACGCAGCATCGATCAGCTCGACCGATTCCGGATCGGTCATGTCATAGCGGCCTTCGCCGAGATTGAGATTGGGCAGATCAGGATGTTTGAAAAAGAAACTCGGCGTCACCACGAGAAAACCATCTACCGCGCAACGTTGCGACAGATCCAGCGTATGTTTGACCAGGCCATAACGCTCATGCATGAAAACAATGACAGGATATTTGCCCAGCCCTTTGGGTTTTGTAATCCACGCAGGCATGCCGTTGGCGCAAACGTGTTCACTAATCTCGAGATTGTCTGCAATTGAAGCCATAGCGTCCTCCTATTTCACCATCAATGCCACGGCCTGATCCGTGGTCATCACGCGGCCCATGCGGGGGAACACGCGCTCGAGAAAAAACTGATTGTTGTTCCCCCGCGCCGAATAACAGCAATCGCTGATGACGACGATGCCATAATCCATGTCGCGCGCTGCAAAGACGGTCGATGCAATGCCGACATCCGTCGAACCACCCGCGATGATGATCGTGTCGATGCCACGCACGCGCATTTGAAGCTCAAGATTGGTCTGGTGGAAGGAGTTCCAGCGGTTTTTCGGCACGAACTTGTCGCCGGGGGCTGGCGCGAGTTCGGGCGCGATTTCAGCTTCCTTTGAGCCGGCATAAAAGCCTGGTTTGATGGGGGCGCCTGCATCGCCAAGCGGATGCAGCTCCATATCCGTATCGGTCAGCCGTGCGACAGTGTCGGAACCGTCTGGCGCATGGGACCCGGAGGGATAAAATGTCGTTATGCCCACTGCACGAGCGCCCGCCAACAGCCGTTGCATATTTGGCAATATATTGCGTTCAGAGAGAAATTTCTGCTTTTCGGGATTGGAGGGGTGCAGATAGCCGTTCAATGCGTCGAACAGGATGAGGCCCGTGCGCGCAGCGGGCAATTGCTTTTCCAGGCGCGAAACTCTCGCCATCGTTTCCTCTCCTTTTCGTTTTATCCTGCCGTGATAATACGGCCCGGCAAGAACAGCAATTCGGGGGATCAGTGATGGGACAACTGGAAGGGTGCGCGGCGCTGGTGACAGGTGGCGGAGGTGAAATCGGCGGCGCCATCGCCCGCCGGTTTGCGCGCGAGGGCGGGTCTATTCTGGTCGCCGATCTGAGACCGCAGGCTGCGGAAACCGTCGCCGCAGCCATACGTGCGGAAGGGGGCAATGCGGAAGCCTTTGTCGCAGATATGAGCCGCCCGGAAGATTGCGCTCGCGCGGTGGAGGCTGCGGCTGCCGCCTTTGGCAAGTTGACGACCCTAGTGAATGTTGCGGCTGCTGAAACTCAGGAAGCCAGCATCGAAGACCTGCCACTGGCCGCATGGAACATGGCGCTGGCGGTCAATCTCACGGCAAGCTTTCTCACCGCTAAATATGCCGTGCCACATATGCGCGCGGCTGGCGGTGGGTCGATCATCAATATAGCGTCGCAGCTTGGTCAGATCGGCGTCTTCAATCGCGCCGCCTATTCGACCACGAAAGCAGCGCTTATTCAGTTCACCAAATGTATCGCCACCGAATATGGGCCCGATAACATTCGCGCCAATACGATTTCACCGGGATCTATTTCCACAGCGCGCAGCGCGAAATCCTATGGCTCGATTGAAAATGCGCGGCGGGTGCGTGGGCCCGCGCATTTGCTGGGCCGTCAGGGCAGGGTGGAGGAAATTGCGGCCGGCGCGGTATTTCTGGCAAGCGAAGAATCTTCATTCATGACAGGCGCGGATCTACTGCTGGATGGCGGTTACCTTGCTTTCAAAGGCGAACTTCCGGTAAAATCGAAGCGATAAGAGGCTTGGCGGTAACGCCGAAGCAAGGATTGAACATGAATTTCAATATCACACGCCGTCATTTGCCGTTTGCGCTGTTTGGCTCTGCCGCTGCCGCATGGCAGGCGCAGGCTGCTGATGCGGTCACCGATTTTTACAAAGGCAAGACCCTGTCACTCGTCGTTAGCTCTGCTGCAGACGGTGGTTACGACAGGCTGGCCCGGACCGTCGCCAAGCACATGTTCGCCTATATTCCCGGCAAGCCGGAGATTGTCGTGCGTAATATGCCCGGCGCAGGTGGCATTATCGCCGCAAATTATCTGGCTAATACCGCCAATAAGGATGGCCTGGTCGTTGCCTGCCTGCAGGCCAATACCGCAGTGGAGCCTTTGCTCGGCACCAAGCAGGCCGAATACGACGCGAACAAGATCAACTGGCTCGGCACGCCGTCAGTTGAAACAGGCCTTCTGATGGTCTGGCAGAAATCATCCGTGAATTCGATCGAGGACGCAACGAAAATGCCGATCAAGGTCGGCGCGTCAGGTCATAATTCGGCCCCAGCCTTTTTTGCGCGTCTGCTGAATGAGACGTTGGGTACAAAGCTGGAAATCGTCGTTGGTTTTCGCGGCCAGAGCGGTGCATGGCAAGCGATGGAAAAGGGCGATATCGACAGCTATGGCATGACCTACTGGAGCTCTCTCACTTCCGCTAAGAAGAAATGGCTGCAGGACAGGAGTGTGCGCTTTCTGGTCCAGTATGGCCCGGAAAAGATTGGCGAACTCGCCAACGTGCCTGACGCGCTTGATCTCATAAAAAATCCAGCAGACAAGGCCTTTTTTGAAGCTGCGACGGCTCAGCTATCTCTGGGCCGTCCGTTTGCCGCACCTCCGGGCGTGCCGCCCGAACGGGTGGCTGCCTTGCGCAAGGCGTTGATGGATACGTTCAAGGATGAGAAATTTCAGCGCGATGTCAGGCGTATAGGGCTTCTCGTTAACAATCCCCGTTCCGGCGAACAATTACAGCAGCAGATTGCCAACATGTATCGGGCGCCGAGCGATACTGTGACACGCTTGCGCCGGCTCGCCAATCCGCCGAGGTCTTGATCTCCAGCCAAGGTTGCAGGTGTGACAGGCGTTTGCGATAAGCGCAGCGCCGAGGAGACCGGCGCAGTCGTGAGGAGGGGAACATGAACCGGAATTCTTTTGAGCGTGCGTTGATTTTGATCGCACTCGCCGCTTCATCCGGTTCCGCTATGGCCGACCCGGTTGCCGATTTCTACAAGGGCAAGACTGTCACGATGGTCATCAGCTCTTCGCCCGGTGGCGGCTATGATATTCTGTCGCGAACCATTGCGCGCCACCTCACTAAGCATCTGGGTGGAAGCCCGACAGTGGTCGTGCGCCACATGCCCGGTGCTGGAGGAATCGTCACAGCCAAGTTTCTCTATTCGTCGGCAGCGCGCGATGGTTCGATCATCGGCGGTGTACAAAACAATGTACCTTACGAGCCTTTGTTCGGCACCAAGCAGGCTGATTACGATTCCAACAAATTGAACTGGTTGGGCACGCCATCTGTAGAAACAGGACTGCTGTTTTCCTGGCACACGTCGAAATTCAAGACGATCGAGGATGTGCGCAATTCCGAATTCACGGCGGGCGCTTCTGGACAAAATTCTGCGCCAGCATTTTACTCTCGCGTCCTCAATGAATTGATCGGTACGAAGATCAAGGTCATTGCCGGATATCCCGGCCAGAATGAAGCCTATATAGCAATTGAACGCGGCGAGCTTGACAGCTACGGCGTCACCTTCTGGTCCTCGCTGACATCCACCAAGCAGCAATGGCTGCGCGACAAGAAAATCAACATTCTCGTGCAGTACGGCCCGGAAAAGGAAGCCGATCTGCCCGATGTTCCCTATGCGCCGGACTTTGTGAAAAACCCGGACGACAAGGCTCTTTTCGAAGCAGCCTATGGCCCGCTTGCGGCCGGCCGGCCCTTTCTCATGCCACCTGAAGTTCCTGCAGATCGTCTGGCAGCCATGCGGAAGGCTTTTATGGACACGTTTCGAGATGAGGCGTTCAAGGCTGACGCAAAAGCGGCGAACCTGATCGTCGATAAACCCCGTTCCGGCGAAGAGCTGCAGGCACAAATTGCGCGCGCCTATCAAGCCCCGCCGCAGGTCATTGCCCGGCTTCGAAAAATTGCTAATCCGGAGTGACTTTTGGGCCTATGGGCACAGGTCTTTGCAAGATAGGTTTTGATTATGTCTGCAAATATCATCCCGACGCTTCGTTATCGTAACGCTCCCAGAATGCTTGAATGGCTGGTGGAGGCTTTTGGCTTCAAGCGGCACGCCGTGCACGAAGACGGCAAAGGCGGCATCGCCCACGCGCAACTGACCATTGATGGCGGGATGGTCATGATGTCATCCGCGCGCGATGACGAATTCGGCAAAGTGCAGGCAACGCCAGCGGCGCTCGGCGGCACGACGCAAAGCCCCTATATCATTGTCGAGAATGTCGACGAGGTCTATGAACGCGCGCTCGCCAATGGCGCCAAGATCGTCATGGCTCTGGAGGACAAGGACTACGGCGGCCGGGGCTTTTCCTGTCGCGATCCGGAAGGGCATATCTGGAGTTTTGGTAGCTACGATCCGTGGAAGCCAGCCTGAACTGTCAGCAGGATCTCAAGTGGCGCCAGACGAAAAGCGAGAAAACCGCGAGTAGAGTCGCTGCCAGGCCAAACCAGGTCGCCGCATAGGACAGGTGATCGTTCTTGATTGCGATGACGGTCGTGCCGCCCTTCGGCCAGCCGCCGGGATTGGGGGCTTCATCAGCATCGATTGAAAAACCTGCAACGCCCTCAATCCCGAAATGCCGGGCAATCGCCAGGGGATCGCGGGTGTACCAGAGACCCTTGGAGGGCTCATCTGCAGGCGTAAAGGCGCTGCGAAGTTCCGGCGCGCGAAGAAGCCCTGTGATGCGTACCTCGCCGTCGATCTGCCCGGCCGCGCGAGATGAAGTCGCTTTCAGCGCCTCCGGTACAAAGCCGCGATTGACGAGGACGTAACCGTCCGTGCCGCTGACCCGCATGGGCGTCAGGACTTGATAGCCGGGCTGGCGATCTGTGCCGCCGATGGGCCGGAAGATCAGCGCTTCCCACCTGTGTTCGAAGGTGCCAGTGAGTTGGTAGCGCGTATATTCATATTCCTCGTCTGACATCGCAGCCCATTGCGCAGGTGGTGGCAAAGTGACCGGCGCAGCGTGCACACGCGAGTCAATCTTCGCGAGCAGATCTTCTTTCCAGTGCAAGCGCTGCATTTGCCAGATGCCGAGCGATACCAGAATCGCAAACGCGATTGAGGCGAATAACACGGGCCAGATCAGCCGACGCCATTGGCCTGCTGAAATTGCACCACGATTCTTGCGCTCGCTCATGTTTTACTCGAGCCGGCCTTGCTCGGCCTTGTTGCGAAATTGCAGGGCAATCAAAATCCCTTTGAGGGGGCGCAACATGCCGATGCAGACCAGGAGGGTGAGTGGCGTAAAAATTAACATCAAAAGCCAGACAGGCGGCGCAAACGTCATCTGTACGAACAGCGCCATGCCCAGCAGAAGAAATCCGGCAAAAAGAGTGACGAACACTGCTGGGCCATCGCCCGCATCTGCAAACTTCAGATCGAGTTCACAGATTTCGCACTTGTTGCGGACATCGAGAAAACCCGTGAACATATGACCATCACCGCACCGGGGACAACGGCCCCAAAAGCCGGTGGAATAGGGCGATTGCGGCGGATAGCGGTCATCGAAACTCAAGGCGCTCTCCTGGTGAGGACAAGGTATCTGTTCAAAAGATGCTGGCTCATCTCGAAAATGAAAAGGGGCAGCAGAGCCACCCCTTGACCAGATTAGCATGATTGCACAAATCGCGCGTCTTCAATGTGTAGCGATATGCCCGCCGTAATTGCCCCACACATAGATGCAGGCGAACAGAAACAGCCAGACTACGTCGACGAAATGCCAGTACCAGGCGGCAAATTCGAAGCCGAGGTGATGCGTAGGTGTAAAATGCCCCGCATAGACGCGAAACAGGCAGATCAGCAGGAAGATCGTGCCGATCAAAACATGCGCGCCATGAAAGCCCGTCGCCATGAAGAAGGTCGCGCCATAGATTGACTCTTTGAAGCCGAAAGGAGCATGGGCGTATTCATAGGCCTGCACGCAGGTGAACAATGCGCCAAGAACAACAGTAGCGATGAGGCCCAGCTTCACGCCGTTCCTGTCGCCGTGCAGAAGGGAGTGATGTGCGTATGTCACAGTTGTGCCTGAGGTCAGCAGGATCAGCGTATTGAGCAGCGGCAGATGCCAGGGATCAAACACGTTTGTGCCCGACGGCGGCCAATGCCCCTTGGTGAATTCCACACGGGCAACCTGGCCAGCCTCATTGTAGAACAGGCTCGCGTCGAAAAATGCCCAGAACCACGCCACGAAGAACATCACTTCTGACGCGATGAACAGGATCATGCCATAGCGATGGCTGATCTGCACCACGCGTGTGTGGTCGCCCAGATGTTCGGCTTCGTTGATGACATCGCGCCACCACATGAACATGACATAGAGGACCAGAATGAAGCCGGTCCCCATCACCAGCGAACCAGCCTTGACGCCAAACGGCGCCATGCCCTTCATCCACATGATTGCGCCGGTCGCGAGCACAAATGCGGCAAAGGAGCCAAGAAGGGGCCATGGACTCGGGTTGACGAGATGGTAGTCGTGATTCGGTTTTGCGTGGCCGTCAGCCATAGTCTTCCCCGCTTTTGTCACGGCAAGCGCATCGCGCCCCGTTCAACATCAATCCAGATCCGGCTTGGCAGCCGGTTATTGCATTCTCTTCAAGCCGTGCCGCGCTCAAGTCAAGGCGGCACTGCGTCTCACAGCCCCCGCTAAAGTTTCGGCGTTCCTGAATCGCGCGCAGCAACTGGAGCATTTTTTGGCTGGCGCACGGGCACGAAAGTATAGGAAAGCGTTACGCCTTCGGTGAGTTTCATGACAGCATCTTTTTCGAGCGCCGGATCAAGATAGAAAACGACGGGCATATCGATGGTTTCACCCGGCGCCAGCGTCTGCTCTGTGAAGCAGAAACAGGAGATCTTGTTGAAATACGGCCCGGCCTGATCCGGCGTCACATTATATGTAGCCATGCCAGTGACCGAATGCTTCGAATGATTCGTCACGCGGTAGAAAATCGTCGCCGTCTCGCCCGTCTGCAGGCGTATCGAGTTGGCTTCCGGCGCGAAAGTCCAGTTGAGATCGCCAGATGTATTGGCGTCGAAACGTACAGTCAGCGTCCGCTCGCCGCGCGTGGGCGAAGCGCTGTCGACCTGACGCGGTGTGCCACCAAACCCGGTCGCCTGGCAAAACATTTTATAAAGTGGAACTGCTGCCCAGGCCGCGCCACCCATGAACAATGCAACACTTAGGGTCGTCAGCGCCACCTTGCGATTGCGGCGATCTGTGTCGGCCAAGCCGGGCAGGGGGCCCTTCGTCATCGCAGCCTCACAGTGGCCGGTTGAACATGCCAGGCCCGAGCTTGGCGATGGTCACGACGTAGAACAATATAGCAAGCAGTCCGACCGTCACGCCGATAGCGATATTACGGCGGCGTCGTGCGCGCTGCTGCTCAGGGGAAAGCACGAGCCCGTTTTGCACAGTTGAAGTCTGTTCCGGTTCAGTCACAGCCAATGCCTTCATGCCAGCACACGTGCGAAGAGACGCTCTGCGACAATCACCGCAAAAAGCGCGAACAGATAAAGGATCGAAAAGCCAAACAGCTGCATCGCTACGCGGTCAGCACCCGGTGCAATGCGCTTGCGATAGACCTGGACAGCCAGTGCCAGCATTCCGATTCCGCCGGTGATGGAAATTGCACCGTAAACCGAACTCGCAAAACCCATCATCCAAGGTAATACACCCACGGGTGCGAGAAGGATTGTGTAGAGCAGGATTTCAAGCCGGGTATGGTCAGCGCCCTTCACGTTCGGCATCATGGGGATGCCGGCGCGCGCGTATTCAGCTGATTTCACCAGCGCAAGCGCCCAGAAATGCGGCGGCGTCCAAATGAAAATGATCGCAAACAGGACCACGCTTGAAAGGCTGACGTCACCAGTTGCAGCGGCGTACCCGACGACTGGCGGAAAAGCTCCTGCTGCGCCGCCGATAACTATATTCTGCGGGGTCGAGCGCTTGAGCCACATCGTATAGATGACGGCATAGAAGAAAATCGTGAACGCGAGCAGCGCCGCGGCCAACCAGTTGGCGACAACGCCAAGCGTGAAGACCGAAAAAACCGATAGCGTGAGGCCGAAGGCCAGTGCTTCATTCGGGGCTATCTTTCCCGATGGAACAGGGCGGGTGCTTGTGCGTGTCATCACCGCGTCGATGTCTGCATCGTACCACATGTTGAGAGCGCCTGACGCGCCCGCGCCAACAGCGATAGCCAGCAGAGATGCGAAAGCGATCACCGGATTGAGCGGCCCAGACGTCAGCAGCATCCCGGCCAGCGCGGTGAACACGACAAGCGACATGACCCGTGGCTTCAGCAACGCCAGATAGTCACCGGGATCGGCCAGCGACACCTCGGCATATTGAGCAGGCGAGACCGCAGCGCGAGATGCGCTCCGGTTCGGATGGCCCAATTTTTCTGTCGTGCTCATATTTCAAAACTCTGTGGGCAATATCACCCCGGACGCCTCAGGCAACCCGGGATGACACGGGCCTTAGTGATGATCGCCAGCCGAGATACGCGGCAGGGTTTCATACTGATGGAAAGGGGGCGGCGAGGGCAGCGTCCATTCCAGAGTGGTAGCGCCTTCGCCCCAGGGATTGTCGCCGGCCAAACGCTTGGCGGAGAAGGCTTCCCAGATCAGGTAGAGGAACACCAGCACGCTCAGGCCGGAAAGGTAAGAACCCCATGACGACCACTGATTCCACAGCAGGAACGCATCGGGATAGTCGATATAGCGGCGCGGCATGCCGGCAAGGCCGAGGAAATGCTGCGGGAAGAACGTCACGTTCACGCCCACGAACATCATCCAGAAATGCAGCTTTCCTAGGGTCTCGTTGTACATGTACCCGCTCATCTTCGGGAACCAGTAGTAGAAGGCCGCGAAGATCGAGAACACCGCGCCAAGAGACAGCACGTAATGGAAATGCGCCACTACATAATAGGTTTCGTGCAACTGGCGATCAACACCCGCATTGGCCAGAACGACGCCTGTGACGCCGCCGACCGTGAACAGGAAGATGAAGCCGACAGCCCAGATCATGGGCACACGGAACGAGAGCGAACCACCCCACATCGTCGCGATCCACGAGAAGACCTTCACGCCAGTCGGCACAGCGATCACCATGGTCGCGAAGACGAAATAGCGCTGCGTGTTGAGCGACAGACCGACCGTGTACATATGGTGTGCCCACACGACGAACCCGACGAAGCCAATCGCGACCATCGCATAGGCCATGCCGAGATAGCCGAACACAGGCTTTTTGGAGAAGGTCGAAATGATATGGCTGATAATGCCAAAGCCGGGAAGGATCAAAATGTAGACTTCCGGATGGCCGAAGAACCAGAACAGATGCTGGAACAGGATCGGGTCGCCGCCGAAGTTAGGATCGAAGAAGGCGGTGCCGAAATTACGATCCGTGAGCAGCATGGTAATGCCGCCGGCCAGAACGGGCAGCGACAGCACTAACAGGAAGGCGGTGATCAGAACCGACCAGGCAAACAGCGGCATCTTGTGCAGGGTCATGCCCGGCGCACGCATGTTGAAAATGGTCGTGATGAAGTTGATCGCGCCAAGAATGGACGAAGCGCCCGCTAGATGCAGCGACAGGATCACGAAATCCATCGCCGGCCCGGGATGACCGGCGTTTGACGACAGGGGCGGATACATCACCCAGCCGCCGCCGAAGCCATGCAGGCCGCCCGCCGGTCCCTCTACGAACATCGAGATAATCAGCAGCGAAAACGATGCAGGCAGCAGCCAGAACGAGATGTTGTTCATGCGCGGAAATGCCATATCCGGCGCGCCAATCATCAGCGGCACGAACCAGTTGCCGAAGCCGCCGATCAAGGCCGGCATAACCATGAAGAAGATCATGATCACGCCGTGGCCGGTGATGAACACATTGTACATGTGCTTGGCAGTGTCGAGAGAATCGTTGCCAGTCAGCATTTTCGCGATCCACGGGAAGATGTGAACCCCCGTGCCAGCAAGCTCCATGCGCATCGCGATAGACAGCGCACCGCCGATCAGCCCCGCGAAGATCGCGAAGATGATGTACAGCGTACCGATGTCCTTGTGGTTCGTCGAATACATGTAGCGGCGCCAGCCCGTTGGCAAAGCATGCTCGCCATGGCCGTGATCGTCGTGATGGGCGTCTGCGTGAGTAGCCATCGTTGGTTATCCCCGAAATTCCGGTCGTTGTGACGTATAGGTTCGATTATTGGGCGGCGCTCGCATCCGCGAAGCGGACAGGCGATTCGGAAGAGGCAAATTTCTTTTTCGCTTCCTCAAGCCACTCCTTGTATTTGGCTTCGCTGACAACGCGCACAACCACGGGCATATAGGCGTGGTCCTTGCCGCACAGTTTGGAACATTGCCCATAATAGACGCCTTCCTTCTCGGCCTTGAACCAGGTCTCGTTCAGGCGGCCCGGCACAGCGTCAACGCGGATGCCGAATGAGGGAATAACGAAGGAATGGATGATGCCGGCGGGGTCTGCTGTCACCTGCACGCGGATAATTTTGTTCACAGGAACAACCGCTTCATTGTCCACATCCAGAAGGCGCAGCTTGCCGGCGGGGAGTTTTTCCTGATCCAGCAGCTTGGCGATGAAATCAAACCCGCCATTTTCTTCCTTTGGATAGGTCCATTGCCAGGCCCAGCCAGGCGTTCCCGTGATCTTGATCGTGTGATCGGCCTTGGGCAGCACCAATTGCTTGGTGAGCAGCGGGAAAGAAAACGCAGCGATGAAAAGAAGGATCAGCACCGGGACGACTGTCCAGGCCACTTCCAGCACGGCATTGTGAGTAACCTTGTTGGGGACGGGGTTCTTGGTCTCGTGGAATTTCGTCGACACGTAGATCAGAAGACCCAGAACAAACAGACAGATCACGGTGATGATCGGCAACAGGATCGCATCATGGAAGAAATTGATATCGTGGCCAATTTCAGTCACCGCTTCCGGCATATGAATTTGTCCGGGACGGGGCGCACCGATTACCTGAGCATGGGCAATTCCGGAAAGGAATAATCCACCAAGGAAGGCTCCGGCCACTGCCGGTTTGGCCGCCAGATTTGCGAGCTTGCCGCGTATCATCAAAGTCTCTGCTCCTGATTGGCGGTCACAAACAACATTTCGTCAAACGTGTTGCGCGCGCCCATTAGCCAAAGCGGCCACACCGGCGGCCTGCCCCGCGTTGTTCCAACCATAAACGATGGGGCGGCGCAACGCATCGTGGATAGCCTAATCATGCGGCATATGGGCGCGTAAAATATCCACAAGGCTTTGCCGGCGCTTGCCGACAATGAAGGCGAGCCGATCCATAGTGCAAGACCCGGCAACTGCGATATACCTGTTGTGCGCGATTCGAGCTGTTCCGGAGGGCAGGATGGCCAGGGGGTGTGCCCCGGCTTGGATTATGCCATGCTGGCGCCGCGAAGGGGCCGCAGGAGAAGTTTCGCCCGGAATGGACCTATTCACGGCCGTCCCGTGAACGATCCCGATGAAGAGATTGCCATGCTCACGGACCAGGATTCAATGTTCCAAAATCAACACCCCCGCTCGCGGACAGCGTCAATCGGCTTTTTTTTCACAGCCATAGCAGGTTTCGTGCTTCTGGCTGCCGTCGGCGCCACCCCCGCATTGGCGCAGGCGCAGGTGAAAGCCAAGTTTGGCGATTGGGAAATGCGTTGCGAGACGCCAGCAGGGGCCCAGCGCGAACAATGCGCCATTATTCAATCGGTGGCCGCTGAAGACAAGCCGAATATGAACCTCGTTGTGATTGCGCTCAAGGCGGCTGATGGAAAATCCCGTCTTTTGAGAGTGATAGCGCCCCTCGGCGTTTTGCTGCCGGCTGGGCTAGGCCTCAATATCGACAATGCCGATAAAGGACGCGCGGGCTTCGTTCGCTGCCTCCCATCTGGTTGCGTGGCCGAAGTCGTGATGGACGACAAGCTGCTGGACGATCTGGGCGCGGGAACGAGCGCCACTTTCGTCGTATTCGAAACACCCGAACAGGGAATAGGAATTCCGCTGACTCTTAAAGGCTTTAAGGACGGATTCGGCAAACTACCCTGATCGGTCCGGGCTGACCGGGCGGCACAAAGCTGCTAGAAGGATCTCGAAATCCTCCGGTCGGGAGTGTATGACGTGTGTCAAATGCGTTGGAGAGTTGAGATGCGGCAGGCGGGAGTACAGGTTCAAACTTCGAAGGCGATCGCGCTGACGGGACTTCTGGCTCTTGCCTTGGCGGGCTGTTCAGCGGCGCCCGGCCAGCAAGGCGCCGATCCAGGCGATACCCTTGGCAATCTATTTGCCTTCAATTCGACCAAAGCCCCGCCTCTGACTGAGGCGCAGCGTTCAAACGTCAGCGTGATCTGTCCGATCGTGGACGTGCGGGATGGTGGTGCAGCGCATCGCGTCTACAGCGGCAGCGGCACGAGCAATGCGGATGTCCGTTATCAATTCTCGATCGGCGAAACGGCCCGCGAATGCGCGGTTGAAAACAATCAGATCGTGATCAAGGTTGGTGTCGAAGGCAAGGTTCTGCTGGGACCGGCAGGCGCGCCTTCTACGTTTAATGTGCCTGTCTTCATCGGCGTGATGCGCGATGAGGGGCGTCAAATGCTGACCTCCAAGGTCTATAATGTCTCCGCCAGCATTCCCTCGGGCGCGACACAGACTACATTCTCGGTCGTCTCCGAACCCCTGCTGGTTCCGTTCACACGAGAAAATGCGGCAGCCGACTATACGATTTATATCGGCTTTGAAGGACAGCGTGAGAGCCGGCCGCAAAAGGTCGCCCGCAGCAGGCGGTAAGCTGCCAGTTCAGCCCGGTTGTGGAATACATCCCTTGGGCGATTGACTTCGCCCCCAGCAGGGTTATGTCTGCTCGGGTCAGCTCAGACCTCCGCGGGAGAGACCATAGCCAGCGCGCGTACGCGCCCGGATATGGCGCCGAAGGCGCAACCGCCCCGGAAACGCTCAGGCAAACGGACCGCGAGGGGGATGACACTCTGGAAAGCGAACGCCGCGTCGAAGCGGCGCTCCACCGAAGGGCGTAACCTCGCGCAGCAATGCGCGCAGGGAAATCTCTCAGGTCAACGGACAGAGGGGGCGCGAATGGCAAAGCGGCGCAGTGCGCCGCTGATTCGCGTCACGATTTGTCCGGAGTTGTCATGGCGGCTGATGCGGGTTCCAACGACGAAGTTCTTAATGCAACGCCGCTCCATGCCCAGCATGTAGCGCTGGGCGCGCGCATGGTGCCATTCGCGGGCTACGACATGCCCGTGCAATATCGCGATGGCATCATCGCCGAACATAACTGGACGCGCGAAAATGCGGGCCTGTTTGACGTTTCCCACATGGGACAGGCTTGGCTGGCGGGTTTCGAACATGAAACCGTCGCCCAGGCTCTGGAAGCGTTTTGTGCAACCGATGTGATCGGGCTCGAAAAAGGCCGCCAACGTTATGGCCAACTTTTTACCACCGGGGGCGGCATCATCGACGACTTCATGGTGGGGCGGCCGCGCGGCAACGTAGGCGACGGCAGGCTTTTCCTCATCGTTAATGCGGGCCGCAAGGCTGTGGACTACGCGCATATCGCCCGCCGCCTTCCGCCGGGCGTGCATCTGGTTGTGATAGAGGATCGGGCTCTTCTGGCGCTGCAGGGGCCAAAGGCGGCTGGCGTGATGGCGCGAATATGCGCTCCGGTGGTGGAACTCTCCTTCATGCAGACTGTAGACGCGGAGGTTGGCGGAATCCCCTGCCATATTTCGCGTTCTGGATATACGGGCGAAGACGGATTCGAAATATCCGTCGCAGCAGATGAGGCCGTTGAACTCTGGAATATGCTGCTGGCTGACGAAAGGGTGAAGCCCATCGGCCTTGGCGCGCGCGATTCGCTGCGGCTTGAAGCTGGACTTTGCCTCTATGGCCACGATATCGATGAGACGACATCGCCTGTGGAAGCGGCGCTCACCTGGTCCTTAGCCAAACGCCGCCGTACCAATGGCGGCTTTCCCGGCTTTGAACGTATCCGGCGTGAGCTGGCTGAAGGACCATCGCGCAAGCGCGTTGGCCTCCTGCTCGATGGCCGCCAGCCGGCGCGCGAAGGGGCGGAGGTCGCCACGAAAGACGGCGGCATCGTCGGCAAAGTGACGTCGGGCGGATTTTCGCCAACGCTGCAGCGGCCCATCGCCATGGCCTACGTGGCCCCAGCCCATGCCGCTCAGGGCACACAACTCGACATTATTGTGCGCGGCAAGCCGTTGTCCGCCGTCGTTACGCCCATGCCCTTCGTTCCCAATCGCTACAAGAGGTAAGTCATGTCCAGCAGTTACTTTACGAAAGACCACGAATATATTCGCGTTGAGGGCGACACCGGAATTGTCGGCATCAGTGACTATGCGCAGGAACAATTGGGCGACGTCGTGTTCGTAGAACTGCCTGCGAAGGGCGCGAAGATCGGCAAGGGCGATCAAGCCGCCGTCGTAGAAAGCGTGAAAGCGGCAAGTGAAGTTTACGCGCCAGTTGCAGGCGAAGTTCTTGATGTGAACGGCGCGCTTGAGGGCGAGCCCGGCAAGATCAATCAGGACCCCGCAGGCGCTGGCTGGTTCTTCAAGTTGAAGATCACGGACGTCAAACAGCTCGATGGCCTGATGGATGAAAAGGCCTATGCCGAATATCTGAAAACGCTAGGTTGAACCCATGCGCTATCTCCCCCTGACCCCGGACGATCGTAGCCTCATGCTTGCACGCATCGGCGTTGCCGATATTGATGCGCTCTTTGCCGATGTGCCGCGCGAAAAGCTTAATCGAGGCCTGCCTGAATTGCCGCTGCGTAAATCCGAACTCGAAGTCGAGCGGATACTGTCACGCATGGCGGCGAAAAATACGGCAGCGGCATCCGTGCCGTTCTTTGTTGGGGCGGGCGCCTACAAGCATCATGTGCCCGCCAGCGTCGATCACCTGATCCAGCGCTCAGAATTTCTTACCAGCTACACGCCCTATCAGCCGGAAATCACGCAAGGCACCTTGCAGATGCTGTTTGAGTTTCAGACGCAGGTTGCAAACCTCACTGGCATGGAAGTCGCCAACGCCTCCATGTATGATGGCTCGACCGGTTGCGCAGAGGCGGTGCTGATGGCGCACCGGCTGACCAAGCGTAACAAGGCCGTATTGTCTGGCGGCCTGCATCCCCATTACGCAGAGGTCGTGCGCACAATCTCGCATATGGCGAGCGATGAAGTGACGACGCTTCCACCAGACGTGCTGGCGCGCGAAGATCTTCTGAATGAGATCGATGAGACAACTTCATGTGTTGTTGTGCAATCGCCCGATGTCTTCGGCAATCTGCGCGACCTCAAGCCGATTTCCGATAAATGCCATGCCAATGGTGCGCTGCTTATTGCCGTGTTCACTGAAGCTGTTTCGTTAGGCATCGTCGAATCGTCCGGCGCAATGGATGCGGATATCGTTGTCGGCGAAGGACAATCGATCGGCAATCCGCTGACGTTCGGCGGTCCCTATGTCGGGCTTTTCGCCACGCGCCAGAAATATGTGCGGCAGATGCCGGGCCGCCTGGCAGGCCAGACCCGCGACGCCCAGGGGAAGCGCGGATTCGTTCTCACCTTGTCGACGCGCGAACAACACATCCGCCGGGAAAAGGCGACATCCAACATCTGCACCAATTCAGGCCTGTGTGCGCTGGCTTTCTCCATTCATATGACATTGCTGGGCGAGACAGGCTTGCGCAAACTCGCGCGTGTCAATCATGCCAACGCTGTGAAGCTGGCGGATAGGCTGACAGGCGCAGGCATCGAAGTCCTGAACAAATCCTTCTTCAACGAATTCACCATTCGCGTGAAAGGCGATGCAGCGAGCATAGTGGAAAAGCTTGCGGGAGAGGGAATACTGGCAGGTGTGCCCGTCTCACGCCTGCTGCCGGGCGCAGGATGCGATGATCTGATCATTGTAGCGAATACGGAAGTGAATACGGATGAAGACCGCGCAGCGTTGGTTTCAGCGTTGAAAGGAGGCAAGTGATGCTCAACAATCAAGGCCGCCCCACAACGCCCGCCGCAGCAAACGAATCCGCTGCGCGTCCCCGTAAAACCTTCACAGGCAACAGTGGCCTGCAGCAGGAAGAAGCGCTGTTATTCGAAACCGGCCGCGCGGATGTGTCCGGCGTGGATATCGACGAACCCGAAGTTTTCACATCGCGCCTCGGCGCTCTCGAGCGCAAGACCCCGCTCGATCTGCCTGGGTTTTCCGAGCCTGAGGCTGTGCGCCATTACGTGCGCCTGTCACAAAAGAATTATTCCATTGATGCAGGCCTCTATCCCCTTGGGTCGTGTACGATGAAACATAATCCGCGCCTCAACGAAAAGATGGCGCGCCTGCCCGGCTTTGGTGACATTCATCCCTTGCAACCGCAATCGACCGTGCAGGGCGCGCTGGATCTCATCGCCGAACTCGAACGCTGGCTGATCGAACTGACGGGCATGCAGTCTGTCGCCATGTCGCCAAAGGCCGGCGCCCATGGCGAAGCCTGCGGTATGATGGCGATCAAGGCTGCCATAGAAGCGCGCGGCGAAGGCAAGACACGCAATGTCGTGCTCGTGCCAGACAGCGCACATGGCACAAACCCGGCGACGGCTGCTCTCATTGGTTACAGTGTGCGCGCAATACCTGCGCGTGAAGATGGGACTGTCAGCGCAGACGCCGTGCGTTCAGCGCTGGGGCCGGATGTTGCAGCGATCATGCTCACAAACCCCAACACCTGCGGCCTGTTTGAAAAAGAAATCGCAGAAATTGCCAAAGCCATTCACGAAGCCGGCGCTTATTTTTACTGCGACGGTGCGAATTTCAACGCCATCATGGGCAAGGTGCGACCGGGCGATCTCGGCATCGACGCCATGCACATCAATCTGCACAAGACCTTTTCGACGCCTCATGGCGGCGGTGGTCCGGGCGCAGGCCCGGTGGTCTTGTCAAAGGCACTGTCGCCGTTTGCGCCTTTGCCGGTCTTTTCGAAAAGTGGCGGCATAAATAAAATCAATGAAAATGCGGGGGAATTCGCGGGAAGCGGGCATCATCCCTTTGGCCGGATGACCGCATTTCATGGCCAGATGGGCATGTATGTGCGGGCTCTCTCTTACATGCTTTCTCATGGCGCGGACGGCTTGAAGCAGGCAGCTGAAGACGCTGTGCTCAATGCCAATTACGTGCGCGCATGTCTGGCCGATGTGATGTCACTGCCCTTCGGCAATCGCCCCTGCATGCACGAGGCCTTGTTCGACGACAAATGGCTGAAGGATACAGGGGTGACAACACTCGATTTTGCCAAGGCGATGATCGACGAAGGCTATCACCCCATGACCATGTATTTCCCGCTGGTGGTGCATGGCGCAATGCTGATCGAGCCGACAGAATCGGAATCTCTGGCTTCGCTCGATCTCTTCATCATGACCCTGCGTGATCTAGCCTTCGGTGTGAAGCGCGGTGAAACTGATCGATTTACGCAGGCCCCGCGCCTTGCCCCGCGCCAGCGGCTTGATGAAACCCTGGCCGCGCGCCAGCCAATCCTGCGCTGGACAAAGCCTGAGCCGGTCAGCGAAGCTGCGGAGTGAACGCAGTAACGCTCTCGTGCCAGCGCGGGCGATAACCGCGCTGTAGGATAGCGATGATGGCGGGTGGCGTCAGAACATCAACAGCGCCTGAGACAACGCCCGCGGGTTCATAGCCTGTGTGTGACCAGCGCAGATGTTGTTGAGCTCTGATCGCATAGGCAACGCCGTTGCGGGTGAACATTGCGCCTTCTGGAAGGCCGCCGGTCTGGAAGCTGAAAGTGCGCTTTGTTTTTCCGTTGAGCCGTTCCACATGAAGACGCCGGTCTATATCACCGGCCTTGACTGCTTCGTCTGGCCGGAAGGGAAACAGCGCTGCGAAGGCTTTGGCGTCTGCCTGGCGGCACTCGAAACACGGGCGATGTCCGGCGGCCAGCGCTGTCACTTCATCAAGAAAGAAAAGCTCAGTATAGCCCACGCCCCAGACGTTTCGCTGACGCCGTTTGAAGTCGCATACGCAGGCGATCCATTGCCGCGAGGCGTATTGTCGAGAACCCAGCGTACGGTCATCGCGATGAAACCTGCCGCCGCGATTGCCCATCAGAGTACCGCGCGAACTCACCGCGCACAGCGCTCCGTATGGATCGACGCGATTTTGTAGCGGCAAGCGTTTAGTTCAGCGCTGCAGTGCGCGAACCACCGACCTTGTCGATGTTATATACATCGTCGCGGAAATGTACGGTGCCATCTGCGCTGGCCCAGCCGGTCATGTAGATCCAGGTAACAGGAACAGGTTGGGCTAGGCGCACGTCCTGCCGCTTTTGGGTGCCGACCACCTTGAGCATGTTGGCCTTGCTCCAGCCACCAGGCGTTTGCTGCAAAAGCCATTCGGCCAGATCAAACACGCCCTCGACGCGAACGCAGCTGTGCGACAGGAAGCGGTAATCCGCATTGAAAAAGCGTTTTGAGGGTGTGTCGTGCATATAAACAGAATGATTGTTCGGCATGTTAATGCGGATATTGCCAAGCGCATTGCTGTTGCCGGAATCCTGACGCAACGTGTAGTTCACGCCTTGGCCGCCGGCCCAGTTGACTGAAGCTGGATTGACTTCGGCCCCTGTGCTATCGAGCACTTTGATCTTGGCGCGTGAGAGATATCCAGGATCGCGCTGCATCTTCGGCGCAATCTCGTTCTTGATGATCGACGTCGGCACAGTCCATGTCGGGTTGAGATTAATGTTGACGACGCGGGTCGTGACGGTAGGCGATTGATGCTTCACGTCACCAACGACAGCGACATACCGCCTGACAACACGTCCGTTCTCCACCGCCTCCACATAGGTCGAGGGAATGTTCACGACCACATAACGGGCTCCGAAAGCAAATTCCATCCCCGCGATGCGCTGGGCGCTTGAAGCCAGTTGCCGGAAACGAACTGCGGCAGGCACATTGATAGCAACCAGTGTCTTGCCTGAGACGATACCGGTCTGTTTCAGGCCAAGACGGAATTGGTAGCGCTTGACGGCGTCCGTCACTGCAGGCGTCCAGGCATCGCCTGTTGCCGAACCAGCATCAAGATCGCCTTCGAGCGCGAGGCGTTGTTTCAGATCTGCGACTGCCTTACCCTTCGCGCCCGGGCTGAGGGAAGCGGCGATACGCGGCCAGCCACCGGCATCGGCGATCGCCGCATAACGCTCGGATGCGCGGGCGGTGGAGAAAAACGTGTCAGGTTGCAGGGTTGGCGTCGGATCGTTGGGAATAGCAAATTCGCGCGCGGGAGCCGCTGGCTTAGGTTTAGGCTTCGGCTTGGCAGCCTGCGGCGTTGCTGCGGGCGCAACCTGAGGGTCGGCGGGACCGCCGGGATAGGCCTGCGGGGCGGCAGGCGCCGCCTGTGGCGCAGCAGGAACCTCCAGCCGAGGTGCGGTTGTAGTCATAGGCGCAGGCGAAAGCATGCTCTGTGCGAACGTTTCGCCAGTAGCACCTGAAAGGGTCAGAATTACGAATGCCGGCACGCGCAGGGGCCGCCGGGCAGAAAAATTGGTCACGAGCATCATCCAGTCTGGGGTGAATATAGTTAACATACAGGAAACCGGGCAAAGTGTGAACCTGCCTCAGGTCATATGCCAGGGCAATCGCATTTCAAAACAGGGTCAGAAGTCTTGACAGGTATGCGTCATCCCACCCTGCTTTTTTGATCTTGCCGCGCAGGGATACTTTTCCACCGTCTTTT
>CANJJI010000026.1 GCA_947474545.1 Beijerinckiaceae bacterium | reverse complement strand
TATCGGGCATGCGTCCCTATACGCCGCTCGAACTTGCTGGCCGCGCGATTTATGTGCGCGAAGGCTGCTACAATTGCCATTCGCAGATGATCCGCACCTTGCGGGATGAAGTTGAGCGGTATGGCCACTACTCCCTTGCTGCCGAGAGTATGTACGACAAGCCATTTTCAATGGGGCTCCAAACGCACGGGTCCGGATCTCGCGCGTGTCGGCGGCAAGTATTCCGACGATTGGCATCTGCAGCATCTGACTGCGCCACGCAGTCTTGTCCCCCAGTCGATCATGCCCGGCTATCCATTCCTGGCGCGCACTGAATTGCGGTTTGAAGATATCGCGCAGCACCTGAGTGCCAACCGTATGGGCGGCGTGCCCTACACGGATGAGCAGATTGCCAACGCGGCTGCAGATATGAAAGCGCAATCCGTGCCTGATGATCCCAACGGTGAGGCGTTCGCCGCTCGTTATCCCAAGGCCATGGCGCGCGACTATGACGGCAATCCGAAAATGACCACCGAAGCAGATGCGCTGATCGCTTATCTGCAGGTTCTGGGCACTTTCGTTGATTTCAAATTGTATGACGGCAAAGCCAATATTCGTTGAGAGGATCAGATGGACAGCACATACAGACTCCTGGCCTCCTTCGCGCAATCAGCAGGCGTTCTCTATTTCATGGGGATATTTGCGGCGGTCGTCGTCTACGCCCTGTGGCCTTCGAACAAGAGCCGCTTCGAAGAAGCCGCGCGCATGCCCTTGAGAGAGGATTGATCCATGTCTCACGATACAGCACATGGTAATCACGAGTTGGTTGCAGAGAAAGTCGACGCGCCGACAGGTCAGACGATCCGTTCGCATGAGTGGGATGGTATCACCGAACTCAATACGCCGTTGCCGCGCTGGTGGATCAATATTCTTTATGCGACGATCCTTTGGTCCATAGGCTACTGGGTTGTCTATCCGTCCTGGCCACTGGTGTCGGATTATGCACGCGGAGTCGTTGGCTATTCCTCGCGTGAAGAGGTCGCCGCTGATCTTGATGCAATCAAGGCCTTTCGTGCAAAGCAGGCATCAGGCCTGGAAAAAGCTTCGCTGGAAGATATTGCCAAAACGCCCGATTTGCGCCGCGTTGCGCTCGCTGCGGGCAGGGCTGCTTTCGGTGACAATTGCGCGCCCTGTCATGGCGCTGGCGGCGCTGGTGCGCCCGGATACCCAAACCTCAACGATGATGACTGGTTGTGGGGCGGCACTCTCGATGCAATTCATCAGACCTTGACGAATGGCGTTCGAGTTGCCGGAAACGACAAGACCCGTATTGGCTTGATGTCAGCTTTTGGCCGCGACGGTGTACTCAAGACAGATGAAGTGCGGGCTGTCGCCAATCATGTGCGCACGCTGGCCAATCTTGATGCGGAAAAAAATTACGACCAGGCCAAAGGCTCCAAGGTGTTTGCGGACAATTGTGCGAGTTGCCACGGGCCGCAAGGCAAGGGCTCGATCGAATTTGGCGCGCCGAACCTGACCGATGGCATCTGGCTCTACGGTTCCAATCTCGCTGACATCATTGAAACTGTCACCAATGGTCGTCAGGGTGTGATGCCGGCTTGGGGTGGCCGCCTCGATCCCGTCACCATCAAAGCGCTGTCCGTCTACGTTCAGTCGCTGGGAGGAGGGAAGTAAGTGAGTGTCACCGGCGCGGACGATGATGGCCCGCTCTATGTGTCGTCAAAGAAAGTTTACCCTCAGAAAGTGACCGGGCCTTTCCGGCGCATGAAATGGATGATCTTGATCGCCGCACTCGGCGTTTATTATCTTCTGCCATTTTTGCGCTGGAATCGCGGGCCAAACCTTCCTGATCAGGCTGTACTTGCTGACCTGCCTAACCGGCGCTTCTATTTCTTCTTCATCGAACTCTGGCCGCAAGAAGTGTATTACTTCACCGGCCTTCTGGTGATCGCGGCGCTGGCCCTGTTTCTGATGAATTCCATCGCCGGGCGCATCTGGTGCGGCTATCTTTGTCCGCAGACTGTATGGACCGATCTCTTTCTTGCCGTGGAACGCTTCTTCGAAGGGGATCGCCGCGAGCGCATCAAGCGGGACGAAGCACCCCTGAATGCGGACACGATACGTCGCAAGGTCGCCAAACATGCTGTCTGGTTGTTGATCGCCTGGTGGACAGGGGGTGCATGGGTGCTCTATTTCGCAGATGCGCCGACACTTGTGCGCGATCTCGCCACTTTTAAAGCACCCGCAGCAGCCTATCTCTGGATAGCGATCCTCACATTCACAACATATACGCTCGCGGGCATCATGCGCGAGCAGGTCTGCATCTACATGTGTCCGTGGCCCCGTATCCAGGCGGCGCTGACAGACGACGACGCCTTGAACGTCACCTACCGCTATGATCGCGGCGAGCCACGCATGTCCGTCAAGGAAGCTGCCCGGGCAAAAGCGGTAAGCCAATCTGCTGGCGATTGCGTCGATTGTCATCAATGCGTAGCGGTCTGCCCCACGGGCATCGATATACGCGATGGCGCACAGCTTTCCTGCATCCAGTGCAGCCTTTGCATCGATGCCTGTGACAACGTGATGACCAAGATTGGCCGGCCAAAAGGCCTGATCGCCTATGATACCGACGGCAATGTGAAACGCCGGATCGCCGGAGAGGCGCCTGTCTATCGGCCCATTCGTGCACGTACTCTGATATATGCTGCCATCATTTCAATCGTCGGTGGCGCGATGTTATATCAGCTCGCAACACGTTCGACGGCTGCCATATCTGTCTTGCATGAACGCAATCCGCTGTTTGTTCGCCTTACCGATGGCTCCGTTCGCAATGCCTATACGATCCGGATTTCCAACAAGCGGCCCGAGAACAGGCCTTTCGCGATTACGGTGCAGGGCGTGCCGGGAGCCGTACTGACTGTGCCCGAAGCGGCGCCGACCGCTGATTATCGCGCAGTGGTCACGATTCCGCCTGATACGACGCGCGAAGTCAGAGCCTTCGTGACAGTGCCGAAGGACGTTCCACTGCAGAAAAGCCAGGATATCCTTATCACGGCTTCAGATCTGTTTGCTGGTGAAGTTGTCAATGCACGCGATCATTTTATGGGGCCGTAGGGCAAACAAATGTGCTGTGTTGGAGGCATGATAATGAGCGATCTGATAAACGAGCCGCGTCCTGCTGTTGTTCGCGATCGGACACTGACCGGCGGGAAAGTGTTGGCTTGCCTTATTGCATTCTTCATCGTCGTTGCCTCAGTCAATGCAGTGATGATGACAATAGCCGTCAGAACGATGCCCGGTGTTGATACAAAAAGCGCTTATGAGGCCAGCCAGACCTACAATGCTGCAATTGCCCGCGCGCGCGAGCAGGACGAGCGGGGATGGCGCGCCGACGTTGTTATTGGCCGGTCGGGACCAGACCGCTCCGTCCGGCTCGAATTGAAAGACCGTAACGGCGCGCCAGTTCGTAAACTGGACCTGCAGGCCACGCTTGCGCATCCAGCTGATCGCAAAGCCGACTTGACTACGGTCATGGCAGAGATTTCGCCGGGCATTTATCAGGGGGCCTTCGCGGGTGTGCATGAAGGTGAATGGAATCTGCAGCTTTTGGCGAGGGATGATGAGCGTGAGATGTACCGCTCCAATTCGCGCGTGAAGCTGTGAAGGGAGATCAATGACATGAGCATGGCGAACGCCATCGACTGTTCGGCTTTCATCCGGCATTTGGGGCCGGGACGCGCCAGCATGGACATAGCCGTCGACGGTATCCGTTGCGCTGGTTGCGCAACTGCGATTGAACGGGGGCTGGCCAACGAACCGGGCATATCGATCGCTCGCGTCAACTTTGCGTTAAAGCGCGTAACAGTGGAATGGGACGAGGCGAAGCTTGCCGGCGCGCAAGTTCTCCAGAGGCTGCGGGATATCGGGTATCAGGGCTATCCCTTCGCAAGCGGTGCTGCGGACGGCAACGAAGCCCGTGCAAGCGCACATCTTCTGCGCTGTCTAGGCGTAGCAGCTTTTGGCGCTATGAATATCATGTTGCTGTCAGTGTCTGTCTGGTCCGGCAATGCCAGCGATATCACGCCCGAGACGCGCGATCTCTTTCATTGGCTCTCTGCCCTGATTGCTTTGCCTGTTGCCGCCTATTCCGGACGGCCGTTTTTTGATAGTGCGCTGGCGGCATTGCGCAACCGCAGCGTCAATATGGATGTGCCCATAACTCTGGGGATCGTGCTGGCCCTTGGCATGTCAGTCGTGCAGACAATGCAGCACGCCGAACATGCTTATTTCGACAGCGCGGTGATGCTGATCTTTTTCCTTCT
Source organism: Beijerinckiaceae bacterium (assembly GCA_947474545.1). Classification (GTDB taxonomy): domain Bacteria; phylum Pseudomonadota; class Alphaproteobacteria; order Rhizobiales; family Beijerinckiaceae; genus Terripilifer. The sequence continues at coordinate 33,237 of CANJJI010000026.1, read as the reverse complement.
GATTGGCCGCTTGCTCGATCAGATGATGCGTAAACGCGCCCGCGACATGGCGGCCAACGTTGCTGCGTTGAGGGCCGAGACAGCCACGCTCATCCGGGGGGATGGCACTACGGCTGTTCTGCCAGTTCGCGCCGTCAATCCCGGCGATCGCGTACTTGTCATGCCAGGCGAAAAAATCAGTGTTGACGGACGTGTTATTTCCGGGCGCTCACATATCGATCAAAGCCTGGTGACAGGCGAAACCGCGCATATGCCAGCGGCAGCAGGCGCGAGGGTTTATGGGGGCACCGTCAATATCGACGTCGCATTGACGATTGAAGTTACAGCCAGCCATGAAGGAACATTGCTTGACGAAGTGGAAGCGCTTCTGACCCAGGCGACGACTGCACGCTCCAAATACGTATTGCTCGCCGACAGGGCCGCGCGTCTCTATGCGCCGTTCGTTCATGCAACAGCGCTTGCGACGTTTATTGGCTGGATGCTGGCAGGGGAACCCTGGGCGCATGCGCTGATTATTGCTATCACCGTGCTCATTATCACCTGTCCTTGTGCGCTTGGCCTCGCCATTCCTGCCGTACAGATTACGGCAGCCGGTACGTTGTTCCGCAGTGGCGTATTGTTGCGCAACGGCGACGCTATCGAACGTCTTGCGCAAGCCGATACAATCGTCTTCGACAAGACAGGTACTTTAACTTTACCGCAGGCCGAATGGCTCAATCCGGGCGATGTCCCGGCGCATATTTGCGAGGCAGCGGGCCGGCTGGCCATGTCGAGCCGTCATCCGCTGGCGCAGGCGCTGGCACATGCGCTGAATTCAAGAAATCCATATGACAATGTCGAGGAAGTGCCCGGCAGCGGCGTTCGCGTAATGCACGATGGCATGGAAATGACCCTGGGCGGCGCGGAATTCTGCGCAGCAAACGATGTGATTGCGCAGGCACAACGGCAATATCCCGGCGCGTCTTTTGTCGCCTTCCGGAACGGCAATGACGTTGCTGTATTTGCGCTTGGCCAGAAACTGCGCGCTGATGCACCCGCTGTTATTGAAGCCCTGAAATCCCGCGGTTTCAGAATCGAGATTCTCTCCGGCGATTGCGATAAGGCCGTCGCTTCGATTGCCCGCGAACTCGGTGTGACCGGTTATCTTTCGTCCGTTACACCAGCCAGCAAAATTTCGCGTCTGGAAACGCTGCGCCAGCAAGGCTGCAAGACATTGATGGTGGGCGATGGCCTCAACGATGCCCCCGCACTCGCCGCCGCTCATGTGTCGATGTCGCCGGTTTCAGCTGCGCATCTTTCGCAGACTGCAGCGGATGCATTGTTCCTCGGTGAAAATCTTGGGCCTGTAGTTGAGGCCATTGATATTGCACGGCGCGGTCACCGCCTCATGATTCAAAATCTCTGGTTCGCCGTGCTTTATAATTTCGTCGCCGTTCCTCTCGCAATTGCAGGGCTTGCAACGCCTTTGATTGCAGCCATCGCGATGTCATCGTCATCGATGGTGGTAACGCTGAACGCATTGCGCGCCCGCATCAGGAGCGCTGCATGAACGTCATCGTCATCCTGTTGCCGCTAGCGCTTATGTTGGGATTTGCTGGTCTGGCGGCATTTCTGTGGTCGCTAAATACCGGCCAGTTCGACGATCTGGAAGGCGCGGGCTGGCGCGTATTGTCCGATGACGATCTGCAGACCCCCCGGCCCCCACCCGCTTCCGTGACCAACGAAGTCTCCTGACCAGGCAACTTGCCCGCCGCGGCGCGCCCGTATAGCTTGCTTGGCAAGAGCGGCAATGCCGCGAAAGCAAAAGCGACGGGAGTTGATACACCATGGCCAATCCAAAGATTTCGTTCGCCTGCACGCTCTATGACCGGCTTATGCCGCTCTATCTTGGTGAGGTGAAGGTTGAAGGCTTTGATGTCGAGTTCGAGGGCTCACACGGCGTACAGGGTGTCCGCTCTATATTCGACAGGGTCGGCGCGGGCGGCGGTACTGATGTGTCGGAAATGTCGAGTTCCGAATTCATTTCGGCGACTTCAGCAGGCACGAGCAGGCATGTAGCTATTCCGGTCTTTGTTTCAAGGGTGTTTCGCTCCGGCTACACATTCGTCAATACGGACAGGATCAAAACGCCAAGGGATCTTGAAGGCAAGAAAATCGGCGTGCCGCTGTTCACGATGTCAGCAGCCATTGCAGCGCGCGGTCATCTGACCGATGAATATGGGGTCAACTTCGACAATGTCGAGTGGGTGCAGGGCGGCATGAACCACCATGGTTCCCATGGCTCTCCCTCGGCGCCGCCGATGTTGAAGAAGTGGAACATTACCAACAACCAGACCGATAATTCGCTCAGCGACCTACTAGCAGCTGGAAAGATCGATGCTGTTTTAGGTGCACTGATCCCCGATTGTTTCGGCACAGCGCATAACATCAAGCGCCTGTTTCCTGATTATCGCGATGTGGAATTGCAATATTACCGCCGCACGAAGGTTTTCCCGATCATGCACCTCGTTGTCATCAAGCGGGAGGTTCACGAGAAACATCCGCAGCTTGCGCAAGCCATGTTTACCGCCTTGAATGCGTCAAAGAAGATGGCGCTCGAACGCTTCATGGATGTAGGCAGTTTACATTATATGGTACCCTGGCTGATGCGGGATATGGAAGAGATCAAGGATGAATTCGGCGGCGATCCCTGGCCCTATGGTGTCGAAGCGAACCGCCCGACATTGGAAGCGGTGACGCGCTGGCTGCATGTGCAGGGTCTGACGGCGTCCAAAATGAATGTCGATAATTTGTTTGTGCCTGTGAAATAGTCATTTCTTGTTGTCCCGGACGCCGAAGGCGATCCGGGATCTTTTGCCACAAGTAACAAGACGATCCCGGCTCGCGCTGCGCTTGGCCGGGATGACGGTCCCCTCAAACTTACTTGGCGGCCACCAGCTCACGCTCGGCGGCCTTCACAGGCGCGGGATCTTTCAGGTTCAGAATGCGCCGGGCGTTATCATAAAAGAGCTTCTGCTTGTCAGCGTCAGACAGCTCAATCTCCGCCAGCAGTTTCAGTGCCGTCGCCGGATCCCAGCAGGGATAATCCGTTCCGTACATGACGCGATCAATGCCGTAATAGTCGATGGCAAATTTCATGCCGGCCGAATGCGGGCTGACCGTGTCGGTGTACATGTTCTTCAGATAATAGCTGGCGGGCTTGGGTAATTTCGCCGGGCCTGTGTTCTTGTCCATCCGGCCCGATTGATAGGGCAGGGCGCCGCCTGTATGCGACATGATGAGTTTCAGATCGGGATGCCGCTCCATCGTGCCTGAAAGTACAAGACGCATGGCTGCAACACTGACTTCGATCACGCGGCCCAGCGACAGATGCAGCGCGCCGTTATAGCCATCGAGCATGGAGTTGAACACGGCGTCGGTCGGGTGCATGAACACAGGCAGTTTCAGCTCCGCGCAGCGGGCATAAAATGGCTGCATGCGTTCAGCATCAATACGCGGATCAGCCCCGATCGAGCCGGGCAGGTTGACGCCCATCAAGCCGAGGCGGCCGACAGCATCTTCCAGAACTTCCAGCGCCATGGCTGTATCCTGAAACGGGATTGCCGCGCTGCCCCAGAAGCGGCCCGGGTAGCGCTTTTGCGCCCAGGCCATTTCCTCGTTCCATTGAATGGCGAGATCGCGTCCTTCTTCCTTTGGCAACGACGAGAAATAGACTGAGAAGGGGCCGATGGAGCCGACAACATCAATCTGGTGGCCGAGCTTGTCCATATGTTCCAGCTGTTCATCGAGATCGAACCAGGCCGGCCAGGAGTCGAGGATATAATCCGTGCCATCCTGCAGGATCATCGTGTAGCAGCCCTGATCATTGGGATAGGCGCGCGGAATTTCACGGCGCTTGCAAAGCGTCTCGAACACGGAACGGGGCCACCAATGAAAATGGGAGTCGATGATATGCACGGGCGTTTCTCCTGATCCTGCATTCTGGGGCGGAATGGGCGTGACAATAACGCAAATTGGGGATTCTGGAAAGTGTGGCGGGCGGCCTCTGGCCCGCACTTGAACAGGGGGCGGAGCTGGAGCTCCGCGCTCCTGCATCAATAGCCCCGCCGTGCCTGTGCACGCGAAGGTATGAGGGCCACGGGACGCTGGTTCGCCGTGAATAGATAGTAGGGGGCTGGCTTGCCAGCGTCCCGTAGTTCCGGCTTTTTCCAGGTCCTGCCAAACCGCTTGCCGCCGCAGTCATAGTGCTGGGGCGTTGGGAATCCGGAAAGGACCTTGCGTTCCTTTCCATCCTGGCAGGCCGCTCCGGGAGGCTTGCCTTGGGTAGAGACAAGTCGCAGAGGCCGTGCCCCGCCCACCAATTCGACCGCTCGAGATCAGCCCCTCATTGGGCGGGGATAAGTCTAATTCGAACATAATAAGAACATTTGTCAAGGATTATTTTCAGGACTAAATACCCCTTCCTGGCGTGAGGGGAGAAGTGCAGGCCTGCATCATTGCCATATCTCAAAGCTGTTACAACCTGTAGAGCCGTAGCTTTTAAGCGGCTAATGTGCACCAGACCAACGAGGAACTGGCAGATGCCGCTCACAGACTCCACCCGCATCATGACTTCAACCGCCGCCAGTGGCATTCGTACCGGCGCGGAATATCTTGCCGGGCTGCGGGACGATCGCGAAGTCTGGTCGCAGGGCACGCGAATAAAAGATGTGACGGCGGAACCAGATTTTTCGCGCGGCGCTCATACGCTGGCTTCCTTTCTCGATCGCCAGCATGAGCAACGCTGGCGCGATGACGTCACTTATGTCGATGACAATGGATTACGCTGCCAGCGTTCATTTCAAATTCCAAAATCTGTCGAAGATATCGCACGGCGCGGGAAAGCTTATTATGAATGGGCGAAATGGTCGAACGGCATGTTCGGCCGCACGCCCGATTACAAGAATGCGTCTGTGATGGCGTTCGCTGCCGCCGTGGACTTTCTGAAACAGGGTGTGAAAGGGCAGGCCGATTTCGCCGCCAACATGCTTTCCTATTACGACTATGTCCGCATGAACGATCGCGTTCTGACGCATACGCTGGTTAACCCCACAGTTTCGCATCAACAGGCAGCACAGGGACTTTACAGCGACAAGGTCGCCCTGCAGATCGTGAAAGAAACGGATGCGGGGATTATCGTCAACGGCGCGCGCCTGCTGGCGACGCTTGGCCCTTTTGCAGACGAGATAGAGGTCTTTCCGTCGACTGTCCTACGCGCTTCAGAAGACAATATCCCCTTTGCCTTTGCATTCGCTCTGCCGGTAGCAACTAAAGGTATGAAATTCATCTGCCGCGATAGTTACGATCACGGCAAGTCGCATTTCGATGCGCCCCTATCTTCGCGATACGAGGAGATGGATGCTGTTGTCATCTTCGACAATGTGCTGGTGCCGTGGGAGCGAGTCTTCATGTATGGCCAGCCCGAACTATGCAATCAGGCCTTTGGTGCAACTAACGCTGTCGTGCATATGGCGCATCAGGTGGCTGCGGGAAAACTTGCCAAATCCGAATTCATGGTCGGCCTGATGTGCGCGATCGCCAAAGCCACGGGAAAGGACAAGGATATTCAGACGCGCAGCCTCATTTCCGAAGCGATGATGATGGCCGAAAGCGTTCGCGCGTTTCTGTTCAGCGCTGAAACGCAGGCACATCGTGATCAATACGGCAATTTCATTCCCCTCCGGCGTCCGCTCGATACGTCACGCAACCTGTTTCCCAAAATGTATCCGCGCATGGTGGAAATTCTGCAATTGCTGGGCTCGTCCTCGCTCATGGCGACGCCCTGCGAGGCCGATTTCAGTAATGAGCTGGCCGGCGATGTAGCGCAATATTTTCAGGTGGAGAACCTGCCATCGCGTGACAGGGGCGCGCTGTTTCGCCTCGCCCACGATGTTGCGGTGTCGGGCTTCGGCAACCGGCAAGCGCTTTATGAGCGGTTCTTCTTCGGCCCGCCCCATCTCATGCAATCAGCCTATTTCGATCTCTATAACAAGGATGAAATGATGCAGCGCGTGGAAGACCTGTTGCAGGATTAGCTTGCGCCTTCAACAAAACAAATTCATGCTGACGGCAAAACCATAACCCGGAGGAAACACACATGATCACTATGCCCATGAAGGGACGCAATGCGCTTGTGACCGGAGCCAGCAAGGGCATCGGCTATGCAATATCCAATAATTTCGCGCTGGCAGGCGCAAATGTGGCGCTGGTGGCGCGCAACATGTCTGAGCTGGAGACAGCCAAGGCCGAAATCGCCAAAGCTGCAGGCAGCGCGAAACTTGTTGCGATCTCCGCCGATGTCAGCACCGCCGGGGGATGCGGCCATGCCTTTACTGAAGCGGAAAAAGCGCTGGGGCAGATCGACGTTCTCGTCAACAACGCCGGTATTTCCGCTGCCAAAGCATTTGCAACAGTGACCGACAAAGAGTGGCAGGATGATCTTGATCTGAAATTGTTCGCTGCTATCAGGCTCTGCCGCCTTGCCTATCCCAAAATGGTCGAGCGCCGCTGGGGCCGCATCATCAACGTGCTGAACACCGGCGCAAAGGCGCCGCGCGCCAATTCCATGCCCACATCCGTCTCGCGCGCAGCGGGCTTGGCGCTGACCAAGGCCCTGTCCAACGAAGGTGCTCCCCACAATGTGCTCGTCAATTCCTTACATGTGGGATTGATCGAAAGCGATCAATGGGTGCGCCAGGCGGCGCGGCGCGGCATGAAGCTGGAAGATCTCTACGCGGATATGGGTTCGAGAATTCCCATGGGCCGTCTTGGCACCGCCGAGGAATTCGCCAATGTGGCGCTGTTTCTGGCGTCAGACGCGGGCAGTTACGTCACGGGTACGGCCATCAATATCGACGGTGGTTCGACGCCGGTGACTTAATCTTCAGCATGAACAAGGCAAGTGGGTGAGGGATCTATCGCAAATTCCTTCATTCGGACCGCTCTGACCTGCTCGCTTATATGCCTTGACTTCCCTGCCTAACACCGGTTCTTTCCCGGGACACCCCGCCGCCAGAGCGGGCTTCGGAAGGAACACAGGGACATGGCAAGGCTTCTCGAATTCGAGGCCAAGGATCTGCTGCGCAAGACCGGAATTCCCGTGCCGCCGGGCGGCGTTGCGGTGACGCCGGAAGAAGCTGTCGCAGCCGCAGAAAAAATCGGCTTTCCCGTAGTGCTGAAGGCGCAGGTGCCCGTGGGCAAACGCGGCAAGGCCGGCGGCATTTTGTTCGCGGAGAATTCCGGCGAGGTTCTGACGCGGGCGCGCGAATTGTTCGGCAAGAATATTTATGGCTATGGGGTGAGCCAGATACTCGTCGAGCGCAAGCTTGATATCGCCCAGGAGCATTATCTGGCCATTCTCTCCAATCCCGCCACGAAAACACCGACGCTGATTTTCTCGCGTCATGGCGGCATGGACGTCGAAGAGCATACGGGCGGCGAGGGGATCGCCACCTACAATATTGATCTGTTGCAGGGCCTGCGCCCCTATATGGCGATGGATATGCTGAAAGGTGCGGGAATATCAGGCCGCGCACTGCCAGCGCTGACGCAGATTGCCGTCAAGTTGTTCGATATCTATCGCAAGAACGACTGCCTGCTCGTTGAAATCAATCCGGTGGCCATGACGCCAAAGGGCCCCCTCGCTGCAGATGCGCGTATCAGTGTGGATGACGATGCCCTGTTCCGTCATCCAGAACTCGGGCTTGATGAAGGCGGCGAAGTCGGCGACCGGCCACGCACGCAGATTGAGAAAATCGCGGCGCTGATTGATGCGCATGATCACCGTGGCTCCGCCCATTTCGTGCAGATTGATCCCGATGGCGCGCTGGCCAAGGCTGAGGGCAAAATATCCATCGGCTTTGACGGCGTAGGTACGGGCGTCTCATTGGCGGCGATGGACGAACTCGTGCCGCTCGGCTTTCTGCCGCGCAATTTCTGCGATACGTCGGGAAATCCCACGGCGTCGAAAATGTACCGCATTACAAAGGTCATTCTGGCGCAGCCGGATATTGAAGGCTATGTCTTTATTTCCTGCCTGTCGAGCCAGCAGCTCGACAACACTGCGCGCGGCATAGTGAAGGCGTTTCTTGAGATTTATCCCGATCGAATGCCGAATATTCCCTGCGTGTTCTGCTTTCGCGGCGCATGGGATGAAACCGCCATTGCCATGTTCGAGCAGCATGGCCTCACTCGCAGCCCCTTTATCCGCGTTCTCGGCCGCGACGCGACGGAACGCGATGTGGCGCTGGCGTTCCGCGAACTTCACACGGGCTGGCGGGCCCAGCGCACGGCGGGAGCACAGGCATGAGTGGCGTGATGAGTTTTGAAGTCTTCTCCGGCGGATCAGTAACGTTTGATCTTGCTACCTGCGCGAAATGCGAAACCAAGGCCTGCGTCGTCGCCTGCAATGTGCCCAATCTTGCCTGCGTGCTGGAACTGAAAGACAACGTCCCCCACCTCAAGGTGACGCAGGAAGAGGCTAAACGCGGCGCCTGTATAGAATGTCTCGCGTGCGAGCTCGCCTGCATGACGGATGGCATAGGCGGCATCACATTTTCACTGCCCATGCCTGAATGGGATGAGCTGATCGCGGGCGCAGCAGCGCGCGGCGAGACGCCCGGTTTTCAGCGGAGTTAATCGTGGCCATTCTCATCGATGAAAACACACGTATCGTCATTCAGGGCATGACAGGCCGCGAAGGCCGCCTGCGCGCGGGCATGATGCGCCAGGCGGGTGCGGTGATCTCTGCCGGCGTCACACCGGGTCGCGGTGGCGAAGAAGCCCAGGGCATACCGATTTACGACACGGTGACTGCCGCTCGCGCCGCGCATCCTGAAATCAACGCTGGCCTCGTCATCGTGCCATCGGCGGCGGCGCGCGATGCGGCGATTGAATGTATTGCCGCTGGCGTAAAACTCGTCTGCCTGATGCCAGAGCGCCTGCCGCATCACGATGCGCTTGAAGTGATCGCCCATGCACGCGCTGCTGGCGCTATCGTCATCGGTCCCAACAGCCCCGGTCTGCTCAGTCCCGGCAAAAGCATTCTCGGCGGCCTTGGCGGACGTGTCGACATGATGCGCACAGCATTCAAGGAAGGCCGCATCGGCATCATCTCGCGCAGCGGCGGCAACACCATGACGCTCGCCTATTACCTCATGAAATCAGGCCTCGGCGTCAGCACAGCCATTGGCGTCGGAGGCGACACCTATATCGGCACGTCCTGGGCCGAATTGCTGGAATTGTTCGAAGCCGACAGGGACACAGACGCTGTCGTCGCCTATGGCGAAATCGGCGGCGTGAATGAGGAAGGCGCGGCAGACGCCATCCGCGCAGGTAAGTACAAGAAGCCACTGATCACGCTGATAGGCGGACAGAACGCGCGTCAGGGCATGCGCTTTGGTCATGCAGGGGCGATAGTTTCGGCCCATTCTGGCAGCGCGCAGGGCAAGATTGCAGCCTTGCGTGACGCAGGCGCGATCGTGATCGATCATCTTGACGAAGTCGGCACCGCCACGCACAAGGCGCTTGGTATGGTCGCATTGTAGGAGCGGCGGATGAGCGGAAGACAGATCGTCATTAGCGAAGTTGGTGCACGCGATGGATTGCAGACGCAGCCCGTACAAGTCAGCACAGCGGACAAGATCCGCATGCTCGATGCGCTCAGCGCCACCGGACTCAGGCGGATTGAGGTGACGAGCTTTGTACATCCCAAAATCGTGCCACAAATGGCCGATGCAGAGGATGTGCTGACAGGCATGCATCGCGCGCCAGGTGTTCGCTATGCAGCGTTCGTGCCAAACATCAAAGGCGCGGAGCGCGCCTTGGCTGCCCGCGTCGACGATTTTAAATCGGGCATAGCGGCGAGCGAAACATTTAATTCGCTCAACGTACGCATGACCACCGCTCAGGCCATGCAGGCCTTTGCCGATATCTGCGCCTTCGCGAAGGGCACGTCCTCGCAAGTCGTTGGCGTATTAGGCACGGCCTTCGGCTGTCCCTACGAAGGCGATATATCAGTGGAACGCTGCCTGCCCTTGATTGAAGGCATGGTGGAAGGGGGTGCAAAACTGATTTATTTCGCCGACACAACGGGCATGGCGAACCCGGCTTCAATCGCGCGGCTTGTAGAAGCCGCACAAAAGCGCTGGCCCAACATCAGCTTTGGTTTGCATCTGCACAACACACGCGGCCTCGGACTTGCCAATGCGCTGGCGGGGTTGGAGCGCGGCGTTACCGATTTTGAATCGTCCATCGGCGGCATGGGCGGTTGTCCCTATGCGCCGCTCGCCGTCGGCAATATATGCACGGAAGATTTCGTGCACATGCTGCATGGCATGGGTTATGAAACGGAACTTGATCTTGATGCGCTGATTGCAGCCGCACGCTTGACTGAAACAATCCTCGGCGCAAAGCTGCCAGGCATGGTATTGCGGGCTGGTAAGGCCAGCGAACTACATGATGCGGAACAAAAGCGCGATAAAGCGCCCGCCTGATGGAACACCAAGAGTTACCGGATGACCGGCGACAAAATGGAAATGGGAGAGGGAACATGAAGAAGCACATGATATCAGGCTTGGTTCTGTCAGCCATCGCGTTGGCGGCATCTGCCCCAGCGTTTGCGCAGGATACGCTGCGCGTTGGTAAATCAGTCTCCTTTTCCTGGACGTTCACGCCTGTCGAAATCGGCATGGAAGTCGGCATTTTCGCCAAGGAAAATCTGAAGATCGTCGTTACGTCCTTCGCTGGCGACGCCAGATTGCAGCAGGGCATGACGGCCGATTCTGTTGATATCGGCATCGGCGGCGGTCCCGGTCTTGGTTTCTTCGCCAAAGGTGTCCCGGCCAAAGGCATTGCAGCCATGGCGTCCGCGCCCATGAACATGGCGATGGCCGTTGCCGCAGACTCGCCGATCAAATCCATCAAGGATCTCAAGGGCAAGAAAATCGGCGTAACCACTGTCGGTTCGTTGACCGACTGGCTCGCCATTCAGGCTTCCGTACAAAACGGATGGGGACTGAATGGAGTGACGACGGTTTCTGTTGGCGGCATGGAGACAAGCCGCGCTGCGTTGAAAACCAAACAGGTCGATGCTCTCGTTACTGCCGCCGCGAGTGGATATGTTCTGGAGGCCACAAAAGAATGGCGCGTATTGCAGACGCTGGGCGAATTTGCCCCGGACTTTCATACGCACATCATCTTCGCGACGGATAAAATCGTGCAAGGCAACCCGGATGCTGTAAAACGTTTTCTAAAAGGCTGGTTCGCCACCATCGATTGGATGAAAGCTAACAAGCAACGTACGGTGGAGATTTCATCCAAAGTGCTGAACCTCGATCCAGCCGCAATAGCCCGAACCTATGACAATGAAATCGGCATGTTCTCCACCAATGGCGTGTTTGATCCCAAGGCCATGGCAGTTCTGAAAAAGTCATTCATTGACATGAAAATCCTGGATGCAGAGCCCAAAGACAGCGACATGATTGATACGCGCTTCGTTCCGGTTGTGCGTTGACATGCTGCAGATTGATGCTTGCGGCACGGGTGGAAAACGTAAATGAGCGTGACGGCACAAATCGGGACGGGAATCGCAGCACAGGACGCTGCGATCACTGTCGAAAATGTCTCGCATTCCTTTGTGAGCCGCGACGGCGCGATCGTCCAGACGCTGGATAATGTATCGCTTGATATCAGGCGCGGCGAATTGCTGTGCCTCATCGGGCCCAGCGGTTGCGGCAAATCCACATTGCTGAATATCATCGGAGGGTTGCTGCAAGCAGGCAGCGGGCAGGTGAAGGTCAACGGCCGGCCAATTACAGGGCCTTCGCCGCGCGAGCTCTCGTTTGTGTTCCAGGACAACACGTTGTTTCCCTGGAATACGATCCTGGACAACGTCAAAGTTGCGCTTGAGTTTCAAGGCGTACCGGAAAACGAACGGCAGGGCCGCGCCGAAGAGGCGTTGGAGGCTGTAGGGTTGACCGAGTTCCGCAACCATTATCCTCATCAGCTCTCCGGCGGAATGAAACAGCGCGCATCGCTGGCGCGCGCTTTGAGCCTGAAAACCGATATTGTTTTGATGGACGAGCCTTTTGCGGCGCTGGATGAGCAAACGCGCATTTATCTCGGCGAAGAGCTTTCGATCCTGCTGGCCAAAAGTAACAAGACTATCATTCTTGTTACGCATTCCCTGGCGGAAGCAGTGTTTCTGGCTGATCGTATTGTCGTGATGACAGCGCGTCCGGCGTCTATCAAAGCGATCATCGATGTGAAGGAAGATCATCCACGCGAGCCCGCATTCATGGCGTCCGGCCGCTTCGCCGATTATCGCAACGAGCTCTATGGCTTCTTGCGCGCGGAGATCGAGAAGACAGTGGGCGGCTTTGTTGGCAGCGCCGCAGCGCGTGATCGCACACGCCGTGGCATCAGCGAATCTGCCGGGGATGCGCCATGAATTCGATGAGTTCAGGCTGGCAGGCCCGCGCGATCCAGATCGGCTTTGTCGCAGCGCTGTTTCTGTTGTGGGATTTTGCCGGCGAACGCAAATTGATCAACGCCATCCTTTTGCCCGCGCCACGCGCCGTATTCTGGAAATTTATCGCGCTGGCTCAAACCAGTGCGCTTTATACCCATCTGTTGGTCACACTTATGGAGCTTGTTCTGGGGTTTCTGATTGCCGCAGCAGCTGGTCTTTCACTTGGCTATTTCATCGGCCGTTCGCGCTATGGCACGATTGTCTTTGAACCGCTGCTGGCAGGTGTTTTTGCCGTGCCGATTGTCATCTTTCTGCCGATTTTTCTGTTGTTTTTCGGCATCGGCCCGTCCTCGAAGATCGCCTTCGGCGCGACCTATGCGTTTTTCCCCATTGTCCTGAATACGATTGGCGGCATCAGTCAGGTGGACGACCGTTATGTACGGGTTGCACGCGCCATGGGCGCTGACGATGTGCAGATGTTTCGACGGGTGCTGCTGCCGGCGGCCTTGCCGGTGATTGTCACGGGCCTGCGCATTGGCTGCATCATCGGATTTCTTTCCATTATCGGCAGTGAAATGATCGCGGGCATCGATGGCCTTGGCAGCCAGATCGTCCGCCTTGGCGAAGCGATGAATACGGCGGAAATGTTTGCGTATATCCTGTTTGTAATTTTCTTCGCGATCCTCCTCAACACCGGCCTGTCTCATCTGCAGGCGCGCTTCGCGATTCCCGGAGACGGCAGATGAGTGTGGCGATTGAACCGGCAATAACAGCAGCGCCACCGTCCGGCCTTTGGCGGAGGTTGGCGTCTGACGCATTGTTTGCACGGATAGCGGTCATCATTTTCGTGCTGCTGTTATGGGAGATCGCGGGCCACACTGTGTTTGACCGGGATTTCATCTCACCGCCCTCGGCGATCATTGCCGCATTGCCGCGTGTGCTGAGTGATCCCAATATACTCTGGGCTCTGTCTGTGACCTTTTATGAACTTGTTGTAGCGTTTTTCCTCGCATTGGTCGGCGGGCTGCTTATTGGCATTCCCGTTGGCCTGCATGGTTTCACGACCCGCAGCGCATTGCCGCTGATCCTGCTCGCCTATTCGATCCCACAGGTCACGATCCTGCCGCTGTTCGTGCTGTGGTTCGGCGTGGAATCCGCCTCCAAGATCGCCTTTGGCGTCAGCCATGGCATCTTCCCCGTGATCCTCAATGTCATTGCAGGTGCGCAGACTGTCGAAGCCGCACACCTGACGGCCGCCAGATCCATGGGAGCCACTCGCTTTCAGATTTTGCGACGCGTAATCCTGCCGCATATGACGCCGAGCCTTTTTGCGGGTCTGCGCCTTGGCATGGCTGCGACCCTGCTGGGCGTGTTGCTGGCGGAACTCTACGTCTCCACTGGCGGTATTGGTTATTACACCAAACTCTATTCGGAAAGCTTCGATCCGCCGGCTATGTTTGCGCTGGTGACTTGTCTGGCTCTGATGGCCGTGATTTTGAACGAGACTGTGCGCCGCGCGGAAAAGCGCGCGTCCTTCTGGCGCACGCAAGGCGATGGTCCGCAGAGCCCGCGATGAACGAAATAATGTTAGACAAGAACAAGAACAAACGGAGGCTTGTATGGGTGCGCGCGTAGCTGTCGACATCGGTGGAACATTTACCGACCTTGTCGCGCTTTTTGACGATGGGCGCATTGCCTATACCAAGGCGTTGACGACCTATGACGATCTGGCGCGCGGCGTTCTGGATTGTGTGAACAAGGCCAATGTCAATCTGCCGGATTTTGAGTTTTTCATCCACGGCACGACGATAGCCATTAACACGGTCATTCAGCGCAAGGGCGCGAAGACTGGTCTGCTCACCACCAAGGGCTTTCGTGACGTCTATGAAATCGGCCGCAGCAACAGGCCCGATGCCTACAATCTCGCCTATCAACGGCCTGTGCCGCTCATTCCCAGAGAATTACGCTACGGCATAACCGGGCGCCTCGCGAGCACAGGCAAGGTGCGCGAACAACTGGATGAGAATGAAGTGCGCACAGCCGTGCGGGAATTGAAGGCCGTAGGCGTTAAATCCATCGCCGTTGTGTTTCTGCATTGCTATGCGAACCCCGAACACGAAGAGCGAGCGGGGCAGATTATCGCGGAAGAATATCCCGAATGTTTCGTCTCGCTCTCGCACAACATTCTGCGCGAATTTCGTGAATATGAGCGAACATCGACGACTGTTCTGAACGCCTATATCGCACCCATTGTCTCGGATTACGTAATCGGCCTCGACAAAGCGCTGCGCGATGCAGCCTTTCCCGGCAATTTCATGATCATGCAGTCCAATGGCGGGACGATGTCGGCATCCACGGCGCGCGATTTGCCCGTCGCAATGATGGAATCGGGGCCTGTGGCAGGCGTTATTGGTTCGGGCAGTCTCGGTCAGGCGCTGGGCATGCCCAATGTTATTTCGTTCGACATGGGCGGCACGACGGCGAAGTCGAGTCTCGTGGCCGATGGCGAAGTACGGGTGGTGACAGGCTATTTCATAGGCGGCTATGAAACCGGCCATCCCATGCTGTTGCCAGTGGTGGATATCGTTGAAGTCGGCACGGGCGGCGGCAGCATCGCCTGGCTTGACGAAGCGGGCGGCTTGAAGGTCGGCCCGATCAGCGCGGGCTCAGATCCCGGCCCTGTCTGCTACAATAATGGTGGCACATCGCCTACAGTTACCGATGCAAATCTCATTCTCGGACGTCTCGACCCCAAGAATTTTCTCGGCGGCGAGATGACGCTGGCGCTCGATAAAGCCGTCGCCGCCATGCGTGACAAGATCGCAACGCCATTAAAGATGACGGTCGAAGAAGCCGCACTCGGCGTCATCAAGATTGCTGATGCGAAAATGTCGCTCACTGTGCGTGAAGTCTCTGTCGCCAAGGGGCATGATCCCCGCGATTTCGCGCTGGTGGCGTCGGGGGGCGCAGGGCCTTTGCATGCGGCATCGATTGCGCGCGAATTATCTATTCCAAAGGTCATTGTGCCGGAATTGCCGGGTACGTTTTCGGCTTTCGGCATGTTGTTCGCCGATGTCAGGCACGATTATGTGCAGACCAATATCCGCCCTATGAAGGGTCTCGACCTCAATGAAGTTAACGCCGTTTTCAAGCGCATGGGCGAGGAAGCCGTTGCGACGCTTGAGAGAGAGGGCGTGCCGAAAAGGCTTTCGTTAATGACACGCACCGTCGACCTGCGATATCGCGGTCAGGAATATACGCTCAGCGTCAATGTGCCGGCAGGCGAATTCGATGCGGCCATGCTGGTCAAATTGCGCGCCTCCTTCGAAGAATTGCACTATGCGCGATATCAGCACGCTGCGCCTGAAGAAGAAGTTGAAATCGTAAATCTGCGCATGTCCTCGGCGGGACGTTTTTCCGAACAGGACGCCATGTCCTTCAAACGTATCACGCAGGGCGGCGTCAGCGATGGCGGCAAGCCGCGCACACGCCGCGTTGTATTCGAAGATGGCGCTGTGGAATGCCAGGTCTTTCAGCGTGGCAGCGTCGCGCCCGGTCAGATCATCGAAGGCCCTGCTGTGATTGAGGAACTTGTGTCCACAACCATTGTGCCGCCCGGCGATCGCGCCACGATCCACGAATGCGGCGCGATCATCATTGACATCAGGAGCTGAGCATCATGACCAATCCTGTAAAGACCAATCCCGTTACATTGGAAGTTGTTCGCAATGCTTTAGTGGCCTATGCCAATGAGATGGCGACCGTGCTGGTGCGCACCGCCTACAACATGATGATTTTCGAAGTGCACGATTACTGCACTGGGATTGTCGATGTCGAAGGCAATATCATCTCGCAGAACACAGGCGGCCTGCCGATCTTTCTGGCTGATCTCGGCGCTGCGGTTGTTGGCGCTGTGGAGATTTACGGCAAAGATGGTTTTGCGCCCGGCGATGTGTTGGTCAGCAATGATCCCGTGCTCTGCGGGCAGCATCTCAACAACATCGTCGTGTTCACGCCGTGCTTCCATGAGGGCGAGTTGATGGCGTTTCTTGCCTCGCGCGCCCATTGGGTTGACGTGGGTTCGGGCAGCAGCGGTTTTGGTTCCACCAGCAGCCAGAGCATATTTGACGAAGGCATTCAGTTGCGCGCCATCAAGATCTACAGCGCGGGCAATCGCAACGAAGAAGCCTTCCGCATCATCAAGGATAACATCCGTTATCCCGATTCCTCCCTAGGTGATTTGCGCGCGCAGATCGCTGGCTGCAAGCTTGGAGAACGCAGGCTCGGCGACATGTTCGCCAAATACGGCAAGGCGACTGTGCTCGATTGCGTCACGGCCATGTGGGATCAGGCCGAAGCGCTGGCCAGGGCGCGCATCCGCGCGATCCCCAACGGCGTCTATGAGGCCGAATCCTATCTGGACAACGACTATGTCGAGCGCGACAAGATTATCCCCATCAAGGTGCGTGTCATCGTTGAAGACGACGAGATGACTGTCGATTTCAGCGATCTTCCGCCGCAGGTCAAAGGCCCGATAAACTCTGGCCCATCAGGCGGCATAGCCTGCGCTCGCGTGGCCTATAAGTGCCTGGTTGCGCCCCATACGGGCGCAACGCAGGGTGAATTCAGGCCGCTGAAAGTCAATCTTCCGCCGGGCAAATTGCTCAGCGCCATCAGGCCAGCGCCCATTGGCGGCTGGAGCCTGTCCATGCCCACCGTGATTGATACAATCCTGCTCGCGCTCGCTCCCGCCTTGCCTGATCACGTGCCTGCCGGGCACAAGGGCGACATGAGCGGCTATGCCATGATGGGGCAGGACAAGAGTCGCGGCCGGCCCTACATTTGCCTCAACATTTTTGGCGGCGGTTGGGGCGGCCAGAAGGATCATGACGGGATCAGCGCGGCTGTGTCGATCTGTCAGGGCAATGTGCACAACGGCCCTGTGGAAGTGCAGGAAGCCTATTATCCCATAATCGTCGATAATCACGAATTCCTGCAGGACTCATGCGGCAGTGGCAGAAATCGAGGTGGCCTCGGCATTGAAATCACAATTCGCAGCGAGGATGATGCTTATCTCAACACGCAATTCCAGCGCACGGTCATGCCGCCCTGGGGTATTCTGGGCGGCACTGAGGCCAAGCCCAATGAAATCTTTATTGAGGGGTTGAATGGCGAGCGCCGGCAAGGCGCTGCCGTGACGCGTCATCTCATCAAGCCGGGCGAGCGCGTGGTCATGCGGACTGGCGGCGGCGGCGGCTATGGCAATCCGCTGGAGCGGGAGATTGAAAGGGTGGCGTCCGATGTGCGCGGCGGCTATATTTCTGTTCAGCGCGCGCGCGATGATTACAAGGTCGTTGTAGATGACAAGGGCGTCGTGGATGACGCGGCGACGAAGGCTTTGCGGGCGGGCGCTTAGAACATTGTCATCCCGGTTATAATGCTGGGCATTTTTCCGGGATGATATCAAGAGTTTTGATGACAATCCCTCACAGTGCATTAACAGCATTCATCAATCCCCAACAAAGGAAACCTCAGTATGCAAGTTCAAGCCATACCCTACACCTGTAACGGCAAGAAATTCGAAGGCCAGCTTTGCTTCGATGAAACAGCCAAAGGTCCCCGCGCGCTGCTGCTGATGTGCCCGAACTGGGCTGGCGTTACGCCGCGCGCCATCGAGATCGGCCGCCAGCTCGCTGCTGAAGGTTATGTTGTGATGGTCGCCGATATGCACGGCCTGGACCGCCGTCCCACCGGCAGCGAAAATCCCATGGAATTTCTCGCTCCGCTGATCGCGGACCCCAAAGAAACCCGCGCTCGAGTGAATGCTTCAATGGATGCGCTGACAAAGGCTGCTATCGAACGCAAGATCGGCAATCCCGCGCAGCGCGCCGCAATGGGCTATTGCTTCGGCGGCTCCAATGTTCTCGATCTCGCCCGCTCCGGCGCGGATGTGGCGGCGGTTGTCAGCTATCACGGCAATCTCGGCACGAAAATGGAAGCCAAGGCTGGTGAAGTGAAGGCGCATATTCTCGTCGTGCATGGCGCTGATGACCCGATTGCGCCCAAGAGTGACCGCGATGCTCTCGAAGCCGAAATGCGCGCGGCCGGGGCCAACTGGACCATTCTGGCCTTCGGCGGCGTCGTGCATAATTTCACCGATCCGTCATCGAACCGTCTGCCCAACGCTCAATTTGCCGCTCATGCCTATCGCTACGGCTATTCGCTCGGCCATGCGTTTATTGCCGATGCAATCGCGGGCAGGATGTAATTTGCGCACGGGTATTTGATTTGTCAGGCTTGCGTGCCGTGTCATGATGGTGCGCAAGCGGCCAGGCCGCGATTTTCGGGAGGATTGAACATGATCTCAAGACTTTGTAGATTTGCGGCAGCTGTTTCTTTAGGTGCCGCGTTGGGCCTGTCTATTGCGGCAAGCCCGGTGTTGGCGCAGGATTACAAGGCTTTGCTCGCTGCACCTGATCGCAGTGATGCGGATCGCCAGAATGACACCAAACGCGACGCCTTGAAGCTTCTGGAATTTACTGCGCCCAAAACTGGGATGCGCATTCTCGATATGGGCGCAGGCGGTGGATACAGTACCGAATTGATGGCCCGTGCTGCGGGCTCAAACGGCAAGGTCTGGGGCCAACACAACAAACTCTCAGAACGCTATCTGGCGCGCATGGCGACATCGGCCATGGCCAACTCCACTGGCGTCGAACGTCCCTTCGACAGTCCCGTTCCCGATGGCGTTCGCGACCTCGATCTCATCACGTTCTTCTTTGCCTATCATGACACGACCTTCATGGAAGTCGATCGCGCCAAGATGAACAAGGCCATGTACGATGCGCTCAAACCCGGCGGATTTCTTGTAATTGCCGATCATTCGGCCAAGCCAGGCGAAGGCGCGACTGTCGGCAAGACCACGCATCGCATAGAGGAAAGCACGTTGAAAGCCGAAGTCGAGGCCGTGGGATTCAAGCACATCGCCACCGGCGACTTCCTACGCAATCCCGATGATCCCCGCACCGTATCCGTGCATCGCTCTGGCATTCGCAACGATGAGTTCGTACTGAAGTTTCAAAAGCCGATGTGAATGTGACGTGCTGTTTGTGTGTGCCTGCGATGAATATATCCGCAGGTCTTGTTTTAATGCTGCAGCACGGCTCGGGGAATGAAGTCGCATAACTCGCACTGGGTAGCATATGACCCGGCAAGACTTGTATACATTTATCAAGACACACCGTTGGGCGGTCGAAGCAACCATGGCTTCGACCGGGTGGCCCCAGACCGCTGTTATCGGATTTATTGTGACCGAGCGGCTCGAGCTTTTTTTCGACACTTTGAAATCGTCTCGTAAATATCAGAATCTAAAAAATACTTCTAAAATCTCGCTCGTCATTGGTTGGGACGAGGGTTGCACCCTGCAATATGAGGGACACGCAGACGAACCCACTGGTTCTGATTTGCTCGCCCTCAAGAGCCAATATTTCGAGGCCTTTCCGGACGGGTATGAGCGGGCGCTTTTGGCGGATATAGCCTACATTCGGGTGGCTCCGGTTTGGCTCCGCTACAGTGATTTTTGTGTCTCGCCACCGAAGATTGTTGAACTGTCAGAAGCCGGCTTTTGAGGCACAAGGCATTTTATCTTGCGGCAGGTTTGGTCTATATTGGCGCAAATTAGCTTCGCCATTTCATTTTGCGAGCGCTATCGGGGAGCAATCACATGACCATGATCGGACATAACACCGGCGAGCAAAAGCCCCGCAGCCGCTATGATGTCGATCTCGCCACCACCATGCCCGGCACGCCCGGCGGCATTTTCATGCGCCAGTTCTGGATTGCTGTGGAAGACAGCGATGCGCTTCCTGCCGGACGTGCCTTGCCCATCCGCATCATGGGCGAGAATTTCACAATCTATCGCGGGAAATCCGGCAAGCCGCAGGTTATTGCGAACCGCTGCCCCCATCGTGGCGCGCAGATGCATCTGGGCTGGGTCGAGGATGACGATATCCGCTGCGTCTATCACGGCTGGAAGTTCGATTGCTCCGGCAAATGCGTCGAGCAACCGGCGGAAGAAGAGGGATTTAACGAAAAGGTCCGCATCCGCACCTTTCCCACGGGTGAACATATGGGTTTGATCTTTGCTTATTTTGGCGAAGGTGAGCCGCCGCATTTTCCACCCTTTCCCGAGCCAGCGGGCGAAGGCGTCATTGAAGTGCGCCCTTCAACTCCGGTGCCCTGCAATTATCTGCAGTGTTTTGAAAACAGCATGGACGAAGTGCACGTCGCCTTCACACATTCGCCTGGCGGTTCGCATGCCAAGATTGCCTACGATCTGCCTGTGATCACGGCCGAAGAACGCGACTGGGGCATGATGCGCTATGGCAAGCGCAAGAATGGACAGGTGCGCGAAACCTTGCACCTTGCCCCCAATGCCGTGCGTGTTCTCGTGCCACCTAATTTCGGCATGGACGGTGTCGGCGGCTGGCCTGACATGGTGCTGATTTTCACGCCCGTGGATGATGAGAATTGCCGCTGGTTCGCCACCAGCAAAGTGTTCGCAACAGGCGATGAACTCCAGCGCTATCACGAGAAGCGCAAGGAAATGCTGAAAAAGCTTGAAACCGCACGGCCCATACTCGATGTCGTCGATGATATCTGGAGTGGCAAGCTCGTGTATGAAGATGTGCGCCATCCCATGCTGGCGCGCGTGCAGGACATTGCCGTGCAGGCCGGGCAGGGGGCGATCGCCGATCGCGAGAGCGAGTTTCTCGGCCGTTCCGATGCCGGCATCGTCGCTTGGCGCCGCATTCTGGCGCGGGAGTTACGCACCATCGCCGAAGGCGGTACGCCGAAAAAATGGTCGCCGCTTTCTGCGGATGTAAATCCTGTAATGGGAGCGTGATCTCGTGTCATCCCGGAAAAATGCGCAGCATTTTATCCGGGATCATTCGCTTACATGAACAAGACGATCCCGGTTCCAAGCTTTGCTTGGGCCCGGATGACACAAGCGCAGCGTCCCTACGCATCCGCCAACACAAACTCCACACACCGCCCCGCGATCATCATCGTCGGGGCGTTTGTATTTCCCGAGGTAACCGATGGCATGACAGACGCATCGGCGACTCGCAGGCCTTCGACGCCACGAACACGCAATTGTGGATCTGTTACAGAGGCTTCGTCGCTGCCCATCCTGCATGTGCAGGAAGGGTGAAACACCGTGCGCGCATTCTTGCGAATGATCTCGTCAATTTCGTTGGAGCCTTTGCCGTCGCTGACGCCGGGGCCGGGGATCAATTCGACTTCCGCCGTGTCGAACAGATGTTTCTGCGCGAAGATCCTGCGCGCCACCTGAATGCCCCGCCTCAATGTCTCGACATCGCGCGGATCAGACAGTGCGTTGGCTTCCAGCTTGATCCTCTGGTTCACATCGCGCGAACGCAGGCTCACACGGCCACGCGAATTGGGCCGGAGAATGTAGGGATTCACATTCATGCCATGGATGGGCTGATAGCCTTCGCCCGGCGCGCCCGCGACCATCGCTGAGCAATTGAGCTGTATATCAGGACGCCCGACGCCTTCCGTGTCGATGAAGCCGCCTGCTTCAATGATGTTGCTGGTGAGAAGGCCGCGCCGGAACAGGATATATTCCAGCCCATGCCGCAGCGCTTTCAGACCCCTGTCATGTCCGTGCAGGCTGATGGGGTTCTTGAACTTGATCGCGCAGAGCGTGGCGATGTGATCCTGATAATTCGCGCCCACTTGCGCCCGATCGGCAACCACATCTATGCCGTGCTGGAGCAGATGTTCACCCGGTCCTACGCCCGACAGCATCAGGATTTTCGGCGAATTGAAGGCGCCTGCCGTCAGGATGATTTCCTTGCGCGCGCGATAAGTCTTTGCCGCGCCCTGGGCGTTGCGCGCTTCCACACTGGTCGCGCGCTTGCCGGTAAAGCCGATACGCTCGACGCGTGTCGAAAACGCAATGAACAGGGTCTCCTTCTTCGCCGCGGGTGCAAGAAACGAGACAGCCGCGCTGCGCCTGCGCCCCTTGCTGGACGTCACCTGATAAAAGCCGACGCCCTCCTGTTTCGCCCCGTTGAAATCATTATTCTTCGCGTAACCTGCCTCAGCAGCTGCTTCAATGAACAGTCGATTTGCGGGGTGGCCGTATTCCTGATCGCCAACAATCAGCGGCCCGTTCGTGCCGTGATAGGGATCGCCGAGGCGCAGGTTTGTCTCCTGGCTCTTGTACATGGCGAGGACATTCTCATAGCCCCAGCCGCTCGCGCCGCCCGCCTCCCAGCCGTCAAAATCCTGCCGTTGCCCGCGCACATAACACATGGCGTTGACGGAACTGCCGCCACCCAGCACGTTGCCCTGCGGCACAGGCATATTCGCGCCGAGCAACCCGGCTTCCGGCTCGCTGACGACCTTTGTTGCGTCTTGCGTCTGTAGCGCCTTGAAAAAACCGCCGGTAATGTGGATCCACGGCGAAACGTCCTTGCGCCCACCCTCGATCAGCAGGACGGAATAGCGTCCGTCCTGCGCAAGGCCAGCCGCCAGCACACAGCCAGCGGAGCCGCCACCCGCGACGATATAATCGTAGGTGTCCCCGGCGGGGGCACGATAGCGAGTGAAGCCTGGGAGCATGGGAAGTCCTCCGCGATTTTGATTTTGTTGTTTGGATCAGGCAGCAACGCCAATCAGCTTGTCCAGCAATTCATGATCGGCCAGTAATGTCTTGCTGTCAGATGCGTGCACGATGGCGCCGTGATCGAGTACGATACAGCGATCAGAATGGGCCAGCGCAATCTCGTGCTTTTGTTCAACCATGATGATGGTGAGGTGTGATTCCGTGCGCATGCGATTGATCGCTGCGACCATTTCCTGCACAACAAGTGGCGCAAGACCTTCCACGGGTTCATCGAGCAGCAGCAGCGTGGGATCGCTGGCCAATGCGCGCGCAATCGCCAGCATCTGTTGCTCGCCGCCGGAGAGCTGCCGCGCATAATTAGTGCGCCGTGCTTTCAGACGGGGAAACAATTCGTAGAGTTTTTCGAGCGGCCACTTGCCGCCGCGATAAACGATCGCGAGATTTTCTTCCACGGTGAGTGATGGAAAGACCTCGCGTTCCTGCGGCGCCCAGCCGATGCCAAGCCGGTTGCGCTTGTAGGGCGGCAGCTTCTCGATGTTCGCGCCATTGAATTTGATCTCGCCGCCCTGCAAGGTTGTGAGCCCGCAGATTGTTTCAATTAATGTTGTCTTGCCGACACCATTACGGCCAATGACAACAAGCATCTCGCCGCGCGACACTTGAAAATCGATGCCATGCAGCACACGCGCCGCGCCATAGCCAGCGGAGAGATTATGTGCCGACAGCACGATTTTTTCATCATGCGCCAAGATAGACCTCCCTCACGCGGGGGCTCTTGCGCACGTTTTCCGGACTGTCCTGCAGCACCATGGAGCCGGCAGCGAAGACCGATACGATATCGGCGTATTGAAACACGAGGTTCATGTCGTG
The DNA here is from genome assembly GCA_947474545.1 of Beijerinckiaceae bacterium. GTDB lineage: Bacteria > Pseudomonadota > Alphaproteobacteria > Rhizobiales > Beijerinckiaceae > Terripilifer. The sequence continues at coordinate 9,202 of CANJJI010000026.1, read as the reverse complement.
TTCGATGAACAGGATTGCGGTTTCGCCCGGCAGGTTCGCCAGTTGTGAAAACACTTCGTGGCCCTGTTGGGTCGAAAGGCCAGCTGCGGGTTCATCCAGTAACAGAACCTTTGGCTTTAATGCCAGCGCCAGAACGATTTCCAGCAAACGCTGTTTGCCATAGGCAAGTGAGTCCGTGAGCGTATAAGCGTCATCAGCTAGGCCGAAGCGGGCCAGCAGCGCCATGGCTTCGTCGATCTGATGCTTTTCGGCTGCAACTTTGCGCCACGCGATGCGGCCAAGGCCGTCACGTTCGAGCAGGGCCAGCATGACCGATTCCAGCGGGTTCAGAGCCTTGAACAGCGAATTAATCTGGAATGTACGTACAAGGCCCGATTTGACGCGCTGCTGCGGCGATTGGCGCGTCACATCCTGACCATCAAGCCAGATCGTGCCCGAAATTGGCTTCAGCAATCCCGTGACGAGATTGACGAAGGTCGTCTTGCCAGCGCCATTGGGGCCGATGATCGCGTGCCGCTCGCCCTGGCGCAAGGCAAAGTCGATGCTCTCGAAAATCACGAGGCCACCGAAAGCCATGTGCATTTGCCGCGTTTCGAGGACGATACCGCTCATGACGGCGTATCCGGCTTGCGCTTAATAAATCGCTGCAAGAGCGCGTCGAGCGAGGGCAGCAGCCCCTTGCGGAAGAACGAGACGATGACAACCAGCAGGAGCCCAATCCAGAAATACCAGTACACAGGGCTGATCGAAGACAGATAATCCTGCAGCAGAATGAAAACGATCGCGCCAATAAACCCGCCATAAAGCCGGCCCGCGCCGCCAATGATGAGAATGACCAGCACATCCGCCGAACGCTGGAAGGATAGGGTCGGTGGCGCCACAGTCTGCGTCGTCTGTGTCAGCAACGCGCCTGCCGCGCCAGCCAGTGCAGCGGCAATCATGAACGCCCGCGAAACATCGCCTTCCACCGGCGCGCCAAGTGTAATCATGCGACGCGGGTTTTCGCGTGCGCCAATCAACGCAAGTCCAAATGGCGATTTCACAAGGATGCGGGCTGCGACAAAAAGAATGAACGCCACCACCAGCGCATACCAGAAGGCGGTGCGGCCATAGATGTCGAAGCGGAACATGTTCAGCACTGGCGCAATGACAATGCCCTGCAACCCATCGTCGCCGCCGGTGAGATCGGTGGAGCGAAGCACGAAGTCGAACAGGATGAGATTGAGACCCAGCGTCACCATCAACAGGCCGACACCGGCCACGCGCTGCACCAGTTTGCCCGTGAGCCACCCGAGCGCAGCCGCAATAGCCATGGCGAAGAACAGCGCCGAGATCGGCTCCGTCCAGCCATATTTGCCGCAAAAGCCTGCCACATAGGCGCCTGTGCCGAAGAACACTGCATGCCCAAGCGAGGGAATGCCGCGATAGCCGAGCAGAATATCCAGCGACATCGCAAACAATCCCCAGATGATCACACGGCTCATCAGCATGCGATCCATCTCGGGCACAAAATAACAGCCGGCCAGCGCCGCCCAGAACAGGATTTCCCAGATTTTCCAGCGCGCAAGGGTCGCGAAATAATCGCGGCCCGAAGTGGAAATTTGTGCTGGCGCGGGGTCCATCACACTCATGCGCCGCGTCCCAGAAGGCCATGCGGCCGCCACAACATGAAGGCGACGGTCAGAAGGTAAATGATGAAACTGCCAAATTGCGGAAAATAATATTTGCCCAGCACATCGGCGATGCCCAGCGCCAGCGCCGCAATCAAGGTGCCTGTGATTGTGCCCATGCCGCCAACGGAAACGACGATGAGGATATAGACGAGATAACGCAACGGAAAGTTGGGATCGAGGCCGAGGAGATTTGCAGATAACGCGCCGCCGAGTCCGGCCAGTCCGCCGCCGATGGCGAAGGTGAACGCAAATATCAGTTCTGTGTTGAGCCCGCAGGCGCCAGCGACACGGCGATTGTCGACGCAGGCGCGCACCATTGCGCCCAACTGGGTGCGCTCAAGCCCGAAGATCAGCGCTACCGCCATGACAGCGCCAAAGCCCACAAGGAAAATGCGATAGGTTTCCAGCGTCAGGCCGAAGATTTCTTTCTGTCCGATGATCCAGGATGGCATGTCGAACCGTTGATACGTGCCGCCCCAGACATAGGTCGCCATGGCGATAGACATGAAAACAAGCCCGATGGTGAGCAGCACTTGAGTGAGGTCATCCGTCTTGTAAAAATGGCGGAAGATCAGCCGCTCGACGACAACAGAAACAACGCCCACCAGCACGAATACGATGGGCAGGCAGAGCAGAAACGGCAGGCCGTAGCCCTGCATCGCCGTAACGAGGATGTAGCCGCCCAGCATCGAGAAACTTGCCTGGGCCAGATTGACGAAGTTCATCATGCCGAGCGTGACGGAGAGCCCGACCGACATGACGAACAACAGAAAGCCATAGGCGACGCCGTTAAACAGAACCGTAAGTATCGACGCCATCGCCTGCAGCCCGGTTTATTTGAAGCTGACGTCCTTGAATGTTTCAATCTCAACATTTTGCAACACACCGTTCACGCGTTCTGCGCGGCGGATGTAGACATTCTGCACGATATCGCCATTGCTCTTGTCGATGGTGATTGGTCCGCGCGGGCTTTCGATCTTGTGGCCGCGCAGGAAGGCGGCGAATTTCTCTCCGTCGAATTTCTGGCCCTTCTGGGCTTCCAGCGCATCATAGGTCAGGCGCATGGCGTCCCAGGCGGATACAGCGGTCCAGCCAATGCGGTTCTTCTCGCCAGCAAGAGCCGTGTAGCTCTTCACGAATTCCTTGTTGAGCGCAGAATCGTGCTGCGTCGAATAGATGCCCGATGTGATGACGCCCACGGCCGCTTCGCCGACAGCATCAATATAGCCTTCATCGGTGATATCGCCTGTTCCCATAATTTTCAGGCCGGAGGCCTTGAGGCCGGAATCGTTGAGCGCGCGTACGATGCCGATGCTGAGCTCGCCGATCGGCATGAAGATGAAAACGCCATCGGGCTTGGCGTCGCGAATACGCTGGATATAACCTGAATATTCAGGGTTCGAGAGCGGAGTGCGTAAATTGCCAACGAGTGTGCCATTGGCTTCTTTCAGCGCTTCCATGAAGAATTTTTCGCATTCATGGCCAGGCGCAAAATCGGCAACGACAACGAAGATATTGGTCCAGCCCTGTTTCACAGCGAACGGTGCCAGCGGTTTGCACAATTGCGGTGTCGCAAAGAACGTGCGTGTTGAATAGGGCGATTTTTCACCGACAATGCCGGTTGTTGCTGCGCCGGTGACGAACGAGGGCACCTTGGCTTCCGAGAGGATTGGCGCTGCGGCCAGCGTATTGGGCGTGAAATCAGGCCCGATCAGCAATTGCACTTTTTCGCGTGTTACCACTTCGCCAACAAGACGCTTGGCAACCTCCGGATTCGGACCTGTCGTGTCGCGGCGAATCAGCTGCAGTTTAAAGCCGCCGGGCGTTTCGCCGAACTTTTGCATGAACAGTTTGATGGCGAAATCGGTCTGCTGGCCGCCGAGCGAGGTGATGCCCGAATAGCTCTGCAGTACGCCGATCTTCACTGTTTCCTGTGCAAGTGTGGGCTGCGTGCTGACTGTCGCCAGCGCCGCTGCGGCCAGAATTGAAAGTGCGGTTTTCATGGAACCTCCCGTTTCGTTGACACCAGTGCTTTCGGGTATTCTGACGCTTTGTCAGTGATTGTCCACTGCCTTTTGCCGCGCATCTGCGCGCGGCAAAATAGCGGCGGTTCAGGATACTTTGGCCGCAACGGTCAAGCGGCCGGTCACACCATGCTTTTCGATGAGACGTGCGATAAGGCCATTGGTCTTGGCCTCTTCCACGAAATTGCGGACAAAGGCCGCGCCAGCCTTGCCCTGGGGATTGCAGCCGATGGCCTGCTGCACAGCGGTAAACTGCCCCGGCAAAATCCGCGAGCCCGGCATTTTTGGTGCATCTTCGAGCAGGGTAGGGCGCAGGCCCGCGAGAGCATCGTAACCGCCTGCTGCAAACATTTCGAAGGCCGCGCCAAGGCCGTTGGTGCGCACCAGTTCTGCATTCTTCAGCGTCCGCGTCAGATAAAGATCATAGGCGCTGCGCGCAGAGATTGCGATGCGCGTACCTTTGCTGTCGACCTGATCGATGCTGGTGAAAGGCGATCCGGCCGGCACCAGATAGGTTGCCTCGATCTCCACATAGGCGGGGGAAAACTTGATGGTTTCGGCGCGCGCCGGTTCTTCGGCAATCAGCCCGATGTCCCATTCGCCCCGGGCCATCGCATCGGCGAGGACTCCGGGCGAGGGAAACGGCACATATTGCAGTTTCACGCCAAGAGTGTCTGCGATGGCTTTGGCCATATCCGGGGAAACGCCCTGGGGGTCGCCGTTGGCAGCTTTGCCCGTTACGAGCAGCGGATTGGAAAGATTGATAGCAGCCCGCAACACGCCTTTTGGCGCAAGTTCAGCAACGATTGATTGATCCACCACGATTAGACGCTCCCCTGTTTTTGTGCCGCCCTGCGCGCTGCCTGTGCATCGACGAACAGAGCAATTGCGACCGTTATTCCCATGAACACGGCAGATATGTAAAAGATCCACGCAGGCATCTGATGATCGATCAGCGCGCCGCCGATAGGCGGACCGATAATGCCGCCAAAGTTAAAGCCCGTCGTGACGATGCCAAACACACGCCCAACGGCGTCAGGCGGCGAGGCCGCTTTCACCAGAAGGTCACGCGAGGGCACGATAATGCCCGACAAAAACCCTGCGATGGCGAACAGCAAGATAGCGCCGGTTGCGCCCGGCTGCAGTATGGCGATGGCAATCACGCTGATAGCGGCAAGTCCGAAGCCGCCGGCAGCAATCAGCGATTGCTGTTTTGTCCTGTCAGCCAGAAATCCGCCAAGCAGGATTCCCGCCAGAGTCGTGAACAAAAATGTCGTAAGCGCCGAATTGCCGATGCTCTGCGGCAGTTTCAGCATTTGCTCCACGGCCACGACCATATAGGTCTGCATGATAACGGTGGAGAGGCTGAGCGTCGTGAACATGACGGTCAGGGCAACCACCGCCGGCGTCAGCAATGCGCGCGCGGAATTCTGCTTTTTCTCCACATGGACCTTGCCGCGATTGAGCCGCTGCTCGCGCGGCACTTCCGGGGCGAGCGGCAAAGCCGCGACGATGCCGATCAATGCGCTGGCGACCAGAGCAAATTGCGCGCCGCCGAACCAGGCGAGCCCCAGCACGACCGGAGGGGCGGCTGCAAAGCCGAGGTAGCCTGTCAGCGCGTGGACCGAATAGGCGCGGCCCATGCGCGCTGGACTCATTTCCGCAGACAGAATGGAAAAATCCGCCGGATGGTAGACCGCATTGCCAAGGCCGATGAGCACGGCGGCCACCAGCAGCACGGGATAAACAGGAAATAGCCCGACCAGAATATAGCCAGCCGCCCCCAGTCCGACGCCTGTCAGCAGCAGAAGACGCGGCCCAAATCTGTCGACAAGAAATCCGACGGGGGCCTGAGTCAGCCCGGAAATCACGTTCATGAGCGTGAGCGCGAGGCCGAGCTCCACATAGGAAACCTGCATCAGATCTTTCAGCATCGGCAACAATGGAATGAACACCAGCCAGTAGAAATGGCTGACCATATGCACCGCTGCGATGACGCTCAGCGTCCAGACTTCCGCCTTCGCATTGGTGCCGCTGGCCGTGGTGGCGCTGTTCATGGGGGCCGTACCTTCGTGTTTTTGAACTGGACGTTTCCTCCCGGTTCTCTATCAGATAGTTTGCGAGCTGCAAAAGCGGCCGAAACAGGCAGGGGGAACACATGCTCGAAGTCGACAAGCCAACGGATATGCTGGCCTATGTGGGCAAGGAAATCGGCGTCGGCGACTGGCTGACTGTGGATCAGAAAACCATCGACACCTTTGCAGACGCCACCGGCGATCATCAGTGGATACATGTCGATGTGGAGCGCGCCAGAAGGGAAGTTCCCGGTGGCCGCACAATTGCCCACGGCTACCTGACCCTGTCCCTCATGCCGCAGCTGGGCCACTCGATCCTGTCCATCCGCAACCGCGCCCGCGCGATCAATTACGGCTCCAACCGGATCAGGTTCATCGCCCCGGTCCACGCAGGTGACCGTATCCGCCTTCGCCAGACCTTGAAAAACGCCGAAGCCATCGAAGGCGGTGTGCGCCTCACCTGGGATTCCACCGTCGAGGTGGAGACAGATGGCAAGATCAAAGCGGCGCTGGTGGCCGAAACGATCGTGTTGGGATTTGATTGAATGGGTTTCTGCTGACGCTCATCCCTTCTTCTTAGGCAGCCCCACAATTCCCCCGTGGCTTTCCCGGCCCACTCTTGTTACACTGTCCGGGAACAGGCGTTGCGCGCGTCCCGGTATCCCCGGTGGCCCCTGCGCCGGAGGTCTAGACAGTGACGAGCGAGCGGACCGGAAACCCGGACGCTGCCTCGCCCCCCGTATCAAACGGGCCGGCAGTGTTGAACGGGGCGAATCCGTCCGGAAATCTTCCCTTTTCGGGCGGACGGACGGGCCGGTATACCTATGCCGCGCTGGACCTTGGTACCAACAATTGCCGCCTGCTGATCGCCCGCCCGGGGCGTGAAGGGTTCCGAATCGTCGACGCTTTCTCGCGCATCGTCCGCCTCGGCGAAGGGCTGGGGCAATCCGGTGAACTGGCGGAGCCAGCAATTCGCCGCACCATCTCAGCGCTCACCATATGCCGCGAAAAGATGGAGAATCGCGGCGTCAACCGCGCCCGCCTTATCGCCACAGAGGCCTGCCGTGCCGCCCGCAATGGCGAGGAATTTCTGGGCCGCGTCCGCAGTGAAGTCGGGCTTGACCTCGAGATCATCGACCGGCGGACAGAAGCCCATCTGGCGGCTGCAGGCTGCGCCGCACTGGTTGATCAGGACGCCGAATCCATTCTCTTGTTTGATATAGGCGGCGGCTCGACCGAAGTCGTCTGGCTGTCGCGCCGTGGCGAAGGTCCTGCGCCGCACAGGCTGGAATCGCGCATACGCGCCTGGACGTCATTGCAATTGGGCGTCGTCACGCTCTCCGAGCGTTTTGGCGGAAAACAGGTGGATGCCGCAGTTTTCGAGGCCATGGTGAATTTTGTCACCCGGCACCTGGATGCTTTCACCGATCAGGTTGCCGAAGAAGACCGGTGTGACCGCTTTCATCTGCTGGGCACGTCTGGCACGGTGACAACGCTCGCCGGTGTGCATCTGGGCTTGCTGCGTTATGACCGTCGTGTCGTCGACGGGCTCTGGATGAGCAATGACGAAGTCTCCGACGCCATGGATCTCCTGCGCGATATGACCTATGAGGAGCGCGCGGCCAATGGCTGTATCGGCTACGAGCGCGCTGATCTCGTGCTGGCGGGCTGCGCGATATTCGAAGCCATTCGCCGGTCTTTCCCCTCCGACCGGATTCGCATCGCCGACCGCGGCCTTCGCGAGGGCATATTGATGCAGTTGATGAGCGCGGACCGTGTCTGGCGGCCGCCGGCCCAGAATAATTACGCTGGCTCGAAAGGCACAGCCAGCCAGAGTGGAACCAAGCCATGACGGCAGCAAAATCAGGCGGTGGAACGGCAAGCGGACGCGAAGGCGGCCGCTCGCTCAAGCAGCGGGTGAAAACCTCGCACAAGCGCTCCCACGCCTCGACCCTGTGGCTGGAGCGCCAACTCAATGATCCCTATGTGGCCCGCGCCCGGCTGGAAGGCTATCGCTCGCGCGCGGCGTACAAGTTTCTGGAAATCGACGACCGCTACAAGCTGCTGAAGCCCGGCATGAAGATTGTCGATCTTGGCGCCGCACCCGGCGGCTGGGCGCAGGTGGCCGCCACGCGAGTCAAATCCATTGAAGGACAGGGGCGTGTCATCGGCATTGATCTGCTCGATATCGATCCCATTCCCGGCGTTGAATTCACGGTGATGGATTTTCTCGACCCCGACGCCCCCGGTCAATTGAAAGCCATGCTGGCGGGTAAAGGCGGCAGCGGCGAGTGCGCCGTCAACGCTTTGGCCGATGGCGTCATCTCCGACATGGCCGCCAATACCACCGGCCACAAGAAGACCGATCATTTGCGCATCGTGCATCTGGGCGAGCTTGCCATCGAATTTGCCTGCGAAGTGCTGAAGCCAGGCGGTTTCTTTCTGGCAAAGATGTTTCAGGGCGGCACGGAGAGCCAGTTGCTGGCCATTCTCAAGCGCAGTTTTACGGTCGTGCGTCACGTCAAACCCAAGGCCAGCCGCGCTGATAGCGCAGAGCTCTACGTTCTGGCCACAGGCTTCAGAGGCGTGCCGATTGAATCGACCCGCGAAGATCTGGGTGATGAGCAAGAGCGCTAGCCCAAGTGTAAAGAAAGCGCAGAATTCTGGCTCTTTTGTTCATGACTTGAGACTCAACAGCCGGTTTTCTGCCGTATTCTTGCGTGGATGCGTTTATTGCTGGCTATTTCAGCCATTCCGCTGTACTGGGCTAAATGAACAAAGAACAGCTCGGCACAAAACGGCTCTGCGCGGAATGCGCGCTACGCTTCTTCGACCTCAATCATGATCCCATCCACTGCCCAAAATGTCAGGCAGTTTTTGTGGTTCCGATTCTCCCCACACGGCCACCCAAATATCCCAGGACTTTTCCAAACGCCGGTTTCGCGCCTGCTGCGGCTGCCACTGTGGCGCCCGCTGAAGACGAAGCGGTTGAAGATGAATTGATCGATGACGAGACAGAAGAAGAGAAGGACGGCGAGGCCGCCCATCATCTCCTTCTCGACGATGAAGAAGAAGACGCTGAAGCCGGCGCAGCCGGCGTTATCGTGCCCAATGACGAAGTGCGCGAACGCGATATCTAGAACATCGGACCCAAAAGTGGAATCGGGTTCTGGGAAAACCCGATTGTTAAACAAAACATTAGAGCGATGGACGTGAACGCAGGTGAACGTCTGTTGCCTTGGCGGGCGGGTAAAAAAATATCGCGCTTTCGTCCTTCACTACGCCATGCTAGAGCCTCGTACCTGAAAAAGGAATCGAGCGGGATTCCCCTTTTGGCGGGAACGTGATTCACCTTTGTCGGAGGTGATTCATGGGACACAGCTATTCTCTTGATTTGCGCGAGCGCATCGTTGCTCTGGTTAGGGATGGT
>CANJJI010000025.1 GCA_947474545.1 Beijerinckiaceae bacterium | reverse complement strand
CTTATCTAGCCGACGTGCTGGGGCGCATCAACGATCATAAGAACAATCGTCTGCATGAACTTCTGCCCTGGAACTGGAAGCCGCTCGAAGCCAACGCGGAACATCAAAAAGCGGCCTGATCTTGTTGACGTCGTTAACGACGTCAATAACGACGTCAGTTTAGGAATGACGGTAGTGAAAAAATGCGGTCTCAATCGGGTGATTACGAAGTGAGCGCGGGTTATGACGGGGTGGAAGGGGGAATGCAAATGGGGTCACGCGCCGTCAAAAATCACCTCATCCTGAGGAGCGAGCGAAGCTCGCGTCTCGAAGGACGAGGTGATTTGCAGCTACGTGCATCAACTGCGCTGGCCCTCGTGCTTCGAGACGCGCGCCTGCGGCGCGCTCCTCAGCATGAGGGGCCGCAACCACTGTGAGGTCGCGGGCGTCGAAAATTCAACTAGAAGACTAGTTTTGAATGAAGATTGCGCTTCAATGCAGGAAATGAACGCCGATAAACTGCCTTATAAACGGCATCAATTCCTTCGATCACAGCCTCAAGAGCAGACTGGACATCGGCTTCAGTTACGGCGTGAACATCTTTGGGATGCACTAGCTTATTACGGGCAATAATAGCCCCTTTTAGTTTTGCCCACCATACTTGTGACGAATCAAAGGGCTCGTTCGTGAATTTTGCAATCAACAACTGAATCCTATCTTCAAGCCTCGATATCTTTAAATTGCCAAAAACAAATTGTCCCTTATCAAGTTTAACATCTCTCTCAAGCAAAAGACCCCTTTCATGTATGCTTATTTCATTTCGGCCCTCAAAGTCAGTTGCTACCGAATTGATATGCCCCTCTAGGGCGGATAAAGCCAAAAACAGAGAAGCATGAAAAAATGCGCGCTTCCCGTCGGCTGAATTGGTTTCATTTGCCATTTCGAAAAAGCGCTTAGCTTCCTCTAATAGCTCCAGAGAAAAGCTGTCAATATCAGCCATTATCAAGCCTTCGCCTTGAGCTTCTCAACTTCAAGAATTGCAAGTTTTGCGTGATATTCTGCGATAGCTACATCGATACTCGCCTTTGTGATACCTTTTCCTTCTTCTGCCTGAAGAAAAAATAGCTCAGCCATTCTTGATCGCTCCTTTGCATCAGTTCGATATCCAAGGCCACGATAATTTTCTGGATCAGTTTTATGTTTTCCGCTTGCCAGCGCAGCTGCATTTAGTGGATCTTTGCCGGGCGCATCAGCCAATGCGTAGTGTCGCGATAGCCGTATTTCGTTCCCGTTTAATACACCAGCCACATAAGACCAAGCAGCTACTACAGCCATATTAAGAGCTTTCGATGCATAATCCGGCGGTACTCTTCCTTTACTTTTTTGTTTAGAAAAAGCTGCCCTCTGTGCATCTATCAATCGAACGAATTCCTTTCCGGCCTTTTCAAGTTTAATATCTGACCAAATCTTCGAATTTTCACTAAGTAGCTTTTCCCATTCTACATCTCGCTGCCCAGTAACACTTAAAATTGGGCTAGTATCGATGAGTTTAAACTTCTTTGAATCAATAGATTTTCCCGCAAAGTAGTTTAGTATGAATGTCCTTGCTAATTGCACAGAAATTATCCCGCCCCCCACTCTTCTATCGGTAAAGTCTTTTCCATTCTGTAACAAGCCGACTTTTTGACACCAATCCCTAAGCTCAGGGCCGCGAACAGTCTCCTGCATTCGATCAAATAAATCGCGAGATATCGCGATATTAGTGTTCGATATAAGCTGAACGTCCAGTCTCTGGTCCGTATTCAACTCGAAGTAGAGTTTCAACCCATGATTTTTGTTAATACCCTCTTCAAGCGCCATCCTGATAGCTTGGAATCTATGTTGACCTCCAATAATTTTGATTGGGTGATCTGGATCAAAGTCTTTATTATATTCGGCTACGATATTACTAAACGTACGCCCTTGCTTTGCATCGCTTAACATTTGCTCGTAGGCAGGAGCATTCTCGACGATCTCGCGATTTGCACGATATTCTGATTGGTCTTCAGGATCCAAGGGTACGTCGGTCGTTCCAAACTTTATCAGCATCTGTGCTGCAATATGGCACTCGCAATATTTGGCACCTGTGCAATGATCCACCAGCAGTAGCGGATTTGCTTCTAACGGTTTAAATTCTACCAGGAACTCCTTGAAGGGAGCCACGACTATAATTTCGGCATTCTTGCCTGGCATTTTCTACCACTCCCATTTTTCTTCCAACCCTACGCCCTCACCCGTTCCCCACTCTCCCCCCGCCCCAGCGCCTCCAGCGCCTTGGCCACAATCCCCTTCGCGTCCAGCCCCGCGCCTGCATACATTTTTTCCGGCTTGTCCTGATCGATATAGACATCGGGCAAGGTCATCGCGCGGAATTTCAGCGCGCCTGAATCCAGCAGGCCGTCTTCCAGAAGCGCCTGCGCAACAAAGCTGCCGAAGCCGCCGATGGAGCCTTCCTCAATCGTGATCAGCACTTCATGCGTCTGCGCCAGTGTGCGGATCAATTCGCGGTCGAGCGGCTTGGCGAATCTGGCATCGGCCACTGTGGTCGAAAGTCCCCGTGCGGCCAGGTCTTCCGCCGCTTTCAGCGCTTCAGCCAGACGTGTCCCCAAAGACAGAATGGCGATCTGTGTGCCCTTGCGAACCACCCTGCCCTTGCCGATTTCCAGCACCTCGCCCGCCTCGGGCATATCGACGCCGACGCCTTCGCCGCGCGGATATCTCAAGGCAATCGGGCCGCCGTCGTGTGCGGCGCAGGTGGCGACCATGTGCACGAGTTCGGCCTCATCCGCCGCCGCCATGATGATGAAATTCGGCAGGCAGCCGAGATAGGCGATATCAAAAGAGCCTGCGTGGGTCGGCCCGTCTGCGCCCACAAGGCCGGCGCGGTCGAGCGCGAAACGCACCGGCAGATTTTGAATCGCCACATCATGCACCACCTGATCATAGCCGCGCTGCAGGAAGGTGGAATAGATCGCGCAGAAGGGTTTGAAACCTTCCGTCGCAAGGCCTGCGGCAAAGGTCACCGCATGCTGTTCGGCAATGCCGACGTCAAAAGTGCGGTCAGGAAAGGCCTGGCCGAATTTGTCGAGCCCCGTGCCTGTGGGCATGGCGGCGGATATGGCGACAATGCGCTCGTCTTTCGCCGCTTCCTTGATCAGGCTTTCGGCGAACACATTGGTATAGGCGGGCGCATTGGCCTTGGGCTTGCTCTGCTTGCCGGTGATGACATCGAACGTGTTGACGCCGTGATATTTGTCGCTGGCGCTTTCGGCGGGCGCATAGCCCTTGCCCTTTTGTGTGACCACGTGAATGAGCACCGGGCCGGTGGCGTTGTCGCGCACATTCTTCAGCACGGGCAGAAGATGATCCATGTTGTGGCCGTCAATCGGCCCCACATAGTAAAAGCCCATTTCTTCAAACAGCGTGCCGCCCATCCAGTAGCCGCGCGAAAACTCCTCCGCCTTCTTGGCCTTGTTGTAGAAAAATTTCGGCAGCTTTTTTGCGAGCTGGCTGCCGGCCTGGCGGATGGTCTGGTAAAACCCGCCCGAGACGAGCCGCGCCAGATAGGCCGACATGGCGCCCGTCGGCGGGGCGATGGACATGTCGTTATCGTTGAGGATGACGATGAGGCGCGAGTGCATATGCCCGGCATTGTTCATGGCCTCATAGGCCATGCCGGCGGACATCGCGCCATCGCCGATGACAGCAATCACCTTGTTGTCATGGCCGAGCAGATCGCGCGCCACCGCCATGCCAAGGCCGGCGGAAATCGAGGTGGAGGAATGGGCCGCGCCAAAGGGGTCGTATTCGCTCTCCGCGCGCTTGGTGAAGCCCGAGAGGCCGGCGCCCTGGCGCAGGGTGCGGATCCGCGCACGCCGCCCGGTCAGAATCTTGTGTGGATAGGCCTGATGGCCGACATCCCAGATGATGCGGTCGGCGGGCGTGTTGAACACGTAGTGCAGCGCCACAGTCAGCTCGACAACGCCCAGCCCCGCGCCCAGATGCCCACCGGTGACGGAGACAGCGTCGATGGTTTCCGTCCGCAATTCGTCAGCCACCTGCCGCAGCGAAGCCTCCGGCAGGGCACGCAGGGCCTGTGGCAGGTCAATCGTATCGAGCAAAGGGGTTTTCGAAACAGGCGTATTTGAAACCGGCGGGGTAATGATCGGGGTCTTGGACACGGGAGGTCCCTTCTTTACCGGGGAGTCCGGCAATCGGCAGCAAAACGAATCCCGCCAGCAGCGAACCCTTCCGACATAGTGTGGGGATAGCGCACTGGCAAGAACACGGATGTTATTGACAGTTTGAATGGCGCAGAATTGCGGCTAAAAGCGCCCGGCATCTTCCAAGGAGTTAAAAATGGCCGATCCGCGTGTCGTCGCCCTGTTGCGCCGGCGGGAAATTCTGGAGCAGGCCGTCGGTCAGTTGCTGCCGCGGGTCAGGGTGTTTTTCGTGGTGGGCGGGCTTTTGGTGCTGATGGCTTCGGCCGCGATGGCGAGTGTCCTGCTTATGCGCTCGATGTCGCTGGCGCCGGTCGGGATTTTCATGGTGCTTGCGGGGTTGTTTGAAAGCGGCATCGGTCACCTCGGCCGGGGTGGCGGGCCCAATTCCAACCCCTGGCAGACGGCGGGTGTTGTTCACATTGCAGCAGGCGTTGTGACAATCTTCGGCCCCGGCGTGCTGCCAGGCCATGTGCTGGTGTCGATCGCCGGCATGTGCCTGCTTCTGGCGGGACTTATATGGATGCGCATGGGTTTTGCCATGCCTGAGCGGTTTCAGACGGGCGTCATCCCACTGTCCGCAGGGGCGACCTGCATCATCGGCATACTGCTGATTCTGCGCTGGGGGGCAAACGATCCGCTTTTACTAGGCCTGCTGCTGTCAGGCGAAATGCTGGTGCGCGGCTGGAGCTGGGTCGCGCTGGGCATGGTGCTGGGGAAACGGGCGGGGTAAGCCATGTCCCAAATTGTATGAGCCAGGCATTAACTCTCCCGGCACTCCACTAACGCCGCATTGCCTGCCGTTCAGTTTTCCGTCAGACTTATCGCAATAATCTCACAAGGGAATCACGAGTGCTCCGGCCTTCCCAGGCCGGCGGCTTTGTTTTTCCATTCCGGTAGACGATCTCCAGGGAAATCTCCAATGACCAAGTGGGTTTACACGTTCGGTGGCGGCAAGGGCGAAGGCGCGGGCGGTATGCGTGACTTGCTGGGCGGCAAGGGAGCCAACCTCGCCGAAATGGCCAATCTCGGCCTGCCAGTCCCCCCGGGCATGACGATCACCACCGAGGTCTGCACGTATTTTTACGCCAATGGCAAACAATATCCTGCGGAATTGAAGGGGCAGGTCGAGGCTGCGCTGAAGGAAATCGGCCGAATCGCGGATCGCGGCTTTGGCGATAACGCCAATCCGCTGCTGGTTTCGGTTCGCTCCGGCGCCCGGGCGTCCATGCCCGGCATGATGGATACGGTGCTCAACCTCGGGCTCAACGACGTGACGGTTCAGGCGCTGGCGAAGAACGCGGGCGACGAGCGTTTTGCCTGGGATTCCTATCGCCGCTTCATCCAGATGTATTCGAACGTGGTGCTCGATATCGACCATCATCATTTCGAGGATATTCTGGAAGACATGAAGGACCGCAAATCCTTCATGCTCGACACGGACCTGACGGCAGCCGACTGGCGCGAAGTTGTCGAAGGCTACAAAAAGCGTGTGCTGGATGAAAGCGGCAAACCCTTCCCGCAGGATCCTCATGAACAGCTCTGGGGCGCCGTGGGCGCGGTGTTCTCATCCTGGATGAACCAGCGCGCCATCACCTATCGCCGCCTGAACAATATTCCCGAAAGCTGGGGCACGGCGGTCAGCGTGCAGGCTATGGTGTTCGGCAATATGGGCGAAACCTCCGCAACGGGCGTCGCCTTCACACGCAATCCCTCCACCGGCGTGCATGAACTCTACGGCGAGTTCCTCATCAATGCCCAGGGCGAAGATGTGGTGGCGGGCATTCGCACCCCGCAGAATATTACAGAGGCCGCACGCATCGGCGCGGGCTCGGACAAGCCGTCCATGGAAACAGCGCTGCCGGATTGCTTTGCTGAATTCGTGCGCGTGACGCAATTGCTGGAAAAGCATTATCGCGACATGCAGGATATGGAATTCACCGTGGAGCGCGGCAAGCTCTGGATGCTGCAGAC
Organism: Beijerinckiaceae bacterium; assembly: GCA_947474545.1. Taxonomy (GTDB): domain Bacteria; phylum Pseudomonadota; class Alphaproteobacteria; order Rhizobiales; family Beijerinckiaceae; genus Terripilifer. The sequence goes on along the minus strand of CANJJI010000025.1, from coordinate 32,513 downwards.
CCGCAACGGCAAACGCACAGCAAAGGCCGCGATCCGCATAGCCGTCGATATGGCGAATGAAGGCCTGATCACGCGCGAAGAAGCCGTCACGAAAGTTGAGCCTGCAGCGCTTGATCAATTGCTGCATCCAACGATTGACCCCAAGGCCGAGCGCAAGATCATTGCCACGGGCCTGCCTGCTTCGCCCGGTGCGGCGCGCGGCGAAATCGTATTCAATTCCGATGAGGCCGAAACGCTGAAGGCAGCGGGCCACCGCGTCATTCTCGTGCGCGTGGAAACCAGCCCTGAAGATATCCACGGCATGCATGCCTCCGAAGGCATACTCACGACACGTGGCGGCATGACATCTCACGCGGCTGTTGTGGCGCGTGGCATGGGCAAGCCCTGTGTCTCAGGCGCGGGCGCGATACGCGTTGATTACGCGGCGCAGACGATGACGTCAGCGGGCCGCACGTTCAAGAAGGGCGATGTTATCACCATCGATGGCTCCACCGGCCAGGTACTGGAAGGCGCTGTGGATATGCTCGATCCCGAACTCTCTGGCGAATTTGCCGCGCTCATGGAATGGGCCGACGGCGTGCGGCGCATGAAGGTGCGCGCCAATGCCGAAACACCTGCTGATGCAAGGGTTGCGCGTAATTTTGGCGCCGAAGGCATCGGCCTCTGCCGCACCGAGCATATGTTCTTTGAAGGTGATCGCATCATCGCTGTACGCGAAATGATTCTGGCTGATGATGAGAAAGGCCGCCGTTCGGCGCTGGCGAAACTTTTGCCCATGCAGCGCAAGGATTTTGCAGAACTGTTTGAGATCATGTCTGGCTTGCCGGTCACCATCCGTCTGCTCGATCCGCCGTTGCATGAATTCCTGCCGCATACTGATGCGGAAATGGAAGACGTCGCAAAAGCCATGAACACATCCGCCGAAAGACTGCGGCGGCGCGCGGCGGAATTGCACGAGTTCAACCCCATGCTGGGCTTCCGCGGCGTGCGCATCGCGATCGCCTATCCCGAGATTGCCGAAATGCAGGCGCGCGCGGTGTTTGAAGGCGCTGTCGAAGCCATCCGCAAAACCGGCAAGCCCGTGACGGCGGAAATCATGGTGCCGCTGGTCATGATCAAGGCCGAACTCGATCTTGCCAAGGCGCGCATCATCGCCATGCATGAAGCGGTGAAGAACGAAACCGGCGTCGATGTGCCCTATCAGATCGGCACGATGATCGAACTGCCGCGCGCCGCCTTGCAGGCCGCACAGATTGCCGAATCCGCCGAATTTTTCTCCTTCGGCACGAACGATCTAACGCAGACGACCCTGGGCATATCTCGGGATGATGCGGCCTCGTTCCTTGGTCCCTATACAGCCAAAAACATCCTGCCCAGCGATCCCTTCGTCACGCTGGATATAGAAGGCGTCGGCGAATTGGTGAAGATCGCAGCGGAACGCGGCCGCAAGACGCGGCCCGCCATCAAGCTCGGCATCTGCGGCGAACACGGCGGAGACCCCGCCTCGATTGCATTCTGCGAAACAGTGGGTCTGGACTATGTCTCCTGCTCCCCCTTCCGTGTGCCGATCGCACGGCTGGCCGCAGCGCAGGCGGCTTTGGGAAAGAAGGCGGCGAGTACAGCGTGAATAACAGCGGAGAGCATATTGATATGCGCTCATTTGGCCCCTTTGATGGGCGGTGGATCATCCCGGACGCCGAAGGTGATCCGGGATCGTGAGTTTATGATGCATTTATGATCCTTATTTTATGCTGCGCTTTCCCGCATTGACCGCATGCCGATTAAATGAAAAGCTCCCCTAAACCTTCACAAACGTCGCGCGCGCACGTTGTGACTGGCGCATATAGGGAATCCACACAGCAGCCCATATGATGGAGCCAACAAGTCCGCGCAGATCTGCGAGATCGACAGGATAGAGCATCTCTTCGACTTCACTGCCGAGCACGGCCAGCGTTGTCGCCAGCCCCACGATGGCCAAGACAATTCCACCGAGCAGAAAAATTATAAAAGCCTTGGGAAAGATGCGCTTCCTCAAGACAAGAAGATAAATCAGGAAGAGCGAAGCCCCCAGCATTGCGATTGTGACCGTGAATTCCATAAGCACGAAGATGCGCATCATCCATGATACGTCTTCGCCCATCATGGCAGCGGCGGTTCCCGCATTGCGGATCGCCCGCCAGCCGATATAGAATGGCGAAAGAAATACGCCAATTGCGGGCAACAACAGCCAGCCTCCAAGCGCGGCGGGTTTTACAGTGTCCCTCAATTCATCTGGTTGTGGCTGATCTGCCATAAGGGCCTCTCGCTTGCAGGCAGGTCGATTGTCCTACCGGTTTCAGCCTGGGGTGAGATTGAATCCTTTTCTGTTCGAAGTCCAGCACAGCCACAGAAGGCGGGTTTTTGCGCGGGCCATTTCAAACTTGCGCGGGCCGGCGTAAACTGCGCCAAACATTCAGGAGGAAACATGGGCCGGACTGCAAAAATTGGCGCAAATTGGCGTCTTGTCTTGTTGGCGATCGGGGCGCTCATTCCGCTAAACGGACAAGCCCTCGCGCAAGACTCCTATCCCTCCAAACCCATATCCTGGATCATTCCCTATGCGCCCGGCTCGCCTGCCGATATTACCTTACGCAAGATTGCCGATGGCATGGCGGGGCCGCTCGGCGGCACGATCATCATCCAGAATCGCGCGGGCGGTGGCGGCACTATCGGCACGGGCGTCGTCGCAAAATCAAAACCCGACGGCTACACAATACTTGCAACGATAGCCGATCCGCTGGTCGCGCAGGCCGGATTGCAGAAAAACCTGCCTTACGATCCAGCAAAAGATTTTGTCTATATCACACGGCTGACTGGCAGCGGCGCAGCTATGATCGCCATGTCGACCTTGCCCGCCAACAATGCAGCGGAATTGGTGGCGCTCGCGAAAAAGACGCCGGGCGGCTTGAATTACGGCACGTTCGGTGCAGGCTCCTTTCCGCATATCCTGCTTGAAGCCATGGCCAAGAAGAGCGGCGCGAAATTCACGGCTGTACATTATCGCGGCAGCCCACAGGCGATTCAGGAACTGGTGGCGGGGCAAATCGCTGTGACATTCGGCGCAGGTGCTGCGATGCAGATGATCAACGATGGCAAAGTAAAGATGATCGCACAACTGGGCGAGAAGCGCGGCCTGCTCAAGGATGTACCGACCTTCATGGAATCAGGCTTCGATGATCTCGTCTTCCGTACGCAGCAATGGATGGGCCTCGCGGCCCCGGCCGGCACGCCAAAGGATATCATCGATCGCACGGCGGCGGCGGCGAAGGCTGCTCTGCAGCGTTCCGATGTGAAGGACTTTCTGACCAATCTCTCGTTTGAGGGAATCGGCAATACACCGGAGGAATTTTATCGCGAGTGGAAATCCGAATATGATGTCATACCGCAGCTGATCCGCGACCTGGGAATCGAAGCCAATTGAAAGTGATGAACATGCTAATCTCGCCGTCTCACAAAACACGCGCATTGGCAGGCTTGTTGTCGTTGCTGGCCTTGCTCGCACCTGCCAACGCACAGGACAGTGCAGCCAACTATCCCTCGCGCAATGTGACGCTGGTCGTGCCATTTGCACCGGGTGGCGGCACTGACATCCTCGCACGCATGATTGCCCGCAGGCTTGAGGGCGCATGGGGCAAGTCCTTTGTTGTCGAAAACCGGCCCGGTGCCGGGGGCGTAGTCGGCGCGCAGGCGGTGACGCGCGCGGCGCCAGACGGGCATACATTGTTTCTCGGCTCTGCGACAAACATGGCGGTGAATGTGGCGCTTTATAAAAAACTGCCTTACGAGCCAGCGAAAGATTTCACGCCGCTGGCTCTGGCCGCTGCAACGCCATTCGTACTGGTGGTCAATCCTTCGCTGCCGGTGAAGTCAGTCGCCGAGTTCATTGCTTATGCAAAGGAACGGCCGGGTCAGCTTTCCTATGCAACATCCGGCCCCGGCGTGCCGCATCATCTGTTCATCGAAATGCTCAGTTCCATGACAGGCCTGAAAATGACCATGGTGCCTTATAAAGGCAGTCTGCCCGCATTGAACGATGTGGCGGCGGGGCATGTGCCGCTGATGATGGTCGATATCGGCCCCGCGCTTGGCACCATTCAGGGCGGTGGGGTGCGGGCGCTTGGCATCAGCACAGCCGAGCGTTTTGGCGCCATCAAGGACGTGCCGCCCATCGGCGAAACCGTGAAGGGATTTGATGCTGCTGGCTGGTTCATGGTCGCGGGCCCCGGCGGCTTGCCGCAACACATCGCCGCAAAGATACACGGCGAGCTCGACAAGTTCTTTGCCGAGGATGAAACAAAAGCAGAGGTGATAAGAGCCGGCCTGCTGCCGTTGAAAAACAAATCCCTGCCAGATCTGCAACAATTCATCGTCGATGAGATCGGCCGCTGGGGCGATGTTGTCCGCAAGGCGGGGATTGAGGGGACTTTTTAGGTACGCCGATCCCTACCGCTGGAAATATTGCCAGAACAGCGTAACCGCGCAAGCAAGAATGACAAACACCGTACCGCCCGCGCCCAGAATTCGCGCGGGCGTATTCATCTTTTCGATGGTGAGGCCGAACGGATGGATGATCCGCGAGACAACGAGAATAATGCCAAGGGCATGCACCCACATGACGCCACCCCCGTTGGAATCCACGATATAAAGCAAAAGCATCGCGAATGGCGTGCATTCGATGAAGTTCATATAGCGGCGGCCGGCAAGGATCAGCGCCGGATTGCCGCCGTCGCCCAGCGATATGTTCAACTGGCTGCGCAGCCGTCCGATCATGGCGAACAGGACAAACCAGATAATGGCAAGCAGACCTGCATAGAGACTTGACAGATTTACAAGCATTCTATCCCCCCGTGTTCAAACGATAGCGGACTGACCACATTTATTCGAGATCGCCTTATTTGCCAGAGGCTTTCCTCAACTGCTCGACCACTGCCGGGCTTGCCGCATAAATCTTGTCGATCAACGCAGCGACTTCCTCGCCGGGGCTGGATTCCGCTTCGGTCTGTTGCTTGCGCGCATCGGCCTGCAATTCGGGGCTCTTCATCGCCGACATGAAAGATTTGCGCATTGCCGCGACACGATCGGCAGGCACACCCGGCGGGAAGAGGAATGGCCGCGTAAAGATCGCCTGCGAATAAAAGATTTCCAGCACGGCGCGCTGTTCCGGCGTCTTGGCGAAGTCAACAGCGAGTGGTGCTTTCCCAGCCAGCTCCGGGTGCGTTCTGGCGTCTTCCTGCACCAGCAATTGCACTTCGCTGGTGGGAGAGAACATGTCGGGATATTGCTGCTTGGCGCTCGACCAGGCGAGGCCGCAGACGCCATGCACTTCGTTTTTCAGAACGGCGAGCGAAACTTCACGCGAACCTTTGTATCCTGCAATAATTCTGATCTTCGCGCCCAGAAGATTGGCGGTGACCGCAGGAGAATCCTGCAATGTAGAGCCGGGCCCTGTGGCGCCGACGACGAGTTCGCGCTCGAACACATCCTTGAAGTGCTTTACCGGCGCGTCGCGCCGCGTCACGCAGACCAGCGTTTCGGAATTGGCGTTGCCGATATAGTTGAACTTGGTGGGATCATAGACCTTGCGATCCGTGCCCGAGAGCAACGCATCCAGCAGCGCGCCGGGGAGCACGGTCGCCATCTGCGTGCCGTCTTTTGGCGCAACGGAATAAAGATGCCGTGCCGCGACTAACGATCCGGCGCCCGGCATGTTCTGCACGATGACAGTGGGATTGCCGGGTACATGCGCGCCCAGATGCCGGGCCAGTAGCCGTCCATAGGTATCGAGCCCGCCGCCCGCCGAAGATCCCGCAGCAATAGTGATGGTCTTGCCGCGATAGAATTCGGCAATAGGTTCCTGTGCAGCAGCAGGCAGCGCAGCAAAGATGCAGGCGGTCAGAATGATTGTGTTCAGGTTCGCCGTCTGCATGACGTTTCCTCTTGCTGTGCGACACTTCGCGCGGCCGCTGTCTCATTCTTAGCGCCGAATGTCTCCAAGGTGAACCCGCCACGGCACGGGCAATTTCACTGGCCGCGAACAAGGTCCGCCCGGTCCAGCGCCGCCTTCTGCCGCGCGGCCATAGCATCGGCGTCAAAGCCCTCCCGCAAAACGTCAGTGAACATCTGGTGGAAGTTCAGCCGGGCATCCAGATGCAGCATCGCGCCGCCAAGGCCAATGGCTGCCCGGTCCATGAACACAAATTCGCGCGGGATCGTGACGGGGCCATATTTCTTCAGGCCTTCATGTACGCGCATGGCCTGTTCGCGGCCATATTCGCCCGGCGATACGCCTTCGGCAATGGGGCGCACACGGTCATCCAGCATGGGGCCATAGATGAACCGCGCCCATATACTGAGGACATCCACGAGTTCTCGTTTGAGGCCGCGAAATCCCCAGGTTTCATATGCGCCAGCAATCTTGTCATTGTCTTCGGCTCGCAGGCCTTCGTAGAGGTCGACCACGCCTTTCACGAAAGCGGGTGGGAAAATACGTATGCAGCCATAGTCGAGCAGATTGATGCCTGCCGCTTTCTGATCCTCGCGAAAAATTGTATAATTGCCCAGATGCGGATCGCCGTGGATGATGCCAAGGCCGATGAACGGATGCCACCACGCCCGGAACATGGCCCGCGCGATGGTGTTGCGCTCCTCTTGCGATGCGCCTGTGAAATCCATCAGCGGCTCGCCATCGAGCCAGGACAAGGTCAGCAGCCGCCCGGTTGAAAGGGACGGCGTGACTTCGGGAACGCGTACATTCGTGTCAGTTGCATCCGGCCCGCACAGAATATCGCGATAGAGCGAAACGTGTTTGGCTTCCCTGGCATAATCGAGTTCCTCGCGCACGCGCGCGCCAATTTCTTTCGACATTTCCCGCGTATCGACCGCGCCATTGAACATCCGCCGCAGGGAGAAGACCCATTCGAGCTGTTTGAGGTCGGCCTCCACGACTGACTTCATGTCGGGATATTGCAATTTGCAGGCGAGTCGCTGGCCATCCAGCGACGTCGCGCGATGCACCTGTCCCAGAGAGGCCGCATGGGCGGGACGCAGATCGAAGCTTCCGAATTGGTTGCGCCAGTCCGCTCCCAGTTCCGCCTGCATGCGACGGGTCACGAAGGCCGAACCCATCGGTGGTGCGTTCGCTTGCAAGGTGCGCAGCTTTTCAGCGAGATCAGGAGGCAGCGCTTCCGGGATTGTCGCGAGAAACTGCGCGACTTTCATCATCGGCCCCTTGAGCGTGCCGAGCGCCGCGACCAGGGCATCGCCATTGCCAGATGTCAGCCCCCGGCCGCCCGTGAGCCGCGATCCCGCGACTCGCGCTGCGACACCGCCAACTCGCGCGCCGACGCTCGCATAGCGCCGCGCACGGGCGGACATCCGGTTGCTTTCGGGATCATCTGGTGAGTTCATGGCCGTGGGCTCTGAAGAGAATACTCCATTTGGGGCCGAAGGGGGATAAAGTCGAGATGCGCTATGGCGTAACGCGCGATTTCGCCCTACATTGGGTCTGCGGTGCTGCGGGGTACGTGAGGATATGTATTCCCGGGGCCTTATCGATCTCTAAGGGAGCTGTCCCTGGTCTGGTCCGTGGACCTAATCACATGGCGCCCACCTACGTTGTAGGTTCCCGGGATCGATGATCCCACGGCTTTTGTGGCCCGCACTCTTTATGTTCAAGATTCCTGCGGGATGCCGCCAGCGCGCGGTCGCGGTTCTGGGCCATCATGGCAGACTGGCATGCAGATTTCGAAATCTGAACTCCGTAAGGCGGCTCTCGCTCGCCGCAAGGCTGTGCCGCCTGAAGTGCGGCAGGCCTTCGCGGAAAAACTTGCCATTGAAGGCGTGAAGATTGCCCGCCGCGCCCTTGTGAAAAATGTGGCGGCGTTTCTTCCCATCGGCTCTGAGCCCGATACGCGAATGCTGTTGGCCGCGCTTGATTATCATCAGTTCAATACACTTTTGCCGGTGACACAGGAGCCCGGCGTGCCGCTCGTTTTCCGCCGCTGGCGAGAAGGGCAGCTGCTCATTGATGGTCCCATGGGCCTGCGCGAACCCTCCGTGCGTCTTCCCGAAGGCGTTCCCGACCTGACTTTTGTTCCGCTCGCTGCCTTCGACCGGCGCGGTTATCGCATCGGCTATGGCGGTGGCCATTACGACGCGACGCTCGCAGCTCTGCGCATGAGCCATCCCGGTCCCGCCATAGGGATTGCGTTTTCGGTTCAGGAAATCGAGCGTGTGCCTGAGGAAGATCACGACCAGCCGCTCGATTTCGTTATCACGGAAAACGAGTTGATCGATTGTTCGCTGGCGTGGGCCAAATAATTTTGCCAAATAATTTTGGACGTAGCGGCCTTCGCGGTCTATGGCTGGCTTTATGAGCCTTCGCCTTCTTTTCATCGGTGACATCGTCGGACGTTCCGGGCGCGCCGCGCTGTTGCGTCATCTGCCCGATTTGCGGGAGCGCTACGCGCTGGATTTCGTCGTTGTGAACGGCGAGAACGCAGCGGGCGGATTCGGTATAACTGAGGCGATTTGCGACGATTTTCTGGCGGCGGGCGCCGATTGCGTCACGCTTGGCAACCATGCCTGGGATCAAAAGGAGGCGCTGGTATTCATCCAGCGGCAGCCGCGCCTCATTCGTCCCGCGAACTTTCCAAAGGGCACGCCCGGACGTGGCGCCGGCCTCTACGAAACGGCGAAGGGTGCGCGCGTGCTTGTCATGAATCTCATGGGCCGCATTTTCATGGACCCGCTCGACGATCCTTTCGCTGCCGCTGATCGGGAGCTGGAGGCCTGCCCGCTGGGCATGGCTTGCGACGCCGCAATCATCGACATGCACTGCGAAACCACCAGCGAAAAATACGCCATGGGTCACTATGCCGATGGCAGAGCCTCCCTGGTGGTGGGTACGCACACTCATGTGCCCACCGCCGATGCGCAGATTTTGCCTGCAGGAACTGCATTTCAATGTGATGCCGGGATGACTGGCGACTATGATTCTGTGATCGGCATGATCAAGGATGAACCCCTGCATCGCTTCACGCGGCGGATATCGTCAGGGCGGTTCCAGCCGGCAGAAGGCGAGGCCTCACTCTGCGCTGTTGCAGTGGAAACCGGAGACGATGGGCTCGCACGCAAAATAAGTCCTGTGCGGATCGGTGGAAGACTACAATCCATCTTGCCGGATTTCTGGGATCAACGATAATAGGCAAAACGGGAGTCGTTCCCTTGCCGTTGGCATTCGCAAGACGCACAGGCCTTAGTCATTCGTTCGCAGCGTTCATCGTTGCCGCAGCGGGCGTCCTTGGTTTGACCTTCGCCAGCCCAGGCGCCGCACAGCCGCAGATCCTTCGCCGTCTATTGCCACAGCCGAAAGAAACCGTGCCGCCGCTCGTCTGCGAAGAAGCGCGCGATGTGATCGAGCCTGATCGTCAGATGCTGCAGGCCATGCGCAATGCATTCGGCAAGGTCGCCTACGAATCCAGCCGCAACGCCAATCCTGAAAACTGCCTTTATCCGGTCAAATTCCTCAAATTCGGCAAGATGGATCTGCTGGTCACCATCGCCAACGAACCCGACGAATTATGCGCGCTGTGCACGGCCAAAGTCTCTGCACATTTTCTGCGCAACAAGCCCGGCACGCCCAAGGTGCTCGCGCGTCATGTGAATTTCGCGCGTATCGGACCCGGAGGGGACACCGGCACGATCACTCCTGTTGAGATCGGGGGCAACGAGGGCGTCATATTTGAAACGACAACCGAATATGCCGGCAATACCTACAAGGACCTGCATGTCTTTGTTTTCGACAAACTCGCCATGGTGGAATTGAAAAATTCCCAGCGCATTCCCACTGGCTTCAACAATGAGGACCATGTCGAGGACAAGAAGGCCGTGGTCGACGCCAGCGGCCTCTGGAAAATAGATCCCCGGCGGCCCCGCGAAATCTCTATCGACTACAAGATCGTTGCCGGCGGCAAGACGGAAGAGGCGCGCGTGGTCTGGACGCGCGAGGGGAACAAGCTTGTACGCAAGGGCGACGTGCCGAGAGTCCTCCTCGAAGAACCGGACGCCAGACCAGGCGACATGGGCGATAATTAAGGTCCCGGCCGCAGACCCTTCGTCATTTTGTTGCGCACCCAAACAGGCAATCTCGCCGGGCGGCCATTGGTTACACAGGCGATCCGCACCCGGGCTGCAATCAGCAGGTCTTCGCCGCGCATGACCTGCTGCACCAGGTCAATGGATGCGCCGCCAATATTTGCCGGTGAAGTGGTCACATCGAGAAGATCGTCCATGCGTGCAGGTTTCATGAAATCGATTTCCATGCGCCGTACCGCGAAGCCGAAAGCCTCTCCGTGTGAGCCATCGAATATGGACTGCTGATGGATGCCAAGCTCACGCAGATATTCGGTGCGTGCGCGCTCCATGAAGCGCAGATACGAAGCATGATAAACCACGCCGGAAAAATCCGTGTCCTCGTAGTACACCCGGACTGTAAAGCGATGTGCCGGGTCCGCGTTCATGCGCCTCTGGCCCCGCCAAGGTCGATCACGACAATCTCTGGCGCCGCGCCGATTCGCACCGGTATGCCGGAACAGCCAAGCCCGCTCGAGACAATGAGATTGCGTCCTTCCTCGATCTTGTGACCATAAGCATATCGTGATCCATATCGAGAGGGAACGATCGGCGTCCAGCCGAATATGCTGATCTGGCCGCCATGGGTGTGGCCGCTCAGTGTCAACGAAACGCGCTCGGGAACACGCGGAAAAATGTCTGGTTCGTGCGCCATAAGCAAAATCGGGTCTTCGCTGGTCACTTGAGCCAGAGTGCCAGGCAAATCGTCAATCCCGTAATTGGGGTGCCTCCAGCCGCGCAATGGAATGAACGCCACCTGATCACCAAGTCCCGCCAGCCAGAACGGACGTCCCTCTTTTTCAAGACGGACGCTCTCATTCTGGTAAACTTTGATGCCCGCATCCTGCAGGGCTTTTCCTGCGGCAGGCAGGCCCTCGCCGCGCCGCATCGCCTCGCCATCATTCCACCAATCGTGATTGCCCAGCACAGAATGCACGCCGAGAGGGGCCTTCAGTTTGGCCAGCGCATTGGCCCAGGCCTGCGAAGGAATGCTCATCTGAAACTTGTGTGTGGCGATGTAGTCTCCGAGCAGAAGGATGCAATCAGCGCCCAGGTCATTCGTCATCGCAACGATAGTCTTGACCCGCTCTTCATTCATCCACGGTTCGCACGCGTGTATATCGGTCACGATCGCGATGCGCAGGGGAAAGTCTTTCGGCCAGCGCGGCGGCGTCAGCGCATAATGCTTAATGCGCAGGCGAAAAAATGGCTCGATGATCACGCCATAAACGGACGCTGCCGAGCCGAGCACGGCAGCAGAACCAAGCAGCCTGAGGAAGGTGCGGCGGGTGATCATGGCGATGTCTTATGAGGTTACGGCGTGAGGATGAACATAAGAAATGTCGCATCCGTTAATAACCTTAACGTTGAATCCACAAATGTATCGATCAGACCGGCCCGGCGGTCTGATCAAATTCAGGCACGTTCGTGCGAAAAGCGTCGAGCCAGGCAATCAGCTGAGGGTGTGAGGCCCGCCAGTCCACCTGTTTGCGCCAGTCCAGATAAGCCAGCGCGCAAGCCACTGCGATCGTGCCAGCATTAAAAACCTTGGGATCTGGCGGATTGGCAGCGAGGGCGGCGATCCCGCGTTCCACCTTGCCACGCTGGTAATCGAGCCAGGGCTTGTGGTGGATTTCGGCCGGACGATGGCGCGCTTCATAAACAATGAGGATCGCCGCATCCATGATGCCATCGCCCAGGGCCTGCAGGGTGAGGCATTTGACGCGCGCATCGAAATCAGCCGGGATGATCTTGTTCCCGCCCGCCATGTGGTCGAGATATTCGAGGATCACGCGGCTGTCGAACACAGCCTGGCCATTGTCGAGGATGAGCGCCGGGATCTTGCCAAGCGGATTATCCTTGCGCAGCGCGTCTTCCGGATTCATCGGGTCAGCGTCGGCGAGCTTGATTTTATCCATCAGCCCCAGACGCAGCGCTGCGAGCCGTGTCTTGCGGCCGAATGGCGACGTGAGCGTTGTGCGCAATAGCATTATGTCTCTCCCGATGATTCCTGCGGATTCGTTGGCGGTTGCGCGGCGAGTTTCGCCGCATCTTCCATTTTCAGCAAGCGCGGCACGATGAAGGGCAGCGACGCATTGATGATAAAATAACGCGCGAAGTGATGCGCGGTCACGAAAATCGGATCAACCCCCAGCGCCAGCGACAAGACAACCATCGCCTCCAGTCCGCCCGGCGAATAGCCAATCAGCGCCGCGCCGAAAGGCACTTTCAGCAGATAGGACGAAGCCAGCGCAAAACCGATGGCGATCAGCATGGTCGAGCCGACGCCCAGCATCGTGCCATAAACGATGCGCCAGAAGAGCTTCCAGTCGAAATCGGAAAAGCGGGAGCCGGTCCAGGCGCCCACGATGATCTGGCCGGCGTTCATCACCCAGTCAGGCGAACGCCCGGGCGCCCAGCCCATGAAATGCGCGAGGCCCGAAACCAGCATGCCACCCAGCAGAAAGCCGCCGGTGGAGCCCAGCTTCTCAAACACCCAACCCGCAGCAATGCCGAAAGCAAGCACGATCAGCGTGACAACAAGCGGATCGTAATGCACAGGCGGCAGTTTGATCACGCGGCCATGCATATCCCAGGCGACGATCAGCGGCAGCAGGGTGACCAGAAACACAACCCGCGACATCTGCACCACGGCTATGCGCGCTGCGTCCTTGCCCATGGTGATGGACACCGACACGATATAACTCATCGAGCCCGGCACTGAGGCCAGCAGCGCCGAGGAAAACGGCCAGCCCATCACATACATCCACAACGCCGTCGCCACCGCCGTCATCGTGACGACACAGATCGCCATCGCCAGAACGCTGAACGGATAGGCCGCCATATTGGCGAAAGTATCGGGACCGACAATCGCGCCCACGGCGACGCCGACCATGCAGAGGCCGGTGACCCGCAGGACAGGCCCGAGCCCGTGGGCTTGCCCCGTAGTTGACAACAGCGCCACCGCAATCACTGACCCCGAGATCGCCCCGCCGGGAACGTTCAGCCAAACGAAAACCATCCCGCCCAGAGTGGCGACGGCGATTGTCAGCATCTCGCCCGGTGAGATGGCGAAAAGGCGCAGGAGTTTTTTCGGGCTGGTTGTGGAAGCGGACATGAAGCTCTACCGGAGATATCCGGGGATTAGGCCGAGTGATGAGCCATGTCAAAGCTGGGGCTGGCGGCAGGAGGAGGGGAGGTCTTCTGCGCGTTCTTAAATTGTAGTTGCAATTTAATTGCCGCCCACCTTAGCTGTCGGATGAAGCCTGATGTTATTTGTGTTTGCTTAACCCAAACCGATTGCCAACCTTGAAAAAGAAAAGCCGTACACCGGCGAAGACATGGCGATTGTCTCTGACAATTGCGAGTTAACTGATGAAGAACTGGCACGCACCGAACCTGCGAGCGAATTTTTCACACCTGAGAAACTCGCATCCTTGATTGGCCAGTAGCCGCGCGCCCGCGGACCGCAAAAAGCACCAACCAAGGAGCCCGAGACTTTGCGGCTGAGCCGTAGAACGCTCGCCGCCTTTCGCGCCAGCGGCTGCGGATGGCTATCGCGCATGGATGCAGAATTGACGAAGGCGGCAAAGCGGATCGGGAAGGGGCGGTCAAACGGGCGTAGATCGGCCCGCCGCCATTCCATTCCCAGGGATTCGGGGTGTTCGAATTATCAGTCCTGCCGGAGCTTATTCCAGCGAAATGCCCGCAGCGCTGACCACCTTGCTCCAGCGGGATATATCCTTGGGCAGATAGGCGCGCAGGAACTCGACGCTGCGCCGCTCCGGCGAGGGTATGCCGACCCCAATCTGGGCGAACCGTTCTTTCAGAGGAGCTGATTCGAGGGCCTTATTCGTCGCTTCCGCCAGCTTGCGGATGATCGGATCAGGCGTGCCTTTGGGCGCGACAAGCGCACCCCATGAGCCGCAGTCAAGATCCGGCAGACCCGCCTCTTTAGATGTCGGCACGTTGGGCAGAGCAGGCACGCGATCTTCGCCCAGGACTGCGATGGCGCGGATGGAGCCTGCTTCCACCAGCGATACGATGGTTGCAATTTGTTCGGCGATGAAATCAAGCCGGCCTGCCACAAGGTCCTGCATGGCCGGGCCCGAGCCGCGATAGGGCACATGCGTTATTTTCGTGCCGTTCATGGAATCCATGAGCAACGGGCAGATATGCGAACCCGAGCCGACACCTGCCGAGCCATATTGCATCTTTGCCCCATTGGCCCTGGCATAGGCATTGAATTCGGCCAGCGTATTGGCAGGGAAATCCTTGCGCACGACCAGCACACGCGCCTGATCAGAAAAGATCGAGATCATCTCGAAATCTTTCTGGCCGTCGACCAGCGGCTTTTTATAGATCAACTGATTTTGCGCCAACACAGCAGAGCCTGCATGCAGAATGCGATAGCCATCGGGCGGCGACTGCGCCACGCGCTGGGAGCCGACCATGCCGCCTGCGCCGCCAACGTTTTCAACAACGACCTGTTGTCCCAGTGCTTCGCCCAGTTGCGCCGAGAAAATGCGCGCAACTGTGTCAACTGGCCCGCCTGCCGCATACGGCACGACGAGAGTGATCGCTCTTGAGGGAAAATCCTGCGCGAGAGCGGGCGCCAATGGCGCAACGGAAAGAGCGAGCAGCGCTGCCAATCTTAAGTACATGTTTTCCCCCAACCCTTAAATTGCTTGAACAGACGTCAACCGGCAGGCCGTTTGCGTACGTCCAGCACGAAGGCCTCATCATCATCAAACAAAGTTGGCGAATTGCCAATACGCGCCCGCTCTATTGAGAGAAGCCTGAATTTGGTTTCGACACCACCGGGCGCTGTAAATCCACCACTCCGGCCGCCAGCTGCAAGGACACGGTGACAGGGAACAATCACCGGAATGGGATTTGCGCCAAGCGCCGCGCCAACAGCGCGCGCCGCTCCGGGCTCGCCAAGTTCCGCTGCAATCTCTCCATAAGTGCGTGTCTCGCCGGGCAGGATATTGCGTGTGATCGCATAGACGCGGCGATGAAAATCTTTTGCCGGGGATAGATCAATCACCAGAGTCCTGAGATCGTCGCGCTCTCCCGACAGCAGGTTCCTGATACGCGCTATCGCGCCGGAAATTTCAGGATCAAGCGGAACGTTCTGCCTCCATTCAACAGCGTGAGGCTGTTGCGCGAGCATAGCATGACGCAGCTGACTTTCGTTGTCCATGGGCAGGCGAAAGCCCACTATGCCGTTTGGACCCCATGCCAGCACGCACTGGCCGATGGGCGTGTCGAAGATTGTATAGTGGACCATTGTGGACATGGAGCTCACTCTATCACAAACCTGCATTGTCGTGCCGGGCAACCAGACTTGCGCGAGATTTTCATGCGTTGCAGGATATGTCTGGACGCTCAAAAGCAGCGCCATGTTCAAGGGAGGATAGCATGCGTGGCTGGCTCATGCGCCGCACGGCTTTATTGGCGGCAACGCTTCTCGTCCTGTCCGGTGCGTACGCACAGGCGCAGTTCGGCCAGACCAATGTGCGCATCATCTTTCCCTTCACTGCAGGTGGTAATGCAGACGCTGTCGCGCGCATCATTGCCGAGCGCATCACGAAGGAAACCGGCAAAGGCGCGGTGGTTGAAAATGTGACCGGCGCGAGCGGCCATATCGGCATGCGTCTGGTAAAAGACGCCCGGCCCGACGGCACGGTTCTGCTGTTCAGCCCGTCTTCGCCGATGACTCTACATGAGCATTTTTTCGGTGACCGGCTGACCTTCGATCCCTTCAATGATTTTGCGCCGGTCTCGCAAGCCGTGGCTTTCGACTATGCCATCGCTGTGGGGCCGCAAGTGCCCGCCAAAAACATTGCTGAATTCATCTCCTGGCTGAAGGCCGATCCGGCGCGCGCCAGTTATGCAACGCCGGGCGCGGGCGCGTTAACGCATTTTCTCGGCCTCGAACTTGGACGGCTCTGGAGCGTGGAAAACCGGCACGTCCCCTATCGCGGCTCGCCGCCTGCGTTGAACGATACAGCGGCGGGACATGTGACAATGGCGCTGCTGAACACAACGGAAATGTCGCCCTTCCATGATGCGGGCAAGATCCGGATTCTTGGCACTTTCACGGAAAAGCCCTCGCCGTTTGTGCAGGGCGTGCCGACCATGCGCGAACAGGGCGTCGATATCGTCGCCTTCGGCTGGCATGCGCTCTACGCGCCCGCCAAAACCCCGAAGGATGTTATCGCCAGATTGAACAAAATCGTTGTCGATACCGTGCAGGAGCCCGCGATGCGCGAACGCCTGTTCAAGATGGGCCTGATCGCGACAGGCACCAGCCCGGAAGAGCTGACTGCCATCCAGAAGCGCGACAAGGATCTTTGGGGGCCGATGGTGAAAGCTTCCGGTTTCAAACCGGAGCTTTAAAAGCTCAGATAAAGTTTGCGGTGATCGCTGCGATGGCTAGGTAACGCCCAATCTTTGCAATCGAGACCAGCAGGATGAAGACCCAGATGGGTTCGCGCAGAAAACCTGCTGCGATGGTCAGGGGATCGCCGACCACGGGCACCCAGCTTAAAAGCAGTGACCAGCATCCCCAATGCCTGTACCAGCTTTCCGCGCGCTCAAGGCTTTTGCCATTCACGGGAAAGCGCGGATGGGTTCTGGCCAGCGAGAGCCCCCGGCCGATGAACCAGTTCGTCACCGAGCCCAATATGTTGCCAACGCATGCTACGGCGATGAGAATCGCCCACGGCTCTCCTCCTTGAGCTAGCAGGCCAGCCAGAACAGCCTCGGAAGATAGCGGCAGTATCGTTGCCGCTAGAAAACTCGTGATGAAGAGTGAAAGATAGATCGCTGATGATGTCACGTCCGGGGCATAGCAAGTTTGAATGAAGTGGCAAACTTTCCCCGCCTTGACCCTTCCGCCGCCAGGGCGCATCACCGGGTTCATTCGTCATCCGGACCCGAATCGCCTGATGTTCCTGACCACCATGCCAGTGCTCGCCATCGCGTATCCGCAGATTGATCCTGTTTTGATCAATATAGGCCCACTGCCGATCCGCTGGTACGCGCTCGCCTATATCTTCGGGCTGCTGCTGGGCTGGTGGTATGCGCGTTCCATTGTGCAGCGTCCGGTTTTCTGGGGGCAGACGCCTCGGCCTGATGCAGCCTCGCTGGATGACCTCCTGGTCTATGTCGCCTTTGGCGTCATTCTGGGCGGACGGCTTGGCTACGTGCTTTTCTACAATGTCGAGTTTTTCTTCTCGAATCCGGCAAAAATCTTCGCCGTGTGGGAAGGAGGCATGGCCTTCCATGGCGGGCTGGTTGGTGCGGCACTGGCGGTCTGGCTGTTTGGCAAGCGCTATGCCATCTCTGCGCTGACCGTGTCCGATATCTGTTGCGCCGTCGTGCCTATCGGCATCGGTCTGGGGCGGATTGCGAATTTCATCAAACCGGAATTGTGGGGGCGGCCCAGCGATGTGGCATGGGCGATGGTTTTTCCCGATGCAGGCCCCATGGCCCGCCACCCCAGCCAATTGTATGAAGCTGCGAGTGAAGGTCTGCTGCTGTTCCTCGTGCTGGCCTTTGCAGTTCGCTCGGGCCAATTGAAAAGGCCGGGCATGGTGAGTGGCCTTTTTGCCATCGGCTACGGGCTGTCCCGCATTTTCTGCGAATTTTTTCGTGAGCCCGATCCGCAGCTGGGCTTCCTGTTCGGCGGCGCGACCATGGGCATGCTGCTGTCGCTGCCGCTCATCGCTGTGGGAATATTACTTCTGGCAGTTGCTAACGGCGTTTTCCCGCGCAAAGCTGGGTCATGAACGCGGGAGCTGGAAGCCATAGTCTTGGCGAAGAAATCAGGCTGATGATCGAAAGCGAGGGACCGGTCGGTTTTGACCGGTTCATGTCGCTGGCGCTCGGCCATCCGCGCTTTGGCTATTACATCACGCGCGATCCCTTTGGCCTCGGCGGCGATTTCACGACGGCGCCGGAGATCAGCCAGATGTTCGGCGAACTCATTGGCCTGTGGTCTGCTGAAGTATGGGCCGGCATGGGTGAACCCTCTGAAATCAATCTGGTGGAATTGGGGCCGGGCCGGGGCACGCTGATGCGCGACGCCTTGCGCGCGTTGCAGATCGTCGAACCCTTCGCCAGCGCGATCCGCGTGCATCTGGTCGAAACGAGCCCCGTATTGCGCGCCCGCCAGCAGGGCACCCTGGAAGGTTGCGGTTCGCCTGTGATGTGGCACAACCGATTCGAAGAGGTGCCGCGCGGACCCTCCATTATCATCGCCAATGAATTTTTCGACGCGCTGCCCGTGCGTCATTTCGTGCGTACGGATAGAGGATGGTTCGAGCGTCTCGTGGGTCTCGACGAAAACGGCGCGCCCGGCAGTTTCCGCTTCGGACTTGCGCCTGAGCCTGAGCCCTTCATCCGCGCCGAAGCGGAAGTTGGTACAGTGCTGGAAATCGGCGCGGCAGGCCACAGGGCGATGGCCGAAATCGCCGCACGGCTGACTGAGGACACAGGCGCAGCGCTGGTGATCGACTATGGCCACATAGAGACATCCTTCGGCGAAACCTTGCAGGCGATGCAGCACCATATGAAAGCCGATCCGCTCGAGGATCCGGGCAATGCGGACATCACAGCGCATGTGGATTTCGCCTCACTGGCGCGGGCTGCGAAGGCGGCGGGTGCGCAGACACACGGCCCCGTCGCACAAGGGGATTTCCTGACGTCTCTCGGCATATTCGAGCGGGCCGCCGGCCTGAAAAAGCGCGCCGATCCCCGCCAGTCCATCGATATCGACCGCTCGCTGCTGCGCCTTGTGAGCAAGGGCCGCGAAATGGGCATTGACGGCAAGATGACGCCCAGCATGGGCGCGCTGTTCAAGGTTCTCGCAGTGACCAGCCCCGGCCTTCATCCGCCGGGCTTCGACAGTCTGCATGGGGAGGGACAAAGGTGAACGGCCAGATCGCTTGCCTGCCGGTATTGACCGCGCCCTGTCTGCAGCAAGAGGGAATCGCCCACGCGTTTTTCACCCGGCAGGGTGGCGCAAGTGCGGGCATTTACGCCAGCCTCAACGGCGGCGTGGGCTCGCGTGACGAGGCCGCTTCAGTCAACGAAAACCGTGCACGCATGGCTGCCACACTGGGCGTTGCGCGCGAGAGTCTCCTTGTGCCTTATCAGATCCATTCGGCCGACGCTCTGCATGTTGAGCGGCCCTGGGCCGAAGGGGAGCGTCCGCGCTGCGACGGACTGGTGACAGCCACGCGCGGCCTCGCGCTCGGTGTGACCGGCGCTGATTGCGGCATGATCCTGTTTGCCGACAGCAAGGCGCGTGTGATCGGCGCCTGCCATGCCGGCTGGAAAGGCGCGCTGACCGGCATTCTCGAATCCACAATCAGCGCCATGGAAAATCTTGGCGCAAACCGCAGCGCAATCCACTGCGCGCTCGGCCCCACTATCGGCAGCGCCTCTTATGAAGTGGGCAGCGAATTCGTTGCGCGCTTTGCCGAAGCTGACGCAAACAATGCGCGTTTCTTCACGGCCTCAACGCGCGAAGGGCATTCGATGTTCGACCTGCCCGCCTATATCGCCATGCGGCTTGAAACAGCGCGCGTGGGCAGCTTTATCGATCTTGCACGCGACACCTATGCGGACGAGGAGCAATTCTATTCCTACCGCCGCAGCGTGCACCGTAAAGAATCTGATTACGGCAGGCTCGTATCAGCCATTGCGCTGGTGTAGTGTCTTCATACTATTTTCCCAGCGTTTGGGAACTCATCCCAGGTTCGTCCGCCTGAAATCCGTCCAGTATTTGATTCTCGGCGCCCGCCCCACTGTTTGAAAAAGAACGCCACGTCTGGTTCAAGGCAAGCGTCGCAAAGATAGTCTATCCATACTTCTTCGACAGTGTGTCCTGAAATCGTAATCACCTGACGGTTGGCCACATTTCCGGAGGGCGCGCGATCGTAAGCGTCGGGCGCGCCCGCTGGGGGCGATGCCGCTTCCGGGCGGGAATATAATTCTGCCAATCACCGGTTCGCAACGGCATTTGCGCGAAGATCTTGCGGCTATCGGCGGCGCGGCCCAACAGCCAATCTTAAAACTTTTGTCGCTTCGGAAATCGCCAAATGCGCGCCGATCGTCAAGCCTGCCAATATCAATTTTTGATTGGGCAGACCGGGAGGGCGCCGGAGCCCGATTTCCGCAATTGCCGCATCCGCACTATACTGTGCTCACCCCGCCACCGGAAAAATCCCATGCAGCGCGTCACAATTTCTGTCGATGACAATATGGCGAAAGCTATCGACGATTATATGGCCCGCACAGGCTATACCAATCGCTCCGAGGCAATGCGCGATCTGGTGCGTGATGCGCTGGTGCGCTCGCACGCCATTGAGGAGACCCGCGAATGCGTCGCTTCGGTTTCCTATGTCTACGATTACGATGGGCGCGATCTCGCCATGCGGCTCGACAAGGTCCAGCATGAACACCACGATCTCACCATATCCTCCATGCGTACACGGCTCGACCACAAATTCTGCATGGAAGTCACCTTGCTGAAAGGCGAAACCGGCGCTGTGCGCAAGCTGGCGGAGGCCACGATTGCCGAGCGCGGCGTACGCTTTGGGCAAATCAATCTGGTGCCTATTCGTTCGGACGGACATCGTCATTCCCACGGCGAACATGGGCACTCGCACGAGCATTCCTCGCCGGCTTTGTAAGACCTGACGAAGCTGCGCCGCAAAATTACATGCAATATTGCAGCGCAGCATGAAATTATGTCACGCCACCCCTGCGGAAATAGGCTTGGACATTTGCTGCCGGGATGCCGTACTTTGCCAGAAAGGCTGCGTCCCATTCGCGTGGCCGGACCAGAAAACACCAAGGAAGGAAAGTCTGCCATGGCAGAGCAGTTCGTCAGCAAAGCGTCGGAATTCAAGGATGGCGATCGTCAGATCATCCGCTTGGGCGAGCAGGAAATCGGCATCTTCAAGCATGAAGGCAAATTTTACGCCTACAGCAATTTCTGCCTGCATCAGGGCGGACCGGCCTGCGAGGGCCTGACCATTGCGGGCGTGAAAGAGCACCTGCGCGAAGATAAGACCTCCGCCGGGCTGTATTTCGATGAAGCGAGCATGCATTTCGTCTGCCCATGGCATGGCTATGAATATGATATGTTCACTGGTGAGCAGGTCGCTGACCGCAAGCTGAAGCTAAAGAAATATGAAATCGTCCAAAAGGGGGACGAGGTTTATGTCGTCGCCTAAGGCTGCCGCCAAGGCCGCGCCGAAAGCTGCGCGCAAACCCGCGCCAGCCATATCGGCCGAACCGAGCAAAAGCGAAAAAGCTGCCTTTTTGAAAGCGATGATGGAAGGCATCAAGCCCGGCTCCCTGGCGGCGCAGAAATCTGCGGCCAAGAAGGAACCGGGTGCAAGGCTTTTGGGAAAAGTACCCAAGACCAAAGCTTCACCGGCCCCGAAAGCCGCAGCCGCCAAACCGGCGAGAACCTCTGCCAAGAAGGCAGAAGGAGCGCCGAAAGTGGAAATCCTTCGCAAGATTTCCGGTGCGGCGGGCGTGGCGAGAACGCCGGAATCCGAGCGGGCTTTTGCACTTGCCAAAGAACTTGAGGCCGCACTTGCCGATGGCAAGCTTGACCTCATCCAGCCGCCCGCGATGCAGGCCCTGATGGGCGCATTGTGCAAAGTCTATTCGGCCAATGAGGATTCGGGCAATCGCTATCCCATTCTGGCTGGCCGGGCCGCTGTGACAGGTACCGATGTGATGATAGTCTGCGGCGCGTTGCTTAAAGCCGTGGATCTGCAAGTGTTCGAACTGGGAATGTGGCAGAGCTGGGCAGGCCGCTGATCGGGCTGTCTGCGTATCTGTTTTATTGAAACCTGAGCAAAAGGGAGACCAAAATGGATCTTATTGCTGATCGTGGCCGCCGCGTAACGGTGGAAGAACTCAATACAACACAGCTTCTGGCCCACGCCGCCAAACAGGCGCGCGACCGCAAATTCGAAGATGTGCTCATCGTAGATTGCGATGCACATCACTACGAAAACGAGCATTTCGGCGACATTCTGCCCTTTATGGAAAATGAAGTGCTGAAACAGCTGGCGCTGTCGAGCCGCGCCAAGGGTGGCCGCGGCAACGTGGCGCCGACGGGTTTCGGCTATCAGGACATGGGCGGTCGCGTCACGCGCTATCCGCTGCGCTCCTCGGAAAAGACCGATGCGTCCGGCGCCAAGCGCGATGTGCAACTGGGCATGCGCTGGATGGACGCGATGTCCGTCGATTATTCCTGCCTGTTCCCTACGGGCATGTTGAACATCGGCATGCATCCGCAGAAGGAAATGGAATTCGAACTCTGCTGGGCCTACGCCCGCTGGGTGACGGAAAAGGTTATTCCCGAGAGCGGCAACCGCTTTTACACCATGCTCTGCCTGCCCTTCGGTGACCCCGAAGGATCGCTCCGCATGGTCGAGCATTTCGGCGACCGTCCCGGCGTCGGCGGCTTCATGGTGACAACCGTGCGCGATCGCATGGCCGTTCACGATAACGCCCATATGAAGACCTATGCAGCCATTCAGGAACGCGGCAAGGTTCTGGCCTTCCACTCCGGCCCGCAATGGGGTTCCACGACATTCCAGAGCTGCAACCGCTTTATCTCCGCCCATGCTCTGGGCTTCAGCTGGTACAATATTCTTCACTGCACCAACTGGGTGGTGAACGGCATGGGCGAGCGCTTCCCGAAGCTGCCCGTGCTGTGGATTGAAGCTGGCCTCTCCTGGATCCCCTTCCTGATGCAGCGCCTCGACCACGAATACATGCTGCGTCCGTCGGAATGCCCGGTTCTGAAGAAGAAGCCGTCCGACTATATGCGTGACATGTATTATTCCTCGCAGCCTATGGAAATTCAGGACATGGGCGCGCTGGAAACCACATTCCGCATGATCAACGCAGAAACACAGCTGCTGTATGCGTCCGATTACCCCCATTGGGATTTCGATCTGCCATCAACACTGTGGGATCTGCCCTTCGTCTCCGACAAGGCACGCCACAACATGCTGGGCGGGAGCGCCCATCGTCTGTTCAAACTGCCGCCCCGCAATGAGGCGCAGAAGGCGAATTTGCAGAAGTATGGAAATCTGGTGACGGCTTGAGGCTAGGCGGCACTGTCATCCCGGAAAAATGCGCAGCATTTTATCCGGGATCGTTCGCCGCGCTTAACTAGACGATCCCGGATCGCCCTGGGCGCCCGGGATGACACCCTTGGAACGGCCGGCATTGCCGGCCTATTTCATTTGTGGCAGGTTGAATCCAACACAGACGCGGGAGGAATACATGGAACAATTGATTGCCGATCGTGGACGCCGCGTGAGCGTGGAAGAACTCAACACGACACGCTTGCTCGCCCATGCCGCACATCAAGCCAAACAGCGCAAGTTCGAGGATGTGCTGATCATTGACGTCGATGCTCATCATTACGAGAACGAGCATTTCGGCGAAATCCTGCCCTTCATGGACAATGAAGTGTTCAAGCAGCTGGCCCTCTCCAGCCGCGCGAAAGGCGGCCGCGGCAGTGTCGCGCCGTCGGTTTTCGGCACACAGGATATCGGCGGGCGCGTGACTCGTTATCCCCTGCGCGATTCGGAAAAGACTTCCAAAGGGTTCAAACGCGACATCGAGATTGGCCATCGCTGGATGGATGCGATGTCTGTCGATTATTCCTGCCTGTTCCCCACGGGCATGTTGAATATTGGCTCCCATCCGCAGAAGGAAATGGAACACGAGCTGATCTGGGCCTACAATCGCTGGGTGACGGAAAAGGTTATTCCCGAAAGCGAAGGCCGGTTTTTCACCATGCTGGGCCTGCCCTTCTCTGATCCGGACATGGCGCTGAAACAGGTGGAAAAATTCGGTGACCGGCCTGGCGTGCGCGGCTTCATGGTGACGACAGTTCGCCCCAAACTGCCCGTGCATGACAATGCCTTTATGAAGGTCTATCGCGCCATCGAAGAACGCGGACTGGCTTTGTCCTTTCACTCGGGCTTCAATTGGGGTGACGATCAATTCCAGAGCTGCAACCGCTTTATTGCTGCGCATGCACTCGGCTTCAGCTGGTACAATATTCTTCACTGCACCAATTGGGTGGTGAACGGCATGGGCGAACGTTTCCCCAAACTGCCGGTCATCTGGATTGAGGCGGGCCTTGCCTGGGTGCCCTTCCTGATGCAGCGGCTCGACCATGAATACATGCTGCGCCCCAGCGAATGCCCTGTTCTGAAGAAGAAGCCGTCTGATTATATGCGCGATATGTTTTATTCGACGCAGCCGATGGAAGTTCAGGACATGGGCGCGCTGGAAGACACGTTCCGCATGATCAATGCCGAGACGCAGTTGATGTTCGCCAGCGATTATCCGCACTGGGATTTCGATCTGCCCTCGACAATCTGGGATCTGCCATTCGTTTCCGACAAGGCCCGCCACAACATTCTTGGCGGCACCGCCGCGCGCGTTCTGGGCCTGCAGCCCCGCAATGAAGCGCAGAAGGCGAATTTGCAGAAGTTCGGAAATTTGAAAGCCTGAGCACTGATGCCGGTTATCGCTAAATTGATACTCGCAGCAGGCAGTCGTACACTGCTTGGAGCCAGCGCATTCCTTGCGCTGGCTTCGCCTTTGGCAGCCCAGAACTCGATAGAGGAATTTTACAAGGGCAAGCAGATCCGGCTCGTCATCAGCTCCTCTGCAGGGGGCGGTTATGACCGTTACGGCCGGCTGGTCGGGCGATATATTGGCAAATATATCCCGGGCAATCCCGCCATTATCCCATCAAACATGCCCGGCGCAGGCGGTCTCGCGGCGACGTCTTACGTCTATGCTGTCGCGCCCAAAGATGGCACTGTCATAGGCGCGGTCGCAGCAGGTTCTGCGCTCGACAAGCTGATTGGCGAGCGCGAGAAAGTGAATTTTGATCCGCTGCGTATCAATTACATCGGCAGCGCCAACAGTGAAGTCTTCACCTGCCTTGTGCGCGAGGACAGCCCCATCAAATCCTTCGCGCAATCCTTTGATCAGGAGTTGCTGCTCGGCTCGAGCGGCGGCACGACGCGCGATATGCCGGTACTGCTAACGAATGTGCTGGGCGCAAAGATCAGGCTCGTGGCCGGTTACAAGGGAACGAACGAAATCTCGCTGGCCATTGAGCGTGGTGAAGTGCAGGGACTGTGCGGCATGGGCTGGACCAGCATCAAATCGCAAAAGCCGGACTGGTTCGCGGAGAAGAAAGTTCGCGTATTACTGCAGGAGGCGACAAAAGGCGCGGACGATCTGAACGCTCAGAAAGTGCCTTTGTCAGTTGATTTCGCCAAAACGCCCGAGCAGCGCGCGATCATGGAGCTCGTCTATGCGCAGGGCGTTTTCACGCGTCCCTTCATGGTCGCACCGGAAGTGCCATCCGAGCGTGTCCAGGTTTTGCGCGATGCCTTCATGAAAGCGCTCGCCGATCCTGCAGCTGTTGAAGAAGCGGAAAAGCAAAAGCTCGAAATAACAGCCATTTCAGGTGGGGATTTGCAGGAGATGGTGCGCAAACTCTATGCGATGGACCCTGCGATCCACGATAAGGCCCGCGCCGCGCTGGGATATGGGAAGTAGGGGCGAAAGGCCTGCTGCGAAAGGTTTCCTGATCTGAGGGCTGCCACAGGCGGCGTCTCTAAGCAGGAGTAAACCGGACGAGCGCACAAATTTGCCCGCCCGCATGGTTCGAGACGCGCTCCTGCGGAGCGCCCTCACCATGAGGGCTACATTGCAGCCCGGTCCGCCCCAAATTCTCCCTCTACACAGTTGACTTTCCCCGCACAGGCGGTTGGATAGACGCCACAACAAAATCCAAGGGAGAAAAACATGTCAGACATCATCACACTGGAAACCGTGAAGATCGAGCGTGACGGAGCGACCAGCTTCATCATTCTCAACCGTCCCGAAAAGCGCAATGCGATGAGTCCGCAATTGCATCTGGACATGTGCGAAGCGCTGGACTGGGCCGAAGAAGACGAACAGACGCGCGTTGTCGTCATCACAGGCGCTGGCGGCCATTTCTGCGCCGGGCAGGATCTCAAGCTCTATTTCCGCGAAACCGAGAACAATCCCAAGGCGCGCACCCGCGCCCGCCGCGCGGCACACGAATGGCGCTGGAACAAGCTCTCCATGTTCCCCAAGCCCACGATCGCCATGGTGCATGGTTATTGCTTCGGCGGCGGGTTCACACCCGTCATCGCCTGCGATTTCGCCATCGCTGCCGAAGACGCCAGCTTCGGTCTTTCAGAAGTGAACTGGGGCATCATTCCCGGCGGCCTCGTCGCCTGGGCGGTGACGGAAGTGATGGGCTATCGCGATGCGATCTATTACTCGGTGACGGGCGAACGCTTCAGCGGCAAGGAAGCGGGCGCGATGAAATTCGTCAACAAATCCGTGCCAAATGACAAATTGCGCGAAACCGTGATGGAGCTGGCCCGCAATCTGGAAGCCAAGAGCCCCGCCGCCGTGCGCTACACCAAGGAAGCCTTGCGCAGTGTGCGCCGGATGACGAAAGATCAGGCGCTCGATTATCTCAATTGCAAGAGCGATGCGCTCAAGCATCAAGATCCCGAGGGCGGCCGCGAAAAGGCAATGAAGCAGTTCCTGGACGACAAGGTCTTCAAGCCGGGGTTAGGCACGTTCAAGCGCGAAGAGGCTTGAGCGGCCTACGTCCTCGCCCGGATACGCGCCCTTCGGGCGCTACTCAGGATGAGGGCTAAGGGAAGAAACGGCGCCCTCCCCCAGAGTGGCCCTGCGCAGCAGGGCTTATCGAAGGACGAGGGGATGACACTGAAATCCAGGGGAGGGACACGATGTCAGCTGAGGCAGACCATGCAGGCGCAGCGCGCCCGCAGCGTTCGCTGCAGCTGGCTGCCATGCTGGCGAACGAAAAGACGATTTTCGTCGCCATCATTGCGATCATCCTTGCGATTCTCGTCCTGCCGCCGCTGATCTTTCTCATCAAGGGCGCGATCACCTCCGAAAAAGGCGGCGTGACAAGTTTCACCTTCGCGCATTTCCAGACCCTGGCTGCGCAACGCGGCATCCTCCTGAGCGCCTGGAACTCTCTGGCCTTTGCCATCCTGAGCGCGCTGTTTGCATTGTTGATCGGCGGCATTGTCGCCTGGATAGCTGAGCGCACCAACGCGCCATTCAAGAAACTCGCCTATTTCACGACGATCCTGTCGTTGGGCACGCCATTTGTTCTTTATACGACAGCCTGGCTGATGCTGCTCAGCCGGTCCGGCCCGCTGAACACCTGGTACAAGATGCTGACCGGCGGCACGGACAATCTGATCAACGTCTATTCCATGTCCGGCATGGTTTTGATCGAATCTCTACTCTGGTCGCCGCTGGTGTTTCTGCTACTCGGCGGCACACTCAAGAACTTCAATCCGGAGCTGGAGGAAGCTGCCAAGATGAGTGGCGCGAGCGCCTGGGACACGATCCGCCGCATCACATTTCGCCTGTCGCTGCCCTCCATTCTCGCCTTGATGATGCTGGTATTCATTCGCACCGTCGAAGCTTTTGAAGTGCCTGCGCTGGTGGGCACGCCTGGCCGCGTGCATGTGTTGACGACCGATATATACGATCTGATGCACCGCTCGAATCCGCCGGATCTGGGCACAGCCAGTGCGCTGTCGGTGGTGCTTCTCGGGGTGGTTTCGGTCTTGCTTTATTTCTATGGCCGCATGACACGCAATGCGGAAAGATATGCAACGATCACTGGCAAAAGCTTTCGTCCTCGCGAGTTTGAACTGGGTGCATGGCGCATCCCGGCCGGATGCGTGCTGCTGCTGTATTTCTTTGTCATGATCATCATGCCGACAGCAGTGCTGATCTGGACGTCGCTGATCCCCTTCGAGACGTTTCGCTCGACGGCGTTCAAGCTGATATCATTGAAGAACTACCAGATCATCTTTTCCGCCTCGCGTAATCTCGATCTCATCCTCAACACGTTCATGATCGCCCTCAGCGCAGCGACCTTCACCATGCTGCTGGCGGCCATCACGGCCTGGCTCTCGGTCCGAAAGGCTCCGGGCGCGAGAACGCTCGATCAGCTTGCGACCACGCCACTGGTGTTTCCCGGCCTGGTCCTGGGCGTCGGCGTGATGCAGTTTTTCCTGAATGTCCCGCTGGGCCTCTACGGCACGATATGGATTATCGTCTGGGCCTTCGTGATCAATTACCTGCCCTATGGCGTGCGCTATTCGTTTGCGGGCATGTTGCAGGTTCACAAGGAACTTGAAGAGAGCGCTGCAGTCTCCGGCGCAGGACAGGTCACTGCATTCCGCCGGATTGTTATTCCATTGCTGGCTCCTTCGGTGATTGCAGGCTGGCTGTTTATCTTCCTGCTGTCGACACGTGTGTTGTCGCTCCCGGTGTTGCTGGCTGGACCAAGTTCGCAGACCGTCGCAGTGGCGATGTTCGATCTCTGGGGCAATGGACAGGGGCCTGAACTTGCCGCACTCGGCCTTGTGTGGAGCGTGATGATGACCATCATTTCGCTGCTGTTCTATTTCGTCGTCCGCCGGTCCGGCACGGGCATGTATGGTTCGTAAAATTTCGGGTTAAAAGATGAGCGTTGCCGGTTCAACCGCGCCTGAAAAGGTCGCCGCCCTGCTCAATCCGCGCAATGTCGTGATTGTCGGCGCCAGCGACAGGCCGGGGAACTGGGCCGAACGCGCCGCGCGCAACCTGCGCCAATACGGATTTCCCGGCAAAATCTATCCCTTCAATCCGACGCGCGATGAGATCTGGGGTGAGAAATGCTATCGCCGCTTTGAAGATCTGCCGGAAAAACCTGATCACATGCTGGTCGTTGTTCCTGCAAAATTTGTGGCGGCGACGTTGCGCGACGGGGCCAAGGCGGGCGCACGCAGCGCCAATGTCCTCAGCTCCGGTTTCGAGGAAGTGCCGGGCGAGGAAAACGCTGCGCTTGGACGTGAGCTCAAGGCCATCATTGAGGAAACCGGGCTCGCTGTCTGTGGTCCCAATTGCATGGGTAATTTCAACTCAGCCTCACGCTTCTTCACGCTGACCGACGACAGGCCACATAATTTTGTCGAAGGGCCGGTGGCTCTGTTCGGTCAATCGGGCGGCGTTGTGATGGCAATCAAGCGCGGACTTGAAGAACGCGGGCTTATTGCTTCTGCCTTTGTCACCAGCGGCAATGAGACCGGCCTCAACAGTGCTGATTACATCGATTATTTTGCGCAGCAGACGCATATCAAAGTGCTGGTCTGTTATCTCGAATCCATTCGCAACCCCACGGCCTTTCTCGCTGCCTGCCGCCGTGCGCGAGCTGCGGGCAAGGCGGTCGTTGTGATGAAGATCGGCGCCTCCGTTGAAGGCCGTGCCGCCGCCGCAGCCCATACCGGCGCCATGGCAGGCGCGATGGATGCTTTCGACGCTGTCGCGGGCGCGGCAGGCGCCTTGCGCGTGCGCAATCTCGATGATCTGGTGGAGACCGTGGAATACCTCGCCCATGCGCCCCTGCCAAAGGGCAAGAACATCAGCGCCATGACATTCTCGGGTGGCTTTCGCGGATTGCTGCTTGATTGCGCGCAGCTCAATGAGCTGAAATTCCCCCCGCTCAGCGACGCAACCCGTGACCGGCTCGACAAAATTCTTGGCGTTGGCACCATTCTTGGAAACCCGCTCGACGCCGGTTTCACGGCTCTTTCCAGCACCAAGGCCTATATGGATTGCGTGCAGGTTCTCGTCGATGATCCTGAAATCGATGTGGTGATGTTACAGGAAGAAGTGCCGCGATGGCCGGGCTCGGAGAAGAAGGAAGCCAATCTGCGCGCGGTCAACGAACTCGCGCCAAAAGCCGGCAAGCCCATCGTCTTTATCAGCATGGTCTCCTATGGGCAGAATGATTACAGCCGCAATCTGCGCGCCCAGTTGCCGAACCTGACTTTCCTGCAGGAGCCGGACCGCATTCTGCGCACCATGCGCGGGATTGTAAATTATGCCGCACAGGCTCATGCTGGGAATGGCGTACTGCCGCAGCAGCCCAACGCTGAGGGCATCGCGCTGCTGTCGAAGCTTGCACAACAATCGGGCCCAGCAACACTCGACGAAGTTACCTCGAAAAAACTCCTGCGCCTTTATGGCGTTCCAATGCCGCGCGAAGAGTTGGCTACAAGCGCGGATGAAGCCGTCGCCGCAGCCGGGCGCATTGGCTATCCTGTGGTTGCAAAAATCGTCAGCGCTGCAATTCCGCACAAGTCGGACATCGGCGGCGTCACGGTCAATCTCAAGACTGCCGAGGCCGTGCGCGAAGCTTTTGTGAAAATATTGGCGGCAGCGGCGGCCCTGCCCGGACGTCCGGCTGTCGATGGCATATTGATTGCTGAGATGTGCGCGGGAGGGTTTGAGTGCGTGATGGGGACCACACGGGATCCTGAAGTCGGCCCCGTCCTGCTGTTTGGCAGTGGCGGTGTGGACCTTGAACTGATGAAAGACTACGCGCTGGCCGCCCCCGGGCTTGATCACAAAGGTGCGCTTGAGCTGATCGACCGGACACGGGCCGGGCAGATTGTAAAAGGTTATCGCGGCAGACCCGCGCTCGACCGCGATGCTCTGGCGGAAGCTCTGGCCGGATTGTCCCGGCTGGTGATTGATGGCGGCGAACTCATCGAATCAATTGACATTAATCCGTTCCTTCTAAGCCAGACCGGAGGTGTCGCGTTGGACGGGCTTGTTGTCCTGCGCCGGAATTAAAGCGGACGCTCGCGGCCAGTAACGCGTTAACCCTTCATTATTCATAATCAACGCGCGGCAGGCCCCTGGCATGCCAGCGCAGTCATCGATGCCACCCACGGCGAGCAATTTGCAACCTTCGTCCTGCGAGCGGGCCAATGAGCCTCAAATCCAGGATCAGGTGTTTCAAATGAAGATTTTGTCCATATTTGGCACAAGACCAGAAGCCATCAAGATGGCGCCACTGGTTCGTATGCTTTCAGCACAGAACGACATTACATCCACCGTCTGCGTGACAGGCCAGCACCGCGAGATGCTGGATCAGGTTCTCGATGTCTTCGACATCAAGCCCGATCACGATCTCTCGATCATGCGTCCGAACCAGACGCTGACGACTGTCACCACGTCGATCCTCAACGGTTTGCAGGACGTTCTTGAAGCGGAACAGCCCGACTGGGTCTTCGTTCACGGCGACACCACCACATCCATGGCCGCTGCGATGGCCGCATTTTATGCACGAGTTCCCGTGGCGCATGTTGAAGCGGGACTGCGCACCGGTGACATGGATTCACCCTGGCCGGAAGAAATGAACCGGTCGGTCGTCGACCGCATGTCGAATCTTCTGTTTGCGCCGACCTCATCCTCACGCCGCAATCTGCTGGCCGAAAACATCGACAATTCACGTATTGCTGTGACGGGCAATACGGTTATCGACGCGCTTCATATCGCGCTTGAAAAGGTCAAGCAGCCCTCTGTCCGCGCAAAATTCGAGGCCGATTTCGATTTCCTCGATGCCAGAAAGAAACTGATCCTTGTGACGGCCCATCGCCGCGAAAGCTTTGGCGAAGGCATCGCCAACATCGCCAATGCGCTGCGCCGGCTGGCTCAACGCGATGACGTGGAAATTCTTTATCCCGTTCATCCCAATCCGAATATCAAGCGTCCGGTGACAGAAACGCTGTCCGGCCTGTCGAATGTCCACCTCATCGAGCCGCAGGACTATCTGCCTTTCGTCTATCTGATGGATCGCGCCCACATCATCCTGACTGACTCAGGCGGCGTGCAGGAGGAAGCCCCGGCGCTCGGCAAGCCCGTGCTCGTCATGCGCGACACGACCGAGCGGCCGGAAGCCGTTGCCGCCGGAACCGTCGCCATCGTCGGCACCCATGAAGCGGGCATCTATTCGAACACCACCCGTGTTCTCGATCACCCCGATCTCTACCGGCGCTTCGCTCGTGCGCAGAACCCGTACGGCGA
This sequence comes from Beijerinckiaceae bacterium, assembly GCA_947474545.1. Classification (GTDB taxonomy): domain Bacteria; phylum Pseudomonadota; class Alphaproteobacteria; order Rhizobiales; family Beijerinckiaceae; genus Terripilifer. The sequence continues at coordinate 308 of CANJJI010000025.1, read as the reverse complement.
TGGCAAGGCGAGCCAGCGAATCATCGCAGCCCTGCGCAAAGGCGCGAGTGCGCCCGAAGCCCAGTTTGCACCGGCGAGCGCCATCAAGGTGGCCGCAGAATGACCAAGTTCGATCAGCCCAACACATTTCTAACGAATACTCAGGAGGCCAACATGACACGGTGCCGTCGCGAAGGTGGTTGGAATAGGCTAACGCGATCTCCAGCTTCATGAAGTTATCCGATCATGCGGCGAGGTCAATGGGTTGATCCGATGGCTTGTCGGCGAGGGTCTTCCAGCCATCGACTTTGCGCATCGTGATCTGCCCT
>CANJJI010000024.1 GCA_947474545.1 Beijerinckiaceae bacterium | reverse complement strand
GATCTGCCGCCGCGATCCCGGCGTTATGCCGAGGTCATCGCCCGCTCGGGGCAGGGCCTTGTTGCGATCATCAACGACATTCTGGATTTTTCGAAGATCGAAGCTGGCAAACTTGATGTCGAGCAGCTTGCGGTCGATGTTGCGGATAGCGCTGAAAGCGCCATAAATCTTTTTGGTGAAAGGGCGCAATCGAAGGGGCTCGATCTCGTCGCGCAGGTGGATGTAGATGTGCCGCAATACGCCATCGCCGATCCGGTTCGTCTCAATCAGGTGCTCGCCAATCTCATCAACAATGCATTGAAGTTCACGGAAGCAGGCTCGGTGAAATTGCACGTAAGCCATTTGTCTGGCCGGGTTGCCTTCAGTGTCAGCGATACCGGAATTGGCATAGCAGCGGACAAGGTCGATTCCATTTTCAGTGCATTCTCGCAAGCCGATCAAACCACGACACGGCGCTTTGGCGGCACAGGGCTCGGGCTTTCCATTGCTCAAAGGCTGGTCACGGCCATGGGTGGCGAAATCACCGTGTCTAGCACCTTGGGCGAAGGGTCAGTCTTCAGCTTTTCGTTGCCAGTTGTAGAAGGCTCCATTGCAAGCCCTTGGCCGGTTCAGCCGGTTACATCGCAAAGACAGGCCCTGATCTGCTTCAGTGGAGCAGCGACCAGCAATGTCTTGAGCTATTATCTTGATAAGGCGGGCTATCATGTCAGCTTTGCATCGCCCGAATCTTTTGAAGCACACGCACGAACCGCGGGCTTGATCGTGGCGGGTGTCAAGGAACTTGAAGCGCTTGGCGAGAATATGTCTGGTAGCAGTGCATCCGTCATAGCGCTCGCGGGGTTGGGCGAGGCTGGTCTTGAAAGGCTTCAGGCCAAAGGCCTGGCGGAGGCTTGCCTGGAAATGCCGCTTTCCCGCAAAGATATCTTCGCGTTACTGCAAGCGATATGCGATGGCCGATCATTGGAAAAGGCCAATCAAGCTTCCCGCGGAACGGGCCCGGACACTCAGTTCTCTGGCGCTCGCGTCCTCGTGGTGGACGATGGTGCAGTCAATCGGGAAGTGGCGCAGGAAGCGCTGCGGCGTTTTGGAATTGTTGTCGAGCTTGCCTGCGATGGCCAAGAGGCAGTCAGCGCTTGCGCGAATAATCACTACGACCTGGTGCTGATGGATGGCAGCATGCCGGGCATGGACGGATTTGAAGCGACGCGGCGCATTCGCAGCCGGGAGACTGAAACGCGCAGCAGAAGGCAAAACATTGTGGCGATGACAGCGCATGTTGTCGGCCGTGCAGCCGATGCCTGGCGTGACTGCGGTATGGATGGCGTCTTGCACAAGCCGTTTACGATTGCTTCGGTGTCCGCGTGTCTCAACCAGTTTCTAGCCGCTCGGGCGGATGCCGGCGAGACAATGCATTTCCGGCCCGATGCCGATAATGGGGTTCTGGATTCCGCACTGGTCGCCCAATTGCGGGAAATGGCTGCACTGGGGCGCAGCGATTTCGTACTGCGCGTGACAGCGCTCTACCGTGAGCATGCGCCGGTTGCCATGACGGATATTGAATCCGCACATGCGGCGCAGGACGCGGGCGAATTGGGCAAGGCAGCACACGCCTTGAAATCAATGAGTTACAATGTGGGAGCCAAACGGGTCAGCCTTCTTGCGGACCAGCTGGAACTTCAGGCGCGCGATTCTCACGAGCCTGTCACAGACGCGCAAATAAAAAGCCTCCGCGATGCAATCGCAGAGGCCTGTTTCGAATTGGATGTTATTTCCCGTGCGGCCTGAGGTTCAGTCCTTGGCGCGTTCGACGTAACTACCGTCTTCCGTATTCACCACCACGCGCGTGCCAGCTGAAATATGCGGTGGCACCATGATGCGGGCGCCGTTGGTGAGAATTGCAGGCTTGTAGGATGAAGAGGCGGTCTGCCCTTTCATGGCAGGCTCCGTCTCCGCAATCTCAAAGGTGACACGTGGTGGCAGCTGAATGCCGACGGCCATTTCGTTGAAGATGCTCAGAATGACCTTCATGCCCTCCTGCAGATAGGCGGCCTGGTCGCCGATGAGATCCTCACTCAACTGCAATTGCTCGAAAGTCTCATTGTTCATGAAATGATAGCCCTCGGCATCGTGGTAGAGGAAATCGTGTTCGCGATCTTCCACATGCGCGCGCTCGACCTGTTCGGTGGTCTTGTAACGGTCCGTAGTCTTCACACCCGTTGCGAGGCCACGCATGTCAATCTGCGTTGTCGGCGTGCCCTTGCCGGGGTGAAAGCTCTCGGCGGACAGGACGACATAGAGATTGCCGTCTTCACGTTCGATAATATTGCCCTTGCGGATCGAGCTGGCGATGACTTTCACGTCGGTTGTTCCCTTGTCGTGGCGGCTCTGCCCAGTGGACCGGACGCCCTTGCCGCTTGAATGGATGGACCGCCGGGCCTATAGCAGCCTGCCTGCAGCCTCGGCGGAATCGGGCGCACAATACTGATAATTGCGCTCAACGCCACCCCATTCGCATCGGCAAGCGTGCTTCATGGCGGATTTTACACATATAGCGCCGCCTTCGCCCTTCTGGGCACGGCATATTCACGCCGATCGGAGGCCATTTCTGTTGGCCCGCGCGCGTATTCTGGCGGCGTGGCGGAACTGGTTTGCGGCTGAGAATTTCCTCGAAGTGGAGACGTCGATATTGCAGGTGTCGCCGGGAAATGAGGCGCATATCAGCGCCTTTGCTACGGAATATCTTGGGCCGGATGGGCAATCCCGGACATTTTATCTGCATTCTTCCCCGGAATTTGCCTGCAAAAAGTTGTTGGCTGCCGGGGAGGAGCGCATTTTTACGCTGGCGCCCGTGTTCCGAAACCGCGAGCGTGGCCCGCTCCACGCGCCCGAATTCACAATGTTAGAATGGTACCGGTCGGGTGCGCCTTACCATCAGCTCATTTCAGATTGCCGGGCGATGGCGCAGGAAGCTGCCCAGGCTGCTGGCACCAAGGCGTTCGTCTGGCGTGGAAGGAGTTGCGATCCATTTGCAGCGCCGGAAATCCTAAGCGTGAGCGAGGCCTTTCACAGGTATGCTGGTATCGATCTGAACGCAACGCTGAACCCGGAAGGCGAAAACCGGGAAGGGCTCGCTGCTCAGGCGGCCAAACAGGGCTTGCGAATCACGATTGACGACAGCTGGTCAGATTTATTCAGCAAGATTCTGAGTGAGAGGATCGAGCCTAATCTTGGGATCGGGCGGATGACCGTGCTTGATCTTTATCCCGCATGTGAGGCGGCATTGGCGCGCCGTTCGAAAGATCCGCGGTTTGCTGAACGGTTTGAGCTCTATGCCTGTGGCGTTGAACTTGCCAATGCCTTTGGGGAGCTGACGGACCCGGTGGAGCAAAAAAGCCGGTTTCTGGCAGAAATGTCTGAAAGGCAAAGAATATATGGCGAAACTTATCCGCTGGACGAAGATTTTCTGGCTGCTCTGGCGCAGATGCCTGAGGCTTCCGGGATCGCCCTTGGGGCTGAGCGTCTGATCATGCTCGCCACTGGTGCGACAGAGATTGATCAGGTCATCTGGACTCCAATGCCGAAGAACTGACCCGGCCCGCCACTTATTGCCTGAAGCTTGCCACAAAATGATTTAGACAGGCGATATGGCGGACGATTCACGCATAGAGACATGGGCAAGTTTACGCACGGCTGGCGATCTGGTCACGGCTGGGTTGGTTGCGCCTGCGCGCATTGCCGCCCTCGCCAATGTATCGGAGCGTTATGCGGTGGCGCTGACGCCGGAAGTTGTGGCGCTCATAGATCCCGGCGATTCCGATGATCCCATCGCGCGCCAGTTCGTGCCCGACGAGCGCGAATTGGAAAGCGCCACTCACGAGCTTGCCGATCCTATCGGGGATGAAACGCATTCTCCTGTCGAAGGCATCGTGCATCGATATCCTGATCGGGTGCTGCTGAAATTGCTTTCTGTCTGTCCGGTATATTGCCGCTTCTGTTTTCGGCGGGAGACCGTGGGGCCGGGCGCGGAACAGGTGCTTTCAGCGGAAGCGCTGGAGAAGGCGCTCGCGTATATTGCGGACACGCCCGCAATTTGGGAGGTTATCCTGACGGGAGGGGATCCGCTGATGCTTTCGCCGCGCCGGCTGGGCATGGTGATGGCGAAACTTGCCGTTATCGATCACGTGAAAATCATCCGCATCCATACGCGCGTTCCAGTGGTTGATCCTGCCCGGATCAATGACAGATTGATCACGGCGCTCAAATCGTCGCACAAAGTCGTTTATGTTGCACTCCATGCCAATCATCCGCGTGAGATGAGTGCGCGCGCGCTTGAGGCTTGTGCCCGGCTGATTGATGCAGGCCTTCCAATGGTCTCGCAAAGCGTTTTGTTGCGCGGTGTGAATGATGACGCCGATGTTCTGGCGCTTTTAATGCGCACATTCGTTGAGAACAGAATCAAGCCCTATTATCTGCATCACGGGGATCTTGCACGGGGCACGGCGCATTTCCGCACAACCATCCAGGAAGGTCAGGCGTTAATGCGAAAGTTGCGCGGGCGTCTATCCGGATTGGCTATGCCGGAATATGTGCTCGATATTCCAGGCGGGCATGGCAAGTCGCCAGTAGGGCCGACTTATGTTCCAGTTAGTCCCCAAAATTCATCGCAACAGGTTGAAGACTGGCAAGGCCAATTTCACAGCTATGAAGATCCTGTGCCAACAAACTCGCTGACAGCCAGAAAGCCTGACGGAGCCTGACTTGCAAGCTTTTCTACGCACCCTATTCCTGATCATTTCACTGGCGGCCGGTTATCATGTGCTTGCGCAGGACAAGACGCCGGATGTGCCGCAAAAGCTTTCGTCCATTGCATCCAAGATCGACGAGATTTCCAAATCTGTCCGCGACAACGATCTTGATGATTCCGCCTTGCTCCAATTACGAACGCAGCTTGAACCATTGTCGGCCGACAACCAGGCGATCCTTGAAGATCTACAGCCGCTACTTGAGGCTGCGCGACAACGCCTCGATCAGCTTGGAGCCAAGCCTGCGGCCAACGAGCCGCCGGAATCGGCGGAAGCCGCAAAGACCCGAGCGGAGAACCAAAAGTCGTTTGACGAGCTGGATACGCAGATCAAGCGTGCGCGGGTTCTCTCTGTGCATCTTACGCAGGTGGGGGGTGAAATTACCAATGCACGGCGTGAATTGCTACTCGGAGAAATATTCAAGCCGACCTCCAGCGCTTTCAATCCGACGGTCTGGTACAATGCTTCTCAGGCTATGCCGCGTGTAACGCGAACGTTCACGTTTATCCTTTCGGACTGGTTTGACAGGGTACAACAAAGGCTAAAAGGCGCGCGGTTGCTGCGCTTCGCCGGCGCAGTTTTCATTTTGATTGGCGCATACTCCGCCCTGCGTTATCTCGTCCGCCGATTCGTCACCCGAAAGCCACGTACTGAACCGGTTCCAAAATTTCAAAGGGTGATCGCGGCCATCTGGGTAGCCCTGACGATTGCGATTTTGCCGATTGCCGTCGCCATGGCGTTCGTCGAAATTCTCAAGGCTTTCGACCTCATCACGCCCTATGTGTTGCCTTTTATTGTGGCTGTTCTGGAAGCAGTGCGTATGATCTCGCTGTGTGTCGGATTGGCGCGCGGCCTGTTCGCGCCGGGCCGTGCAGAATGGCGGTTGCTGCCGCTTCATGATGACGTGGCCCGCCGCTACAACAGGTTGGCGCTGAATTTTGTGTCGATCGTTGCCGCATTGAGGTTGATGGAATCCCTCAATCAAATCGTGACGGCGCCGCTTGATATTTCAATTGCCGCCCGCTCACTTCTTACGATGGGGGCGGCCGTTCTCATGGCCCACTCGCTGTTTGGAGCAGCGCGGTCAGGCAAACAACTTGATTTTGAAACAGGTCCAATCCTCGAGCAGAAGCGCGATTGGTTCTCGTTTTGGCGGCTGGCAGTCTGGGCCGCCATTATCGGGGTTATCGGCGCGAATATTTTTGGTTACATCAATTTTGCCAATTTCATGCTGACCCAGATCATGTGGGTGACGTTTATTCTGGTAGTCGCTTACCTGCTTTATACACTTGCCAACGAAGTGATTGGCCAGTTCATGAAGCCTGAATCCACAATTGCGCAGGCGGCTTCGACTGCCCTGGGTGTGCGGCCATCGGCTCTGAAACAGATTTCGATTTTATTGTCCGGCCTCGTTTCGCTTCTGATTTATTTCATCAGCATCCTGCTAATTCTTGCGCCGTGGGGCGTGGAGTCCAACAGTGTCTTCGATACGCTGCAAGCGGCGTTCTTTGGCTTCAGTTTTGGCGCCTTGAGCTTTTCTCTTTCAGGCGTCGTCATCGCGATTGTGCTCTTCTTCGCCGGGTTTATCGCCACCCGCGCTTTCCAGCGCTGGCTGGAAAAAAACTATCTGCCCAGCACCGAACTGGATTCAGGCTTGCAGAATTCGATTACGACAAGCGCCGGATATGCCGGCGCTCTTGCGGCCATCGCTCTGCCTTTTGCCTACCTTGGGTTCAGTTTTGACAAGCTTGCAATTGTTGCAGGCGCGTTGTCTGTCGGTATCGGCTTTGGTCTGCAATCCATCGTAAATAATTTTGTTTCCGGGCTCATTTTACTGTGGGAGCGGGCGGTGAAAGTAGGCGACTGGGTTGTCGTGGGTTCAGATCAAGGCATCGTCAAACGCATCAATGTGCGCTCCACCGAAATCGAGACTTTTGAACGCCAGACCGTCATCGTGCCGAATTCGAACCTGATCTCCGGAGTCGTCAAGAACTGGGTCCGGATGGACAGGAATGGACGGTTCAATCTGGAAATAAAAGTCGACTACAAATCTGATCCGGAAGATGTGCGCGACATAATGCTCGATTGCGCCAGGAAGCATCCGCACGTCCTGGAAGCGCCAGGCCCGAGTGTCTTGTTCACTGAATTTGCGAATACCACATTGAATTTCGATTTGCGCTGCTTTGTCGATGATGTCGACCATATGGGCCGGACACGCAGCGATCTTCGCTTTGAAATTTTCAGACGCTTCAAGGCTGCTGGCATCATCATACCGCCGCCATGATCACGTCAGAGTTTCTGCGGGGGCAGATTAAGACCGCTCCAGCGATGCAGAAATTCGCTGGTCCATCGGGCTATGGGTCTGTCGTGCTGGAACCATCCATCGACATGTGCCTTGCGCGGCTGCGCGCCATTGCCGTGCATCCGTTCGCCCGCCATGGTCGTCCAACGGCAAATATTGATATAGGTGACTTCGGGATGAAATTGCAGCGCTGTTGCGCTTCCGTATTTAAACGCCTGCACCGGAAACATGTCGCCTTCGGCCAGTAGCGTGGCGGCGCCGGGCAGATCAAATCCCTCACGATGCCATTGATAGACAGTTTCCGGAAACGGGGATTGGCATAATGCGCGTCCTGCCTCGGTTGGGCGAACTGGATAATAACCGATTTCTGCGCCCTCTTCCTCATGAACGTAAACACGTTCTCCGAGATGACGGGCAATCATCTGCGCGCCCAAACAGAGCCCCAACAGGGGTTTGTCCTCTTTCAACGAGACGCCGATCCAGTCGATTTCCCGGCGGATGAAATCGTCGGAATCGTTGGCGCTCATGGGGCCGCCGAATATCACGGCGCCGGCGTAATCCTGCATTGTTTCAGGCAGCGGATCGCCAAAACGGGGCCGGCATTCGACGATGTCGAAACCCATGCGGGACAGTAGCAGCCCGACGCGGCCAGGGGTGGACTTCTCCTGATGAAGGACCACGAGGATTTTTCCTGCGGATGAAAATTGGCTGTTCTTCTGATTCATGACCCTAAAATCGGAATTCGGGGGCTCAGCGTCAAGCATTCTTGTTCTTCAACCTGCCTATTTTCCCATCTGTATGCGCGCCATCACGCGCAAAAGGAGTTTGCGAGGGACAAACGGCATAAGGCTGGTCATGACTTTGTTCATCATGCCAGGGACAACGACGCGGCGTCCTGCCATCAGACCGTCATATCCGGCTTGTGCGACTGTCATGGCGTCCATCATTCCAAATTTTTTAAGTTTTGCCGTGTGGCCGCCGACGCGATCAAAAAAGCCAGTGGCAGTAGGGCCGGGGCAGAGTGCGGTCACTGTCACATTCCGTCCTTCCATTTCCTGCGAAAGCGCCTGGCTGAACGAGAGGACATAGGCCTTGCTGGCATAGTAGATGGCCATGCCGGGGCCGGGCAGGAAGGCTGCTGTGGAAGCTACATTCAGGATGCGGCCATGGGATTTTTCAATGGAAGGCAAAAATTTCAGGGTCAGGGCGGTGAGGGCGCGGATATTCAAATCGATGATGCCAAGTTGTTCGCCCGAGTCTAGCGCGGAAACTCGCCCGTTCAAGCCGTAACCGGCGTTGTTGATCAGGATGGCCGGTTCAAACCCTTCAGCCTTCAGCGCATCAGCGAGCAGGCCAGGAGCGTCCGGGATGGCGAGGTCCAACGCAATTATGACCGGTTTACGTCCACCAGAACTCTCCAATTCATTCGCGAGTGATTCCATAGCTGTTCGGTTGCGGGCGGCCAGAGCCAGCGGGTGGCCCTTTGCAGCAAAGATCCGGGCGAGATCTGCGCCTATTCCTCCAGATGCTCCGGTAATGAGGACCGGGAGCGCGGTCATGGGCGGGAGTCCGGCCAATGGCCTGGCGAGCGGCTGCGGCGCAGGGTTTCCAGATCCTTTTCGCCGATCCCGAACATGGCTGCGATGCGCCAGACGACCGATTCTTCAGTCTCCCTGGCTTCGCCGTCGGCGAAAACTATATCCCACATCATTTCAACTAGCTTGAGCCGCCCATTGTCGTCCAGGACACGTTTGAGGATATTGACGAAATGGTCGATGCCAACTGCTTCCCGGTCGCTTTTCATGGCATCACGTACGAGCTGGATAGCGGTTGCTGCGTCTAGGTCGAACCTGTCCTTGATGATCTCACGCAGCCGTTGGTTTTCCTGCGCGTCAAATGCCCCATCGGAATCGGCGACATGGATCAACAAGGCGACGGCGGCCAGGCGATGATCGTTTTCGTCAAAGTGGCGGCGGCTGGCGGCTGAAGAAACCAGATTGGTCAAGAACCCACGCAATGCATCAAACATCAAACTGCTCTTCCGGTGGCTTTGATGATGGTTTATGCCAGATAGCGCTACTTGCAAAGCAGCGCGAAAAAATCTGGTCCCCGGTCAGCGGTGGGCATGGGAAGAAGCGAATTCGGGCATGGAAACCTACGATTATATTGTCATCGGGGCGGGTTCGGCTGGCTGCACTGTCGTCACCCGGCTGATTGAGGCAGGCAAAAGCGTGCTGGCGCTGGAAGCCGGGCCGCCGGAGCACTCGCCGCTGGTCAGCATACCCGCCATGTTTTTCAGGTTGATTGGCACCAAACGCTTCTGGATGTATCAAAGCGAGCCTGAAGCTGCGTTGAAGGGCCGCCCTTTTTTCGTGCCGCAGGGGAAGACGGTCGGCGGCGGCTCGTCTGTCAACGCCATGATCTATATCCGCGGCCAGGCACAGGATTACGACGACTGGCGCGATGCCGGTTGCTCGGGCTGGGGCTATGAGGATGTCCTGCCATTTTTCATCAAGAGTGAAGCCAACGAGAGGTTGGCCGGGCCTCTGCACGGAACTGACGGACCGCTGGTGGTCAGCGATTCCAAATATCGTAATCCCGTAGGCTACGCCTTCCTGCGCGCGGCGCAGGAAGCAGGCGTCCCCTTTAATGACGACTTCAACGGTGCAAAACAGGAAGGCGCCGGCTTTTATCAGAACACAATATCCGCCGCCAAACGTGGATCCACTGCGGCGACTTATCTCGCGCGGGTGCGCAACAACAAGCTTCTGACGCTGCGCACTGGCGTGGTTGTCGACGAACTCGTGCTGGAGAATGGCGCGGCTGCCGGTGTCAGTTATCGTGGCGCGGGAACAGAGAAAATTACGGCACGTGCAAAAGAAGAAGTGATTTTAAGCGCCGGCGCGCTGGCAAGCCCGAAGATACTACTCTTGAATGGCATTGGCCCTGCTGCGCATCTGGCTGAAGTTGGCGTTCCCCTGCGGCGTGACTTGCCGGGCGTTGGAGAAAATTTCCGCGATCACGTGGGCGCGCCCTGTTATGCTAAACTCAATGTACCCTGGGGATTCTGGGGGCAGGACCGGGGTCTGCGCGCCATCAGGCATGGGCTGGAATATGTGTTGTTCAAACGAGGCATCCTCAATTCCAATCTGATCGAGACCGGCGGTTTTATCGATACGTCAGGCTCCGGGCGCCCCGACGTACAGTTCCATGTCATCCCGGTCTTGAGCGGCGATGTGGACAAGCCCCCGCCGCCGTTCCACGGCATGTCGGTGAATCCCTGTGTGCTCCGGCCTCAATCACGCGGGCGCGTAAGACTTCGCTCGTCCAATACTGCCGATCCCATTCTGCTCAATGCAAATGTGCTAGATGCGCGGGAGGATATCGATACCCTTATCCGCGGTGTGAAATTGGCGCGCAAGATTTTCCGTTCACCTGCGCTGGCCCGGCTGATCGAACAGGAACTGACGCCCGGCGGGCCGGAAGAAATTGCCGATACTGTGATCGAAGATCACATTCGTACTGTTGCCAAGACCGTCTATCATCCTGCTGGCACCTGCAGGATGGGGTCTGACGATATGGCTGTCGTGGACAATCAGCTGCGTGTACGGGGCGTGCCACGGCTACGCGTTGCCGACGCTTCGATCATGCCGCAAGTTACAAGCGGTAACACCAATGCGCCGTCGATCATGATCGGCGAGCGCTGCGCAGATTTCGTATTGAGGGCCAATCGTGCCTGAACAAAGGACCGGAGGATATTATGGGTGAATATGCACTGGGCCAGCCTGTCACACGGTTTGAAGATCCGCGATTGCTACGCGGTGGAGGACGCTATGTCGATGATCTCGCCCTGCCGAATATGGCCTGGGGCGTTGTGCTGCGCGCCAAACATGCGCATGCAAAAGTTTTGAAACTCGATACATCCGCAGCAAAGACCGCTCCCGGTGTTCTCGCTGTACTGACGTGGGAAGACTGGGATGCTTCTGGCTATGACGATCTGCCTCGCCCGACCGGCAAGAAAAAACGCGACGGCTCACCTATGTACCGCCCCGCTCTGCCCGGCATGACCCGGGATCGCGTACGCTGGATCGGCGACTATGTCGCGTTTGTTGTTGCGGAAACAAAACATCAGGCGCTGGATGCGCTCGAACTGATCGATGTCGAATATGAGCCCTTGCCGGCGGTGCTGACGGCTATAGACGCTCTCAAGCCGGGTGCGCCTGTTGTTCATGCCGATAATCCGGATAATATCTGCTACGTTCATATTGAAGGCGACAAAGCAAAGACGGATGCTGCGTTCGAAGTTGCCGATCACGTCGTCAAACAGACATTCAACATCACGCGTGTGATGGCGGCGACCATGGAGCCGCGTGGCTCCATCGGCGTTTATGACAAGGCCGCCGATCGCTACACTGTTTACACAACATTGCAGCGTGCGCTGGACTTTCGTGAAAAGCTCGCGGAAACGCTGCGTATTCCCGAAAGCAAATTGCGTGTCGTCGCCGGAGATATCGGCGGAAGTTTCGGCATGAAATCGGGTGTGTTCAATGAAGTTGGCCTTGTACTGCTCGCGGCCAAGATTATCGGACGTCCGGTTAAATGGACTGCAACTCGAAGTGAGTCATTCCTTTCAGATGCAGCGGCGCGCGATAATGTGACCGAAGCGCATCTGGCGCTCGACAAAGACGGCAAATTTCTGGGCATGCGGATTAGAACAATCGCCAATCTCGGCGCCTATGTGCAGCCGGGTTCGGAAGGCGGACCAATCAGCAATCTTGGTACGCTGGCAGGTGTCTATACATTTGGCGGCATTCATATCGATGTGACTGCAGCGTTCACGCATACGCACTGGATGCGTCCTTACCGCGGTAACGGGAGGCCGGAAGCCGCATATGTGCTGGAACGGCTGGTGGATTGCGCAGCGCGTGAACTCAAAATTGATCCTGTCGAATTGCGGCGGCGCAATCTGATTTCTCCTGCCATGTTGCCATATATGTCGGCGTTGAATTTTCTTTATGATAGCGGCGAATTTGAAAAGAACATGGATACCTGCCTCGAAATGGCAGACTGGAAAGGTTTTGAGGCGCGCCGTGCAGAAGCGCGTAATCGCGGCAAATATCGCGGTATCGGTATTTCCAATTCAATTGAGAAAGCGGCGTCGCCGGGAATTGAAGGCGCCGAAATCCGGTTTGACCGCACGGGCAGCATGACATTGATCTCCGGCTCCGTATCGCATGGACAGGGCCATGAAACCGTGTTCAAGCAACTTGTGTGTGACAAGCTTGGGGTCGATCCCAAAGACGTTCATTACGAGCAGGGCGATACGGATATCGTATTTTATGGCGAAGGCACGGGCGGTTCACGTACTTCAGCTATCGGCGGCGGTGCGATGGTGATGGCGGCGGACAAGATCATTGTAAAGGCGAAACGGATCGCGGCCCATGCGCTTCAAAGCGCGCCTGAAGATGTCGAGTATGGAGAAGGCCTGTTCAAGGCCAAGAAGACTGGCGGCAGCATCAGCATGAAAGAAGTCGTGCTGATGGCTTCAAAGCCTAACCAATTGCCCGATGGGGAGGAGCCGGGGCTGAATTCCAGCGCCGTCTATAACAACAAGGCGGCGAATTATCCCAACGGGTGCCATATCGTCGAACTGGAAATTGACGAAGACACGGGTGAGACTGAAATCGTTAATTATTGCGTCGTCGATGATGTTGGCCGGGTGATGAACCCCTTGTTGCTGAAAGGCCAGATTGTCGGCGGCATTTCGCAGGGTGTTGGCCAGATGATGATGGAGGAATTGCGCTACGACCCGCAGACCGGCGACTTACAGACCGGGTCTTTTATGGATTACACGATGCCACACGCCAAGGATTTTTCCTACGTGCATATTCAAAGTAATCCCGTGCCGACAAACACCAATCCACTTGGTGTCAAAGGTGCGGGCGAAGCTGGTTGCGTCGGCGCGTTGCCGGCTGTCGCCAATGCGCTCGTGGATGCGCTATCGCCGTTCAATATCCGCGACGTACCAATGCCGGCAACGCCGCAACGTCTGTGGGAAATCATTCAACAAGCCAAAAAGAAGCAATAGGGGAGAGAAACGTGGCTGATTTGAAACTAAGGTTTGCATGCGGAGCCTATGATCGTATCGAGCCATTGCGTCTTAAACAGGTGGTTCCCAAGGGGATCGATCTGGAAGTTGATTCAAGCTATTCTCCGCGCCTGTTGTTTGACCGTGTGATGGCGAGCGACGAATTCGATCTGGCCGAATTTTCCTCATCTGAACATATTGCGATGACGCTGCTCGGAAACAATCCCTTTGTCGCTTTGCCTGTGTTTCCTTCTAAAGTGTTCCGGCACAGCTTCATCACGATCAACAAGAACCAGGGGATCAAAACTCCCAAAGACCTTGCGGGCAAACGGATCGGTGTGCCGCTCTATACGATGAGTGCTGCGCTTTGGTGCCGGGGCGTGCTTGAAGATGATTACGACGTCGATTTGTCCGGTGTGACCTGGGTGCAGGGCGCCGTCGAAAAGCCAGGCTCACACGGCAATCCCAACCCGCCGCCACTTCTGAAGCCTGTGAAGATCGAACAAAACACGACACAATATTCACTCGGGCAATTGCTGGCGCGAGGCGAGATCGATTCGATTATCGGTGGCGTTAATCCAGCAGAGCTTTATACCGATCCCAATGTCGTGCGTCTCTGGCCGAATTTTCGCGAGGTTGAGCGCGAGTTTTTTCAACGCACAAAGATTCATCCGATCATGCATCTGCTTGCAATCCGCAAGAGCGTTTACGAAAAGAACCCGTGGATCGCGCAACCGCTCTATGACGCGTTCAACGCCGCAAAAAATCTGGCATGGGAGCAAGCGTGCTATTCCGGCGCGCAGAAATATATGCTGCCTTTTCTCTATGATGACATAGATGAAATTGCCAAAGTGTTCGGTGGCGATCCCTGGCCGTACGGGCTTGAAAAAAACCGGCCTGCGCTTGAGAAAGCTATCGAATTGATGCACCGTCATCATATGATTGCCAGCAAGCCTTCGCTGAAGGATTTGTTCATTGAAGTAAAGGAATAAGGCCATGAGCATAGACGCCATCACACGGGTCAAGCGCGACGTTGTTATCGCCAACCGCATTCTTGGGCAGCAGGGCGTTCTGGATGCTTATGGCCACGTCAGCATGCGGCATCCGCATGACCCTAACAAATATTTTTTGTCCCGCTCGCTCAGTCCGGCATTGGTCGAGGAGAGCGACATCATCGAATACCATCTCGATGGCACGCCTGCGGATGGCGACAAGCGTTCTCCCTACCTTGAACGTTTCATTCATGGCGGTGTGTATGAGAAGCGTGCCGACGTGCATGCTGTCCTGCATTCGCATGCCGAGGATTTGTTGCCTTTTTCGATCTCCAGGAAAGTTCGTTTGCGGCCGGTTATTCATGCGGTTGGGGATATGGGACATGATGTTCCCGTCTGGGATATCGCCGACAAATTCGGCGAAGAGACCACGTTACTTGTGACGAATATGGACCACAGCCGTGATCTCGCTCGTTGTCTGGATTGCAATCGTCTGGCGCTGATGCGCGGTCACGGATTCGTCTGTGCAGGACGGTCGATCAACGATCTGGTTCGTCTCGCCGTCTACATTCCGCGCAACGCGCGCGTATTGATGAATGCAATGAAGCTGGGCGAATATATCGCGCTGTCGCGTGGCGAGATCGAAGCGCGGCTCAAGCTTGACACGGAAACCGTGGCCATGAAACGTGGCTGGGAGTTCTGGGCACGGGAAGCGGGTGTCGGTCATCTGCTTGGCGAGATGTAGTCCTAAGGGTTTTGGAACGTTGCCGATGAGACCTACGAGATATCTGCTTCTGTTTGCGGCACTGGCATCAGGCTCTGCCAGTGCGCCGGCATTCGCTCAACCAGTTGCGGATTTTTATCGCGGCAAGACTGTCAGCGTCGTCGTCGGGTTTCCCCCCGGCGGCGGATATGATGCAAACTCGCGTGTGCTTGCACGGTTCATGGGAAAATTCATACCCGGGAACCCAAGTGTCGTGGCATCGAACATGCCGGGCGCAGGATCGCTGGTTGCTGCCAATCACATGTACAATGCTGCGCCAAAAGATGGCACAGCTTTTGTCATCATAGCGTCATCGGTTGCAGTGGAGCCCTTTCTTAATAATGACAAGGCCCGGTTCGATCCGTTGAAGTTCGGATGGCTCGGTTCAATGTCGCAGGAAGCGTCTTATTGCGGTGTGTGGCGCAGGCCGGGCAATGCGACCTCCTGGGATGAAGTGATGACCAAGGAAACGGTGTTTGGCGGCGGCGCGCCTTCAGCGATCACGTCGCAGCACCCGCAGATTCTTGCCAATGTGCTCGGTGCGAAGATCAAGGTCATCAATGGCTATCAGGGTTCGCGTGACATCAATCTTGCGATGCAGCGTGGTGAAGTTGCTGGAAGTTGCGGCATGTTTTCTTCATCGATCAAGACGTCGTGGATTCGCGAAGTCACGTCAGGTGATCTGAAACTCGTCATGCAGGTCGGACCGAAAAAATCCCAGGAATATGGCGATGTCCCGCATGTGTTCGATTATGCGAAGACAGAGGAAGATCGCGGCGTGCTTGATTTTCACTTTGGGCAATTGCTGTTGTCGCGCCCCTATGCGGCGCCGCCGGGCATTCCCGAAGACCGTCTGAAAGCTTTGCGGGACGCTTTCGTGGCGACCTTGAAGGATCCGGAGTTTCTGGCAGAGGCGAACAGGGCCGGGCTTGATATTGACCCAGTGCCGGCAGACGAGATTGTTGCTCTGCTTACAAAGTTTTCGAAATTTCCCCGCAACATTCTCGAACGGTCGAAGTCTGTGATCGAACGTTAAACGGGAATATCGCCACACACCGCTGTGCGTTCCATACGGCGGCGGTCTGGATAATAATCGTTTGCCGCATAGTGTTGCGTCGACATGTTATCCCACATGATCAGTGTGCCTTCGGTCCAGCGCAGCCGGAACTGAAATTCAGGCGTATGCACCGGCTCGTAAAGAACCTTTAGAACGGCATCGCTTTCATCTTCGTTGAGCCCGTCTATGCGCAACGTAAATTGCGGGTTCACATAGAGCGACCTGCGGCCGCTGATGGGATGGGTACGCACCATGGGATGCAATGGATTGGGATAAAGCTCTTCCATTTTGCGCAGGCGTTCCTGATCTTCCGGCGTCTTTTTGAAAAGCACCCTGAAGTTCTTGAAGTCATGCCAGGCTTTGAGGGGATCGATGAACGCGCGGAAAGGCGAGCTGAGGCTCTGATAAACCTGTTCCATATCGCACCATAGCGTGTCGCCGCCGAGCTTTGGCAGGATCTGGTTGCGCAGAATGGTATATTTAGTTGGCCTGAGCCGGAATGTCGTATCCGAGTGCCAGACGTCGGTGGAAAGAACCGGATTATCCTTGTGATTGTCGAGCACGAGGATTTCTGGAAACTCGCCCTGCGGTCTGAAGGGATGCACTTCCAACTCGCCAAACATGCGGCTTATTTCCACATGCTGCTTTGTGTTCAGATGTTGATCGCGCAGCACGATGACCTTGTGTTCGGTGAGTGCAGCCAAAAGGTTTTCATAGGTCGCCTGATTGAGGCCCTGCTTGAGGTCTAGCCCATGAATCTCCGCGCCGAGATGGCGGCCGACGCGTTCGGCTTCGAACGGCATAGCCTTGTCTGTGGTGACGACGGCAGGTGAGGCAACATTTACGTTCATAGGAGTCCCCAATAGCGACAGCGCGGATTATTCTGCCGCGATGGCGAGGGATTGCACGCGCGGCATGATTTCTTCCGCGAAGATCCGCACAGTCTCCACCTTCTGCGGCATGGTCATGATGATGTATTCGAAGCCAATCTCCTTGAGCACATTAATCTGCTGGATGATGCGCGCGGGATCGCCGATCAATGCGCCCGATTCTTCCTCGAATATTGTGTCGCTGTAACTCTGCGGCTGACGGGATGTTTTACCCACCTGGCCCGGAAGATCGCCGAAGTTGGAGGCGAATCTTGCCAGTCCCTCCTTGCGGGTCTTCAATGCCGCCTCGTATTCCTGCTGGGTTCGCGTAATGATAATGCCCCGCGCAACAGTCACCTGCATTGGATCGTATTCACGCCCGCATTCGGCGCAGGCTTCCTTCCAGATATCGAGCCGTTCTTTGGTGCGGGCGATATTGGCAAATTGGTCGAACATCACGCTGTGGCCGGATTTGGCGACGGCGCGGATAGAGTCGTCGGATCCAGCGGCAATCCAGATCGGCGGATGTGGCTTTTGTACGGTTGGCGGCTCGACGAGGATATTTTCGAATTGCCAGTATTTGCCGTGATGAGAAAAGCGTTGATCCGAGGTGAAGGCTTTCAGAATGACGGACAGGGATTCCTGGTAGCGTTCGTCGGCCTCGGCCTTGGGGATGGCAAAGCCTTCAAATTCATTGTCGCGATAGCCTTTGCCGACGCCAAAATCGAGACGGCCGCCGGATAGGAGATCAAGCGTGGCCGCCTGCTCCGCGACCAGTACGGGATTGTGCCAGGGAAGTACCGTGACTGCTGTGCCGAGCCGGATTTTCTTGGTCTTGGCGGCCAGAAAGCTCAGCATGTTCAGTGTGGCTGAAACCTGGCCGATGCCGGTGAAATGATGTTCGACCATGAATATACCGTGATAGCCGAGGCGGTCGGCCTCGGTCACTATATCGATGACGCGCGTATAATCACTGGTGTCGGCATTGTCGCCGCCACGTTTGGAATTGGCGCCGCCGAAAAATCCGAACTTCATACTTCACTCCCGGTCGCACCCGCGCGCCATCTTTTCCGAAAACATCGCGGGCAATCCTTCTGATTACAATTATAGGACGAGACAGCCGGTTAGGCCAGTATGGGCAGCAGTAAATATGAATGGTGAGCCCCGCCCGTGTGCAGAGTGTTCGTGCCGTGGAACAATTCCGGCGGGCGGTCGCGCGGCTCGTCGTGGGTGAACCAGGCGACGCCGCGCATGGGCCCGGTTTCGCCCGCGCGTTCGAAATCCTTGCCCTGAATGGTCAGAGTGAGTTTTGAGCCCGGTGGCAGGGCCAGCGCCATGGGCCAGATTTCCAGATCCACCTCATAGATTTCACCGGGTTTCAGTGGCTGGCGTTCATCGTGCGGATAATAGGGCAGATATTCGAGGGTTTGGGCAGGATCGAGCTTGCGCTGGGAAACGCGAAGCCACCCCTGGGTTACCGGTGTTTTGGGTTCTGGCGCGCCGATGAATGTCATCTCTTTGCCCGCAGAATCGAAAGCGCAGATGGTTGCAAAAATGTCCATGTCGGCAGTGCTGGACGATACATATAACCTGGCCTTCACGGGGCCCGCGATCTCGGTTTCCTTCGTGAAAGCCGGGGTCGAAAAAGTGATGCCTTCGCTAAGGGCGGGATAGCTCGCACTCGCGGCGCTCTTGGGTTCGTCTATCAGAATTGTTTTGGACCCAGCATCAAGCCAGTATTTTGTGAATTTGGCCTCTGGAATCGGCCAACTCGCAGCTTGCGCGGTGCGCTTGATCGAATCGCCGGGGGCGCGGACCTGCACTTCGACACGGGGCTCGTTTTCCCAGCCGTTTTGAACGCCTTTGAGGTAACGATCGAAAAAACGCTTCTGCAGGGAGACGTTTTTCGGTTGCAGGAACGTGTGGAAATAGGACCCGCCCTGCACCTTCAACCATTTATCTTTCGAAGCCAGGCCCATAAACCCGCGAATCGTGCCGCGGGTGTGCAGGCCGAGGCCGCCCCAGTTGGCCACAACGAGGGCCGGGATGTCGATTTTTGAAAGGTCGGGGGTTCTTTCTTTATAAAAGTTATCGTTAAGCGGATGGGCCAGAACGTCCTCGAGATAATTGGAAGCATTGGCCTTGAGCTGTTCGTCACTCAGGCTTTCCGGCCCGGTCACACGTTCGCCAGTATAGATATCGGTGCAATTGGTTTTGGGATTGCCGTATTGATTGCGCAATACGCTGGCGTTCCACCAGCGCTTCAAAAATCCGGCCGAATAGATGCCATCGAGGCGGGTGCGGTCGCGGTAGAAATCATAAGTGCCCTGCCACGGCAAGATTGCACTGAGATATTTCGGCTTCATCGCCGCGACGAACCATTGCGAGGCTGCATAATAGGAAATGCCGAGCAAGCCTACCTTGCCATTGCTGAAGCCCTGCGCACCCGCCCATTCGATGGCGTCAAAGAAATCCCGGAACTCGGCGGGAGAATTGGGATCGAGTTTTCCGGGCGATTTGCCTGCGCCTCGTGAGTCCACGTTTATGAGCACATAGCCATCGGGGATCCACATTTCCGGATCGGGGCGTTCGAAAACCAGATGCTTGCAAGACGACGCGGCGAGGACCTCAGGGTAGGTCTCGTTGAGGCGGTCCCAGGCCTCCTGCATGAATTGCTTGAGTGGAACATCCTTGCCATAGGGGCCGAAGGTCATCAGCACAGGGAAGGTGCCGGGTGCTTCCGGACGATAGACGTTTGCGCGAAGCTCTGCGCCGTCCCGCATGGGAATGGCGACGTTGGTTTCTACGAGCATGGGATAGGGAGCCGGCATGGTTTCCTCTCGCATCGCCTGTTGTGATTTGAAGTTGCGGCTGGCGATGTCATATTCGTTGGAAGTTTAGAACTCCGCGATACTGTGAATCAAGCGAACTTTGAACGGAGCCAGTGTGTCTGGAATTTCGGTTGATAGCGGCGGCGATAGTTTTCAGGCGCTGCTGATGTGTAGAACCGAGGGAGATATTTCCGGTGATCTCGCTGCGTCCGGGTATGTGCGATCTCCAGCGCCAAAAATTGTTGTCCTGCAACGAAGCGGGCCGTCTACTACAAATTCTGCAGGAGAGATCAGCGATATTTTTCAATCCCTGAATTCATGGCCGGGCAGGCGAGAGGCGCCGGAAATAATTCTCGGGCGTTCGATCACGGAGAATATGCATCCCCTGTTTGTGGCCGCATTGCATGAGTTTGCGCATGGGTTGTCAGGGCGTGCACAAATCGCTTTTGATTGTCATGCTGCGACAGGATTTTCGAGTGATATTGTTGCGCGTTTGGCCCAGTGGCTGAAAGCAGAATGGAGCCTGGCTGCGGCTGGGCCGAAGGCAGGGGAAATGTCCGCCCAGGAATTGACCTACTTCATCGTCAGCGGCGCACAACGTGCTTTGGCGTTGAAGCAAGTCATTGCAACGGCGGCAGAACGGGAGCCTGCTTCCATATTGGACGTGGGGGCTGGCATCGGATTCATCTCGTTTCTGGCGGCGCTGAGTGGCAAAGCGCCAGTCCAACACGCCTGCGCCGTCGATGTTGCGCGCAAGTACAAGGCGCCAGCCGAACGTTTGTGGGCGGCGGCTCCTGAAATTGCATTCGCTTTCGAGCCTTCGGGTGCAGAGACTTTTCAGCCGGCACACACCTATGACGTGGTGCTGATATGCCAGTGCATATTCAGATTCCCGGCAAGTCAACGCGCCGAGATTTTCAAGCGGCTCATGGAGGCTCTGTCGCCTGGCGGTTTGTTGATCATCAATGAAATTTTGCGCAGCGGCGAAGGCTCCGACGAGGATTGGAATGCAAAATATCCGTCGTGCGTTCCGCAAAGCGAACTTCTGGCGGGTCTTGCACCTCTTGGAACGCCGGAGCTTTACTTGCGCTCAAGCGGTTGGAAAGATCCAGTCGATCCATCCCCGGTTTCGGCCCGGGAATGGGCCTCCAATAGCTTTCTTGTGTTGCGCCGCCCTTAAAGTCAGCGCTGCAACCGGGGAAACAATTTCAGCGCATTGCCGCGCTCTACGGCTGCCGCGTCCGTTGTTTCCAGTTTCAGGTCAGATATCCCTTTGACTGCAGTTTCCGGGGCCCAAAACGGGAAATCGCTGCCGAACAGGAGCTGGGACGTCCCCACAACATCGCGCACGGATTCAAAACAGGACCGGCTATAGACCCCAACCACATCAAGAAAAAGTTTTCGAAACAGGGGCATTACGCCGTCAGGCAATTTCTCCGCGAGATCTTTGCGATTGCCGACAAGGCCGACGATGCGCCCGGCAAGCATCGGCAATGCGCCGCCGCCATGGGAGAAAATAAACTTGATGTCGGGACAACGGATCAGCGTGCCACTGAAGAGCAGGCTGACAATCGCCCGCGTCGTATCGAAGGGAAATTCGATTGTTGGCGAGGGAACGCCGGGGATGACGCCTTCCAGAAAGCTTGCCGCAGTCGGGTGAAAATAAACGACGGCCTTGCGGCGGTTGAGCTCGTCAAACACCGGCGCGAATTTTGGATCTCCCGGCCACATATCGTTGGCGTTGGACATCAACGCTATGCCGTCGGCCTTCAGGACGTCAAAAGCATATTCGATTTCGCGCAGACTGCCCTCCACATCCGGCAGCGGCAGCATGGCAAAGGAACCGAAACGCCCGGGGAAGTCACGCATCATATTGGCGGCAAATTCATTGCATTCGCGCGAGAGCGTGCGTGCGGCGGCATCATCGCCAAACCAGACGCCGGGTGATGAGACCGAAAGAATGGACGTCGCGATCCCGTTCCTGTCCATTGCGTCGACTGCCAGCTGCGGGGTCCAGGCCAGAACCTTTGGAAACAGGGCATGGGTGGTGATCTTTAGCCGGGCTTCTTCAGTCTTCACGTAATAGGGCGGATAAATGTGATGATGGGTATCGATGCGATGCGCCATGATGTCCCCGCTTATTCCGGCTGAATGTTGGCGGCCTTGATTTGGCGGCCCTGATTGGCGAGGTCGCCAGCTAGAAATTTTGCAAATTCGGACGGCGGCGTCGTGATGCGTTCGATTGTGTTGGATTCAAAGAGCTTGCGCGCATCCGCTGAGTCCAGCGTTTTGGCGACGTCCGCGCGAATTTTTTCAACAATGGGGGTTGGTAAATTCGCCGGCGCGAACATGCCCCACCAGCTACCGGTGGAGAAGCCCGGCACCGCCGATTCCGAAATCGTGGGAATATCCGGGCGCATGGCTGCGCGTTGTGGGCCAGCTGCTGCGATGATCCTGACCTTCCCTGATTTCACGTGTTCATCGAGATTACCCATATTGACGATCAACATCGTGATTTCGCCGCGGAGCAGGGCAGAGGCTGCAACCGACGCGCCCTTGTAGGCAATATGCTGCATCTGGGTTCCTGTGCGTTGCTTGAAATCTTCCATGGCAATATGTGGGTATGTACCAATGCCCATCGAGCCATAATTCAGCGTATCCGGCTTTGATTTTGCCAGTGCGATATAATCCTGCACGGTTTTGACCGGCAAGGAATCCAGCACATGCATCATAGGCGTGATTTGTCCCAGCAGCGCGATCACCATCAGATCTTTCATGGGGTCGTAGGGCATTTGTTTTTGCAGATGTGGAGCGGCGGTAATGGGAGAAGAGCCCGTCACGAGCATCGTGTAGCCATCAGGCGGAGATTTTGCGACCGCTCCTGTGCCGATCATTTCCGCTCCGCCCGGGCGGTTTTCAACGATTACGGTCTGCCCCCAGGTTGGGGTCAATCCATTTGCAATGACCCTTGCAAGAATGTCTGTCACGCCGCCGGGCGTGGTTGGCACGATGATTTTGACGCTACGATCAGGATATTGCCCCTGCGCCATGGCAGCGCCCGTGCATGCAAGCAATAAGATGCCCGCGAAAAACTTCCGCATATGCGCTCTCCCTCTGACCACTTTTTGACAAGGCCGGGACCGCCCGGCGATTTGCGGGATGATTGCACTTGCGAAGGCGTGCGGCAATACGCCTGCATCCGGCTTGCCCGCAATGCACGGCCATGTTGATATCCGGCACAAGACCCTCGAAGGGCCATTTGTGAGAGGAAACGCAATGCCTATCTTTCGGAATTCAGCTTCGCTGGTTGGGGCCTTTGCTTTGACTATTTTGATAGCGGGCGGGTCCGCGGCTCAGGAATGGCCGCCACGGCAGACCAATTTCGTCATAGGCTTTGGAGCCGGATCTGCCGCCGATCTGCTTGCGCGGGTTGTCGCGGAAGCCATGCAGAAGAAGCACGGCCGGCCATTCATCGTGGAAAACAAGGCAGGCGCGGGCGGGAACATTAGTGTCGATGCGGTGATCAAAGGCCCGTTTGACGGAAGCGTATTGCTGGTGTCGGGATTTGCGCCGATCATCGTCAATCCCCTGACAATGCCAGGCGTGAAATTCGATCCGGCTGCCCAGCTCGTGCCTCTGACCATCATGGGCACGACGCCCAGCGTCGTCGCGTCGAGCAAGAAGCTCGGCGTTAAAAGTATGGGCGAGTTTCGCGAGCTGCTGAAGAAAAACCCTGACAAATATTCGTATTCGACTGTAGGCCCGGGCACAATCGGGCATCTCTCGATGGAGATGCTGGCTGATCAGTCCGGCTCAAAAATGGTGCATGTGCCATTTCGCGGAACTCCGGAAGCCCTCAGCGCTGTTATCCGCGGGGATGTGGATGTTGCGACAATTGCCCTTGGCAGCATCGCCTCCCAATTAGAGGCAGGCGAAGTAATCCCGCTCGCGATCACGTCAGCAAAACGCTGGCCCGGCTTTCCCGATATTCCCACCGTTGCCGAAGCGGGAACGCCGGATATGCCCGTCGATGCCTGGATGGGCGTGTTTGCTCCGACTGGTGTTCCCAAGCCCATTCTCGACAGGATCACGGCTGAATTGCGGGCAGTCATTGCGCAGCCCGACATTCGCGAACGCATAATAAAGGTATTTTATAATCCTTCGGGGGTTTCTTCCGAAGAGTTTGCAAAGATCCTGCAAGCGGACCGGGAGATATTGACTGCGGTCATCAAGAAACTCGATCTGCAGATCAAGAATTGAAGGCTGTGGACTTTTGCCTGGAGGGGAATAATCCGTGTCTGTGATGGCTCCAAGCCACAAGGCAAAGCAATTTGGGGCATTGAGATTTCCCTATGCATGATCGGGTCCGCTGGCAACGAAGTAAATTCCTCCGCAATGTCGCGGGTCATGTGCGTATGTTGGTCTGCGTTATTGCGGGTTTTGCCGCTTGGCTGGCGTTTGCCAGACTCGGCTGGCCCAGCCCATCTTTGGCGGGCTGGAATTTTGGCGTTGTGCTTTATCTTGGAATCACCGCCTCTATGATGCAGCGGGCAACGGAGCACTCCATCCGTGCCCGCGCGGCGATGATCGACGAGAGCCGCTCGTTCGTGCTTCTTCTGGTCATCATCGCGGTCGCAGCGTCTTTTACAGCCATTTTTCTGGATCTGAGGGGGCTCGCTTCGCTCAAGGGGAGTCAGCAGCAATTGCGTGCAGGGATGGCCGTCCTGACGATCGTGACGAGCTGGACGTTGATCCATGCCGTTTTCGCGCAACATTATGCCCATGAGTTTTTTATCGAGAGGGCTGGTGTTGCGGCGTCTGCCCAGGCGGAAAGTGGCGGGCTGCGGTTTCCTGGAACGTCTGCGCCTGACTATTTCGATTTTCTCTATTTTTCGTTCGTGATCGGCGTTGCGTCCCAGACTGCGGATGTCGAAATTACGTCCCGGGCCATGCGGCGGCTGAATCTGCTGCATTGCGTGCTGACATTCTTTTTCAATACGACACTTTTGGCGCTGACCATCAATATCGGGGCTTCGCTGATTGTGGGGAGCTGAAACTAAACCTACTAAGCCGGATACAAAGCTGCTGAGTCATTGTCTTCCGCAGAATGGCACGCTGGACTCGTGTAGAGGGAACACGACATCGCGATCCCGGATTGTCTTGCGCGTCCGGGTTTGCAACGTTCCTGAATATCAACAGCCCAGGCTTTTACGATGTGTCAGGCGGCAACGCATTGCGGGCGAGCCAGTCGCAGTCGCGCAAGACGTGATCGACTTCCAGACGAGGTTTTTGGCGGTTGCCCGGCGGGCGTCCCGGCCGCAAAGGCGTTCTGAATTTCAATTTCGGTACGCTCTGGCGTCTGGCCAGTGCGCGGACGAGACGTCTGGCCTGATGCGGCAGATCGTTGAGTGCGCCGGCAACGGCCTCAAGACGGCGCAGCAGATTGAGGGGGCTGATATCCTGTACTTTTTTCTCTGCTACAGGCGGAGCATTGAGGCTCTCCCTGAGCCTGCGGAGTCCTTCATCGGTGAGCGAAATAATACGCGGCAGCGCGGCGGGGGCTTTTTTCGTTGGGCGCTGGCGCCAGAACCGCTGCCGGGGATCAAAAAGCGGGAAAGACTGGCGCTTTTTTCCCGTCCCCGTGCGGGCAAGCCCTGAGGGAACAGAACGCGACTGCGCCTGTGGCCGGGGCGGCGGCGCTTTGGCCCCCGTTATTCTCGCAAAAACCACGATCAAACGCCGCACGGCTGATTCAGCAGGACGAAGCACCCGTACAATCCTGCGATGCAATTCTATGGAAATCCGCGCAGGCCCAGCTCCCCCACCCAGCAAGGTGAAGAGCCCCGCGATGATGCGGGCGAGGAGGGTCTTGTTGAGATCGATGGCTTTGGGAATGTCCATA
Organism: Beijerinckiaceae bacterium; assembly: GCA_947474545.1. Taxonomy (GTDB): domain Bacteria; phylum Pseudomonadota; class Alphaproteobacteria; order Rhizobiales; family Beijerinckiaceae; genus Terripilifer. Next base: position 13,476 of record CANJJI010000024.1, on the reverse strand, counting down.
GCGGGCCGTTTGAATTGAACAAAGCAGGAACATAGTGATTAGGAATAGTTTTGTCAATAGGAATAATACCATAAGTCTGCGGAGACCCGGTCCGTGAGGAGAACTGCGCGCCAGAACATTGAAATTTCGCCAGGCCGGCTCAAAAAATGTTCTTGGGTTTCGCAGATTAGCTTAAATCACATAAACTTATCTTTATATCGTTATTGCATCTTGCGCCGGGCGCTGTTATAGAGCCTTCGGTTTAAAAGCTGGCCCTTCCGGCCACTCCAGAACTTCACCGGAAAAATCATGACCGTTAAAGACAACGATTACGCCGTCGCAGACATGTCGCTTGCCGCTTTCGGCCGCAAGGAACTCGACATCGCCGAAACCGAAATGCCGGGCCTCATGGCCACCCGCGCCGAATATGGCCCCAAGCAGGTTCTGAAAGGCGCGCGCATCGCCGGTTCGCTTCATATGACCATTCAGACTGGCGTGCTGATTGAAACCCTCAAGGCGCTGGGCGCGGACGTGCGTTGGGCCTCTTGCAATATTTATTCGACCCAGGATCACGCAGCCGCCGCTATCGTTGCTGCTGGTACGCCTGTTTTCGCGACCAAGGGCGAATCGCTGAAGGATTATTGGGAATACACCCACAAGATTTTCGAATGGGCTGATGGCGGCACGCCGAACATGATTCTCGATGATGGTGGCGACGCGACCTCGCTGATCCATCTGGGCAAGCGCGCCGAAGGCGGTGACACCGCTTTCCTCGACAAGCCCGGCAATGAAGAAGAAGAAGTGCTCTTTGCCGCGATCAAGTCGCGCCTGAAGACGCATCCCGGCTGGTATACAAAGAACGCCAACGCCATCAAGGGCGTCTCGGAAGAGACCACCACGGGCGTGCATCGTCTTTACAACATGGAAAAGGACGGCTCGCTGCTCTGGCCCGCGATCAACGTCAATGATTCCGTGACCAAGTCAAAGTTCGACAATCTCTATGGCTGCAAGGAATCACTGGTCGACGGCATCCGCCGCGGCACAGACGTGATGATGGCCGGCAAGGTCGCCATGGTTGCCGGCTTCGGCGATGTGGGCAAGGGTTCGGCTGCTTCGCTGCGCAACGCGGGCTGCCGCGTTCTGGTCTCCGAAATCGATCCGATCTGCGCGTTGCAGGCGGCGATGGAAGGCTATGAAGTCGTGACGATGGAAGAAGCCGCGCCGCGCGCCGACATCTTCTGCACGGCGACGGGCAATGTGGACGTCATCACCGTCGATCACATGCGCAAGATGAAGGACCGCGCGATTGTCTGCAACATCGGCCATTTCGATTCGGAAATTCAGGTCGCTGGCCTGAAGAATCTCAAGTGGAACAACATCAAGCCGCAAGTCGACGAGATCGCGTTCCCCGATGGCCATCGCATCATCCTGCTGTCGGAAGGGCGCCTCGTAAACCTCGGCAACGCCACGGGTCATCCGTCGTTCGTTATGTCTGCTTCGTTCACGAACCAGACGCTGGCGCAGATCGAGCTTTGGACAAAGCCTGGCCATTACGACAAGAAGGTCTACACGCTGCCCAAGCATCTGGACGAAAAGGTCGCCCGTCTGCACCTGGAAAAAATCGGTGTGAAGCTCACCACATTGACAGATCAGCAGGCAACTTATCTCGGCCTGCCGCAACAGGGTCCCTACAAGCCGGAAACCTACCGGTATTGATTTGCGCTTAGTGGCTTTCTGATTGGAAGCCACTAGATGATGTATGAAACTCATGCGCCTCCGGTTCTTAAATGAATCGGAGGCGTTTTAATTGATTAACTACTTTCTCAGGCCTGCCGGGTGACTATACAGTGAGCTGATTCGCATCGCGGAGGCCACGCCGCAGTTGCGAACACATAACGTTTTGAGACGGGATCCAAAGCATGAGACGGCGGCGTCGCTTTGGTAACGTTTGGCCGTTCGCATCTATAGATGCGAACCGTTGGACGCTGAGTTCACTTTGTAACATGCGTATTTCCGGCGCTACGGCTTGCGTCATGCTGACGGCTGACCCGGCGTTGGCGGCGGAAGGATTGACGGCCTTTGAGTCGATGAAGGATACGCAGGGTATTGCCGGCGTATCGGTCGTTGTCGCGCTTGTCATATTCTCGGCCAGCACCGCCATTCTACACCTGACGGGGCGGCGCAGATGGACGCAGCGCGAAGAACAATTGACATCAGACCTCACGACAACGCGCAACGCGCTTGATCGGGCTAATCTTTTTCTATCTGCCGAACCGCAGATCGTCATTGCCTGGGGTTCCGCTTCGGGCGAACCTGATATCGAGGGCGATCTGTCGCTTGTCATGGACGTTCCGGTTCCCCGGCGGGTCCTTGGATTTGGTTCGTGGCTTACCCCTGACTCCGCCCAGAAGATTGAGCAATGTGTCGAGCGGTTACGCAGCCGCGGAGAAGGCTTTCGCCTGCCGCTGGTGAGCATCGCTGGCAGACACATGGAGGCAGAGGGCCGCGCTGTTGGCGGGCGGGCTGTCATGCGTGTGCGCGACGTATCCGGCCACCGGCTTGAACTGACACAATTGCGCGAACGCCACGCGAAGGCGTTGACGGATGTGGAGACGTTCAAGACGCTCCTTGATGCGATACCTGACCCGGCCTGGATCCGCGATCAGGATAACAAGCTAGCCTGGGCCAATGCTGCCTTCGCCCGCGCGATAGAGGCTGCAGATGGACATGAAGCCATCGTCAAAGGCAGCGAATTGCTCGATGCAGGTTCGCGCGCTCTGGCCTTGGAACACCGTGCGAAAGGCGAAATTTGGCACGCACGGCTGCCAGCCGTTGTCGCCGGTCAGCGTCACCTGATGGAGATTTTCGATCTCCCCGCACCAGGCGGCTCGGCGGGGATGGCCCGTGATCTTGCTGAACTCGAAGAAGTGCGGCGCGACTTCGGGCGGCAGATGGAATCACACGGCCGGACCCTTGATCAATTGAAAACAGCGGTCGCCATATTCGATGGCAAGAAACGGTTGGTGTTTCATAACGCGGAATATCGCAGGCTCTGGTCACTCGATGCAGCGTTTCTCGATCAACGCCCGACAGATTCGGAAATACTCGATCATCTCAGGGCGCAACGCAGGCTGCCCGAGCAGGTCGATTTCCGCAGCTGGAAGGAATCGCTCCTTGCCGCCTATCACTCCAACGATATGTCCGAACAGGTCTGGCATCTGCCGGACGGGCGGACATTACGCGCGGTTCTCAATCCCAATCCGCAGGGCGGCATAACCTATCTCTATGATGATGTGACCGAACGTTATCACATAGAATCCCAGTATAACGCTTTGATCCGCGTGCAAGGTGAAACGCTCGACACGTTAAAAGAGGGCGTGGCTGTCTTTGGTCCCGATGGACGGCTCAAGCTTTACAACCCGGCATTTGCCAGCCAATGGCGGCTTGATGAAGAAAGTCTCATTGACGAGCCGCATATCGATCAAGTCTTGCACCTGTGCATGCCGCTTGATCTGGATGCAAGAAACTGGTCGCAATTGCGCTCAATCGTTGCGGGTCTGCATGATACGCGCACCAGTTACGATCTTCGCATCTATTGCAATAGCGATCTGATTCTTGACGCAACGACGGCGCCGCTTTCGGATGGCGCGACCCTGCTTACGTTCACGGATGTAACAGCTGACGTGAAACATGCGCAGGCTGTTGAGGAAGCGCAAAGGCTGCGGGATGATTTCGTGCATCATGTTTCCTACGAGCTGCGCTCGCCACTCACAAATATCATCGGCTATGCGGAATTGCTTGGCAGCGAAAGCGTGGGTCCGCTGAATTTGAAGCAGCGCGAATATTCTGGTCACGTGCTGAAATCTTCCGCTGCGCTGCTTGCCATCATCAACGACATCCTCGATCTGGCGACGATCGACAACGATGCGATGGAACTTGAATTGCAGGACGTGGACGTTGAAAAAACGATCGCCTCCGCTGTCGAGGGCGTACAGGACAGATTGTCCGAAGCCGATATCAAGTTGAATGTCGTCGTGCCCAAGGAGATTGGCGTCTTTCACGCAGACGCCAATCGAGTTCGACAGGTGTTATTCAACCTTCTGTCCAATGCCATAGGGTTTTCTTCGCCGGGGCAGACGGTTACGCTGGCGGCATTGCGGCGCGGCAGTGAGATGGTTTTCAAGATTACGGATCAAGGCCGTGGGATACCTGCCGACGTTATCGCCCACGTATTCGATCGCTTCCAGAGCCAAACCGTTGGTTCGCGCCACCGCGGCGTGGGCCTTGGTCTTTCCATCGTTCGTTCTTTCGTTGAGCTTCATGGTGGCACGGTCACCGTCGATTCAGCTCCCGGCGAAGGCACAGCCGTCACGTGCATCTTTCCGGAAAACGGTGCAAAGCCGTCTGAGGCCAGCCAAACCGCATGATGGAGCAGCGCCACCGCATGGACACAGCTGGAGAGAACGAAGTGCTGAATTCATCGGTGTGGTGGCTGGACCTTCCCGACGAAGCGGCGACGGCTGCGCTTGCGCGACACGTTGCAGATCTCGTGACTTCGGGTGATCTGCTCACGCTCTCCGGCGATCTGGGCGCCGGCAAAACCAGCTTTGCAAGAGCTCTGATCCGGCATATCTGCCGCGATGAAAACCTGGAAGCGCCGAGTCCGACTTTCACGCTCATGCAAATATATAATGGTCCATCGTTTCCCGTGGTTCATGCGGACCTTTATCGCATCAAGTCTGCAGACGAGCTGGTGGAACTGGGCTGGGACGAGGCTTCGGAAGGGGCCCTGGTCATCGTCGAATGGCCGGATCGCGCTGGCGACAAGCTCCCGGCGGACAGACTCGACATTGCCTTCTTTGTCGAACCGGCGCAGGGCGATACATGGCGGCGTGTAAAGCTCACCGGACATGGCGCGTTTGCGCAAAAACTGGCGCGTGCCAAGGGAATTGATCGCCTGCTGGTTCGCGCTGGCTGGGCTGACGCCAAACGCAGCTTCATGCTCGGAGACGCCTCCAGCCGCGCCTATGAGCGGTTGCTCAAACCTGATGGGCAACGCGCCGTCCTCATGATTTCACCGCCGCGGCCTGATGGCCCGCCTGTGCGCTACGGCAAGCCCTATAGCGCGATAGCGAGGCTTGCAGAAGACATCCGCCCATTTGTCGCGATCGCCGAAGCGTTGCGCGCTCAGGATTTATCGGCGCCGGAAATTTATGCCGCCGATCTGGAGACCGGACTTGCGATCATTGAAGATCTTGGGAGCGATCCGGTTATCGACGCCAAGGGACCGATCCCCGAAAGATACGCCGAAGCTGTGGCGGTGCTGGCAAAATTGCACAGCTCGCAACTGCCCGAGACAATTGCGCTTGGCGAGGAGACCTATCGCATTCCCGTCTATGATATCGATGCGCTGATTATTGAGGTCGAGCTTCTGACCGAGTGGTACACGCAACACGCATCCATTCATCTTTCATCAGGCGCTGCGGCCACGTTTATCAATCTCTGGCGGGCTGCATTGAAGGAAGTCGTTGATGGACCAAAAACATGGGTGCTGCGCGACTATCACTCGCCAAATCTGATCTGGCTCGGCGATCGCAACGGGTTGCAGCGCGCAGGCATTATAGATTTTCAAGATTGTGTCATGGGTTCGCCAGCCTATGACGTGGCTTCGCTGCTGCAGGACGCCCGGGTCACCGTATCTAATGATCTGGAACTCAAACTCCTGTCGCATTATGCCCGCCTGCGGCTCGCCAGTGATCCGCAATTCGACATGACTATGTTTGCGCGCGCCTACGCCATCATGGCCGCGCAAAGAGCGACCAAGATCATGGGCATTTTCGCCCGCCTGAACCGGCGGGACCGCAAGCCGCAATATCTTGCGCATATGCCGCGAATTCAGAATTATCTTGCTAAGAGTCTTCAGCATCCGGCATTATCAGAGTTGAAAAACTGGTACGAAACATATTTGCCGGCGGTTTTCAGCGCCGGATCCTGATCTGCAGGAACACGCGCTTATGAACTCACGACACATGCCCGAAATTGCCATGGTTTTTGCGGCAGGATTGGGCACGCGCATGCGGCCTGTCACTGACACTCTACCCAAACCGCTGGTGAAAGTCGGTGGACGCGCACTCATCGATCACAGCCTCGATCGCTTTGCGGAGGCCGGCGTCAAAAAAGCGATCGTCAACGTTCACTACCTCCCTGACATGATCATCGATCATCTACGTGGGCGCACGCAGCCGGAGATTATAATTTCTGACGAGCGAAACAAGCTTCTGGATCAAGGCGGCGGAATCCGCAAAGTTTTGCCGCAGCTTGGCGAAAAGCCTTTTTTCGTCTGCAATACAGATGCCTTCTGGATTGAAGGCCCTTCGCAAAATCTGCAGGAGCTAGCGGCTGTCTGGGATGAAGGAGTCATGGACATTCTTCTGCTTGTTGCGTCCACGCCGCATAGTATTGGCGTCGACTGGCCGGGTGATTTCATGATGGACAAGGACGGCAGGCTGACCAAACGTACAGAGAAAGAAGTGGCGCCTTTTGTTTATTCCGGCATTGGAATTATAAAGCCTGATCTGTTTTCCGGCGAAACCCGGGAGGTATTTGGATTGGCGCAATATTTGTTTCAGGCGGCGCAAAAGGGAAGGCTTTTCGGCAAGCGCCTCGATGGCCAGTGGCTACATGTGGGACGTCCAGAGACGATTGTTGAAGCAGAAGAAGCCATTGCAAGATCGGCGCTGTGAATGCCCATGACCACATTTCGCCGGCGCGTGTTCACGATATCACCGGATGTTGGGTTTCTTCCGGCTTTCGCAAAAGCATTGCTCGCAGGCGAAATCATTCAGGACTTTCCCGCCAAGGATGATCCTTTCTCACTTAGCAAGGCCAGAATTTTTGTGCCGACGCGAAGGGCCGCGCGCGCGCTAACCACCGAAATAGCGGAGCTGGTCACGCAACGGTCAGTATTGTTGCCGTCGATTGTGCCGTTGGGCGCGATGGATGAAAGCGAAACGGCGTCGTTTTTCGAAAGCGATGCTTTGCTATTCGAACGGCCTGATGTTGTGAGTGAAGGCGAGCGGCGGCTTGTTCTTGCCGAAATGATTCTGGCCTGGGGCAGAAGCCTTCGTAACGCCATTCTCTATGTGGACGGTTCCCGCTTTGTGACAAATGCGGACGAACCGATGCTGGTAACGACGTCCCCTGCGCAGGCCTATCAGCTCGCGGGCGATCTTGCGTCTCTTATCGACGAAATGACCATCGAAGGCATTGATCCCGGGCAGCTGAAGTTTCTTTTGCCGGAGGGGCTCGATAAGTATTGGGGCATTACACTTGAATTTCTGAAGATCGCTTTTGAGGCCTGGCCGGCTTATCTTGCGGAACGCGGACTGGAAGACAGGGCGCAGAGACAGGCCGCATTGATCGAATATGAGATCAGCAGGCTGCAATCGGATCCTGATCCTGGTCCACAAATCGTCATAGGTTCAACAGGAACAAATTTCGCCACAGCAAAGCTAATTGCTGCGATCGCTGCGCTTCGGCATGGCGCCGTTGTATTGCCAGGTCTCGATCTGGACATGGATGATGCAACCTGGTCGCTTATTGGCGGTACGGGCAAGGATGGCCAAAAAGTGCAGCCCGCTTATGGCCATCCGCAAGCCGCCATGCGCAGGCTACTCGATGTAATGGAAATTTCCCGCGATGATGTTCAAGAGACTGGCGCCCGGGAGAGGTTCTTGAAGCAGCGTATGGATCTGGTTCGTGAAGCGCTTCGCCCCGCCGAATCAACTGAGCACTGGCTGCATTGGCGAAATCAGACAACAGTCACTCAGTTGGCGGAATCGCTTGCCGGCGTTACTTATATCGATGCAGACGATGAACGTATGGAAGCGTTGAGTATTGCGATTGCTCTTCGTGAAGCGCTTGTCGATCCGGCAACGACCGCGGCGCTTGTCACGCCCGATCGCGATCTTGCCCGGCGTGTGCGTGCCGAATTGCGGCGCTGGAAGATAGAGGCAGACGATTCTGGCGGGGATCCCTTGTCTGGCGAGCCTGCCGGGATTTTCGCCAAGCTGGTTCTGGAGTGCGCGAGCGCCAGCAGCAACAATGCAGCAATACTGGCTCTTCTCGATCATTCCAGCGTACGCTTGGGTTATACCGCGCCCGAATTTGAGCGATTACGTTCTGTTGCTGAAATTGCGGTGCTGCGGGGAGCAACGTGGAATGTGGACGAGCCTGAAAAGGGAATTGCGATAGCAAAGGCTGCAGCGCAAGAGCCACACGCCCACCGTCTGAAACGCGCAATCGCAGATGAAGATTGGCCAGCATTGGAAACGTTCTTCAATCATTTACGGGACGCCCTCTTGCCCTTGCGATCATTGCAATCAGAGGGAACGCTAAGAGCGTTTATTGATGCTCATTCGCGTGTTATCGCTGCATTGAAGACTGGCGCCTGCGAAGAAGATGAGGTTCTGGCGGGAGAAGACGATCTTGCATTGCAAAATCTGTTTGAAACTTTCTATGCGATAGATCATCCGGAATTTGCTCTGACATTCGACAGTTATTCATCCTTGTTTTCGATATTATCCCGCGAAGCTACGGTTCGCGGTCCGCGGCGTGCGCATCCGCGTGTAAAGATTCTCGGCTTGTTGGAAGCCCGGCTTCTCAGCGCAGACGTAATGGTGCTTGCTGGCCTTGATGAATCCGTATGGCCGCCTGCCGCGCGTACGGACGCCTTTCTCAATCGTCCCATGCGGGCTGAACTCGGCTTGAGTTCGCCCGAACGCCGTATAGGGCAGACAGCACATGATTTTGTTGAAGCCATGGGCGCAACTAAAGTTATTCTTTCGCGGGCCAAAAAGCGCGGCGGCTCACCTGCTGTTCCCTCCCGGTTCATTCAACGCCTGCAAGCGCTGGCGGGAGATTCTTGGGACGGGTGTGAAGGGCGGGGCAAGAGACTTATCCAATTGGCGCATTATATCGACAATACGCCCGGTGAGCCGAAACCGGTCAAGCGTCCGGAACCGCGGCCCGCGATTGACTTGCGCCCCAAAGGGCTAAGCATCACCCAGATCGAGAAGTGGCGGCGAGATCCCTATTCGATCTATGCCCAGCGAATTTTGAAACTGGAGCCGCTGGAAGCCGTGGATGCCGAAGATGGTTTGCGCGAGACCGGCACCAGATTGCATGAAGTATTCTCAGCCTTTCATCTGGAACATCCAGCCGGCCCGTTACCTGACAATGCGCTGGACAGGCTCATCAGTCTGGCGCGAAGGATATTTACTGCACAATTAAATGATCCGGACTTCGCTACATTCAAATGGCCAGATATCCAGGCTTCGTTCAAATCATTTATTGAATGGGAAAGTGAGCGGCGTGAAGTTGCTGTACGTATTGAGGTGGAGCAGAGCGGCAAATATGAAATCACGTTAAATGATGGATCAATATTCACGCTGACTGGACGCGCCGACCGGCTTGAAGCTGATCGTGAAAAACAGATCACAATCATAGACTACAAAAGCGGAACTATTCCTACCAAGAAACAGATCAATGCTGGCTTTACACCGCAACTGACGCTGGAAGCGGCCATGATCGAACGCGGGGCCTTCAAGTGCTTTCCATCTGGCACTCAAGTTTCGCGAGCCCTTTATATACCAATCGGAAAAGAGGGGGAAATCAAGCCAGGAAACGTAGGCAACAGTGAAAAATCCTTTGACCAGCTTGTAAAAGAACATTTCGATGGCCTGATCGAGTTGGCCAATCAGTTTCGCGATCCGCAGACGCCCTATCTGGCGCGGCCACTGCCCGAATTTAAAGATGAATACGGCGAGTATGATCATCTTGCGCGCGTGAAGGAATGGGCCTCGAATACAGATGAGGAATCCTGATGGCTCGCTGGCCCATTCCTGCCAAGACGGCGGCTGATCAGCTCATGGCTTCTGACCCGGAGAGTTCGGCATGGGTTCACGCCAATGCTGGGTCCGGCAAAACACATGTACTGGCGCAACGCGTTGTGCGGTTATTGCTTGCCGGCGCGGATCCGTCGAAAATTCTTTGTCTGACGTTTACGAAAGCTGCAGCGGCGAACATGTCGATGCGTGTGTTTTCCATCCTGTCGAAATGGACTGCGCTTGATGATTCCCGTCTAGGGGAGGAAATCCACGCTCTGAACCCTACGGGCGGCATAAAGCTGGATGAAGCGCGCCGGTTGTTTGCGCGTGCGGTCGAGACACCCGGCGGCCTCAAGATACAAACGATACATGCGTTCTGTGAGCGGATACTGCATCTGTTTCCATTTGAAGCAAACGTACCCTCGCGATTTGAAGCCGTCGACGACGAACGCCAGACTTTATTGATGGAAGATGCGCGCGAACATGCGCTTCAGACAGCAATGAATTCGCCAGACTCGCCACTGGGCCAGGCTGTTCGCATTGTTGCGCAGGAAGCGTCGGGCAAGACATTTGATGTTTTGCTGGACGATGCTTTGAATATGCGCACCGCCGTGCGTGCAGCCAGCGATTGGCAATCGGAACGATTCGAACGTGAGCTTCGCTCGCGGATGGGGCTGAGGCCAGACGAGAGTCTGGAATCGGTCACGCGGGATATTTTGACAGGCGGTATTTCCCTGAAGCGCTGGAACGATATCGTCAGCGCGCTCGAATCCAGCGGCGTAAACGACGCCAAACTTGCTGCAAAATTTCGCTATTCGCAATCCACTGCAGATGATCAATCGCGGCTGTCCAGCTATCTTGATATCTTTTTGACAAAGGAGGGAGAGCCGCGCAAAGGCCGGATGGTCAAGAAAGGCGTAGATGATTCAATAACTGCTGATCTTGAAGATGAAAAAGTTCGCGTTCTGGCATTGATTGAGAAAGTAAAAGCAGCCCGCATCGTCCGTAAAAGTGTCGCCTTGCAAAAAGTCTGTGATGAGGTTCTGAACGGATATGCGCGTCTGAAGCAGGCTCAGAATCTCCTGGACTTCGAAGATCTCATCGAACGTACCTTGAACCTTTTTATGCGCTCGGACGCGGGCTGGGTGCTTTACAAACTGGATGCCGGGATCGACCACATCCTCGTAGATGAGGCTCAGGATACTTCGCCGCAGCAATGGCATATTTTGAAGACGCTGGCGGACGAGTTCTTTTCGGGTGAAAGCGCTAGAAAGCACGCGCGTACGTTTTTTGCTGTCGGTGATGAAAAGCAATCCATATTTTCATTTCAAGGCGCGGCGCCGAGAGAGTTTGGCGAGAATGCAAAACTTTTCGCCAAGAAGGTCAACAATGCAGAGAAGAGCTTTAAAGATGTCAGGCTTCAATTGTCTTTTAGATCTTCGAAAATTATCCTGGATGCTGTGGATAAGGTATTTTCCGTTCCAGAGAACTACAAGGGACTGTCCATAGACGACGGTAACAAAACGATCCACACAACCTGGAAAGATAGTTTGCAGGGTCTTGTTGAAATCTGGGATCTTGTTTCTCCGCCTGAAAGGCCTCTGCCTGAAAACTGGCGGATGCCTGTCGATGGACTTTCCGAAAATGCCCCTGCAGCCATACTTGCGCGGCAGATTGCAACTCGTATTCGCGTGATGCTGGATCCGGCTTCGCGGGAGACGGTACACGATAGCAGTGGCGTGCCGCGTCCGGTTCAGGCAGGGGACATCCTGATACTTGTGCGGCGGCGCAATGCGTTTTTTGACGCGGTCATTCGGGAACTGAAAATTGCCGGTGTTCCGGTGGCGGGTGCGGACCGGCTGAAGCTTATGGAGCATATAGCTGTCATGGATCTGGTTGCAGCCGGGCGGGCTGCTTTGTTGCCAGAGGACGAACTCACGCTGGCCTGCGTTCTCAAGTCACCGTTGTTCGGATTTGATGACGATGATTTGTTGCGCCTTGCTCCCAATCGCACACGCAATCTCTTTGCCGAGTTGGCGCAATCTGATGTGTTGAAGGACAGGGAAGCTTTTGCCCGCATCGCGGCCTGGGGCTTGACCGCGCGCGAAACGGGTCCCTTCAAATTTTATGCCCATCTGCTGGGGGCTGAAGGTGGCCGGCGCGCCATTCTGGCTCGCCTTGGCAGCGAGGCAGGGGATGCGATCGACGAATTCCTGCGGCTGGCGTTGCAATGGGAGCGTGGTGAAGCAGCGTCGCTTACGGCGTTTTTGCATCGCATGCAGGGCGCCTCATTGGAAATCAAACGCGATATGGAGGCGGCCGGCGAGTCTGTGCGGGTGATGACTGTGCATGCCGCCAAAGGCCTTGAGGCCAAAATTGTCTTTTTGCCCGATACAGTCGCCAAACCGGCGGGACAGAACGATCCGCAACTGATCAAGTTTTCCGCAGGATACGGAATTGATGTTCCGGTCTGGCGAAGCCGGGCGGCCGAAAATCCGGCCCCGGTCAAAGCTGCTATGGATCGATTGAAAGCAGAACAGGAAGATGAATACCGGCGACTGCTGTATGTCGCAATGACGAGGGCAGAAGAACGCCTCTATGTATGCGGCTATCTGGGCGTCAAAAACGCGCCTGAGGGATGCTGGTACAAGATGGTGTCTGATTCGCTTGGCCCGGAGATGGAAAGCGTGCCGGGTCATCCCGATGGAGGAGATGTCAGGCGGATTGGTGGGGTCGATCTTCTTCCGCAAGCTGTTTCAAATTCAAGGGCTGCGAATACTATCGAAGATTGCCCCTGGCTTTTGACGGCGGCGACGGCGGAATTTGCGCCGCAACCACCGCTGCGGCCGTCGCATGTTCTGGCCGCCGCGGACCAGATGAATCCGGGCGGCGATGATGGCATGACGCTGGCGCGGGATCTGGCGGTCCTTGAAGGCAATCTTTCGCATGCGCTTTTACAATATCTGCCTGCGGTCGAGCCGGGTAAGCGGGAGGCCGCAGCTGAACGCCTTCTCGAAAAAAGAGCCGGAAAACTTGCAGCTGAACGGCGCCTGGGTCTTGTTCGCCAGACGCTTCGCGTCATTTCCGATCCGGTGCTGGAGGCGGTCTTCGGGCCGCAAGGGCGCGCGGAAGTCGCTATCGCCGGGCGTATTCCACGCCGGGTGGGTGGGGAAATCGAAATCGCCGGCCGGATCGACCGGCTGGGGCAAACCGCGCACGAGGTTCTGATCGTCGATTTCAAGACCGGGAAAGCCAGGCGGGATGGCAATATTCCCACCCAATATCTGACCCAAATGGCTCTGTATCGTGCTGCATTGATACCGCTGTTTCCTGATAAGCGGATCAGAGCGCTGATCGTCTGGACATCCGGGCCTGAGGTGGTCGAACTTGATGATGCGAGACTCGACGCCTCACTCTTGGCGATCACCGGCTAGGTTTGCAATGTACAAGTCATTGTGATCGCGCCTTGACGGAAACGGAGGCGGTCCATAGGTTGGCAGCATCGACAGCGCGGCTGGTCCGCGATTCCGGAGAATTATCATGCCGACAGTCAAGGTCACCGACGCAACATTTGAGGCGGAAGTCCTCAAGTCAGATACGCCCGTTGTTC